>JBBINC010000250.1:0-2006 GCA_037444085.1 Acidobacteriota bacterium | reverse complement strand
CGGCCAGCACCTCGGCGACGGCGCGGGCGCGGCCGCCGGTGCGCTCCCGCGCCGCCCGCGCATGCCCCGTCGCGTCGCCGCCGCGCACCAGAAAGGCCGCGTGGAGCGCGCCGTACGCTACGTGCGCGACGCATTTTTTGCCACGTGGGCCCTCCCTGGCCTGGCCGCGCTCAACCAGGCGGCGCACGCCTGGCAGGAGGAGGTCGCGCTCTCACGCGGGTGGCCGCAGGATCCCGGCCGCACCGTCTCTGCCGCGCTGGCCGAGGAGCGCTCACGGCTGCTGCCCCTGCCTGTGCATCCCTGCCCGTGCGATCTCGTGGCGCCGATTGGCTCCGGCCAGACGCCGTACGTGCGCTTCGACTGCAACGACGACTCGATGCCGGCGGGGTTGATCGGACGCTGGCTGACGCCGGTTGCTTCCATGGAGACGGTGCGCGTTCTCGACGGCCAGACGGAGGTCGCCGTCCATCGCCACAGCTTCGGCCGCAGACGGGTGCTCGAAGATCCCGCACATCTCGCACCGTTGCTGGCCGAGCGCAGCAAGGCGCAGGCGTCCTCTCGCGCCGGCCGGCTGCGGCGCGCGGCGCCCTCACTCCAGGACCTCCTCGCCGCAGCGGCGACGGGCCCGCCTGGCGTACTACTCCTCTCACGACCTGCTGTGCATCGACGAGCTGGGGTACCTGTCGTACGACGACCGCGCCGCGGATCTGCTATTCGAAGAGGTGACCCGCCGCCACGAGCGGCGCTCGCTCCTGCTGACGACCAACCTCGCCTTTACCGAGTGGAGCACGGTGTTCCCCAACGCGTCGTGTCTGATGACGCTGCTTGATCGCCTGCTGCATCACGCCGACGTGGTGGTGATCGAGGGCGAAAGCTATCGCGCCTTCGAGGGCAAGAAGGAGCGCGAGGCCCGCCGGCGGCGCCGATGACGGAGCGGGACTACGTGGCGGCGGTGCTGGAGGCCTACGTGGCGTTGCCCGACACCGCCTGCCGGCCCCGCCGCGCGGATCGCGCGCTGCCCTGCTGGCTCTCCTCCGCAGGAGTACCGCTCGAGGTGGTGCTCGATGCGCTGCTCCAGGCCCACGCCCGGCGCCACCTCAAAGCGATATCGCCACCCCAGCTACTGCGCTCCCTGCACTACTTCCTGCCGCTGATCCGCGAGCTGGCCTCCCACGACCCCGACCTGCGCGTAATGCCGCGCGATTCGCTCCAGCGCCATCTGTCGCCCGATCCGACCTCCAGTTCTCCAACACAAATACCCACCTCAACCCCATGACCGGCGCCCTATCCAAACCCCCCAGTTCCTCGTGGCCGGCAACACCCTTCGGAGTCGTGTTGGTAGAGAGTGGTGGAGGTCGAGCTCTGGCTGCTGCGGCGCTGGCCAAAGAGGTCAAAGGTGCAGGTGCGGCGTTCTCCTGGATCTCGCGGGAGACCGCCGCCGGCCAGGCGGCGAGGAGGACGGCCAGCGCGGCCAGGGCCACGCCCCACGGGCGCCGGCGAGCGGGATGGCCAGGCGTCACTGGGGGGATTGTAGCGTCAAGGCGATCACTTCGTCGGCACCGCAGGGGGCGCGAGGTCGAGGCGAAGCGCCATGCCGGGCGATGTGGACCGACCGCGGGGGCTTGAGCCGGAGCAGCATCGCGCGGCAAGAGAGATCATCAAGAACGTTGGGCCTGGTCCAAAAATAGCCACAAGCTTCACCGGATCAATCGGTTCCAAACGCCATCACACTTCGACCTCTCTCCAAACCCGCTCCATTTTCATTCTCTGTGGCGGCGACGAGTCGTCATGAGCGACTGGCACCTATGGGTCGCGGCGGTCAGATGGGAGCAACCCGACCGCGGCGGCTGGCGACCGCCCGGCCGCGCTCAGCGCCATCGCAGTCGCACACCGCGCGCCCACAGACAGACCCAGCTTGGACCGAGGGTCCGACCGGTTGGCGAGCATCACGCGCACCAGCTTCTCCATGTCGACGCGACAGCGACGCTCGGCCGCTGCCCTGGCAA
>JBBINC010000249.1:0-2017 GCA_037444085.1 Acidobacteriota bacterium | reverse complement strand
GCCATCGTGGCCGACTTCCTCGGCAAGGCGGCGGGTTCGATCGGCGGCCTGATGGTGAGTTTTCTCTCCGAGGCACGGATGGTCGGCAACCAGTCGCGCTTTGCCCTGGTGGTTGCTGGGTCGCGCGGGGCGGGCAAACGTCTGGATGCCAGCCCGGGCGAGGAGTTGCTGCCGCTGTTGACCTACGAGAGCGGCGACGAGATGCGCTGGGCCGGGGGTCTGGCGCTGAGCGTCGAGGTCTTCGAGCCGGATCCCTCGCTGCCGCGGCTGGTGGGCGGGCCGCCGGCGGAGCCGCCGGCGGCGGGGATCTGGCGGTTCGCCGCGCGCCTTCCCCTGGTGCTGCAGAGGGAGGGAGCGGACGTCTTCAACAACCCTGCAACGTCCACCGGGCTCTACTGGATCGCACCACTGGAACCGCTGCGCTTCGCCGAGAGCGGCTTCTACCGGCTGAAGCTGGACGGCAGCGGCGCCGAGGCGGTGGTGCGGGTGGTGGGGCGCGCTGCGGGCGTCCAGGGGTGCGGTCCGGTGGACCTGGCGTTGTTGGTGGATTCTTCCGGTAGCATGCGCGACAACGACCCGCGCAATCTGCGCCAGGAGGCGGGCGCGCTGCTGATCGACCGCACCCCGCCCGGGACGACGTTCACGGTGGTGGATTTCGACTCGACGTCGACGGCGGTGGTGGCGCGCAGCCAGGACCGGGACGCGGCGAGGCGGGCGGTGCAGCGGGCGGACGCCGCCGGCGGCACCGACATCGCCGCGGCGCTGGCGGCGGGCTATCAGCAGCTCGCCTTTGGGACCGGTAACAGGGCAGCGGTGCTGTTCACCGACGGGCGCTCGGACCGCCGCGAAGGGGGGGAGCGCTTCGCCGCCGCGGGCATTCCGGTGCACGTGGTGGGGCTCGGGCGAGACTTGGATGTGGACTTCCTGCGGCGGCTCGCCGCCTCCACCGGCGGCGTCTACATGCAGGCGGCGCAGGCCGGCGACCTGGTGGGGGCGTTCGACCAAGTAGTCGCGGAGCTGGCGTGCGAGGGTACGGTGATCACCCGGAGGGGGATGATCCGCCAGGGGGAGACGGCGGAGGTCCGCTTCCTGGTTGATCCGTTCATCCAGCAGCTGACGGTGCGTCTGACCTGGCCGGGCAGTCGACTGGGGCTGGAGCTGCTCGATCCGGGCGGGGCGCCGGCGGGCAGCGCCACGGCTAGCGGTCCGACCTATCGCATCGTAACGGTCGACGCGCCGGCGGCTGGCGAGTGGACAGCCCGAATCACGGGCGAGGAAGTCCCGGGCACGGAGGCGCAGTTCGCGTTGGCGGCGGGGGGCGCCAGCGAGTTGCGCCTGGCGATGTCGGCGGGCAACGCCCAGGATCCCGGCCTCCTGCGGCTGCAGGTGGTCGGAGCGGAGACGAGCGCCGCAGTGGCGCGCGCGTGGAGCCGGGTGACGACGCCGTCCGGATCGGTGCTGGACGGTCCGGCGCCGACCCCGGCCGGTAGCGGTGTCTGGGAGGTGGCGGTGCCGGTCGAGGCGCCGGGGGTGTACTCGGTCACGGCTGGGCTGGGCGGCGACAGCGGCGGTGCGCGGTGGGAGCGGGAGGTGACGCGGACCGTGGTGATGGGAGCGGGCGAGATCCCGTGGCGCGGCCGCATCACGCGAGTGGAGGGCGGGTACGTGGAGATCAACCGCGGCCAGCGGCACGGCGTGCGCCCTGGGATGACGGTGGAATTCCTCGCCGGCGCCGCCCGGGAGGGCGTTGGGTTGGTCATCGCGGTGGAGGCGGCAAGCAGCACCATCGAGGTGAGCGAACTGTTCGGCGCCATCCTGCTGCAGCCCGGCATGACGGCCGATGTAGACCGGGCGCAGTGGATGGGGGACCGGCGCCCCTGATCAGGGCCCGGTGACAGGCGCACCGCCGCCGGCAGCGCTGCGGCATGGCAGCGCGGCCACGAGCCGTCGAAACGGCGGGCGGGGGCGCCCGCCCCACAATCCGCATGGAGCACGGACCCGGGCACGGACACCGACA
>JBBINC010000248.1:873-2083 GCA_037444085.1 Acidobacteriota bacterium | reverse complement strand
GCACCTGCAGGCCGGGGACCGCCGCGAAGTCGAGCTCGCGCGCCACCCAGCCGCCGCTATCGCCCGAGGTCTTAAAGCCGTGGAAGTCGCCTCCATCCACCGACACCAGCCACATGAACGGGTCGCCGTAGGTGGTCGAGCCGGTGTTCCACTCCTCCTCCGATCTCAGCCAGTAGCGAAAGTTCGCCCGGGCGGCGGTGGCGTCGGCCAGTGAGAACGGCCCGTAGATGATCCAGGTGTTCATGTTGGCGAGGTAGTCGGCGCCGGGGAGCGACGCCTGCGTCCCCCCGGCCGCGCACCAGGCGCTGGCGCTACCGCCCCACCGGCGATAGGTCGATCGCCCCCACGCGGTGTCCGGGCCGCTCTCCGATGTCCAGGGTGTCCACGAACCGGGGAAGGGGCCCTCGAAGCCGTCGGACAGCACCGTCTCGTTCGACGCCAGCGCTGCTGGGCGGTTCAGCACGGTGGCATGAACGCCTGCCGGGAGAGCCGCGGTCGTGGGCTGCGGGGCGAGCTGGCCGCTGCGCACTGGGCTGGCGCCAGCCCGCTCCTGCTTGAGCGCGGCCGCCTCCGCACGGTTCGCCGGCAACACGGTCGTGCGTCCGGCCAGCATCGAAGGCGGCATGACCGTTACCGGATCGCCGGTGCGGTTGTCCACCACCGAGGCGTAGACGACGTAGCGCGCCGCCGCCGAGGTGGAGGAGACGACGGCGTAGGCGTCGCTCACCTCGGCGCTGGTCAGCTTGCCGATGACGTCGGTTTCCTGCAGCGCCCCGTATGGCTTGAGGGAGTAGTCGCGCTGCCCCAGCAGACTGCCGTCGGCGCGGTAGAACGTGGCGTGCACCGGCGTCGGGCTGCCGCTGGCGTTGGCGAGGCCGAGGTTGGTACGGTACGACGCCGTTCTGGTGAGCTGGATAAGCCTCGCCTCCGCCTTCCCCGACACCGCCCGCGACACCGCCAGGCCCGCCACGAACTGGCCGAAGGTGCCGGCCGGGGCGTTGTTGTAGGTGCGCGAGGAGACGATCAACGGCTGCGATGAGCCCACGAGGATCGCTCCCGCCGCGGACGACTCCGCGAAGCTGGCGAGGACGACATCGGGCAGCTTGCTCGAACTGCCGGCGACGACCGTGACGGTCTTACCTCGCACGCCGCTGTTGTCGGCATCGCGCTTGAGCAGGTAGAGGTTGACCGTGGCCGCCGCCGCGCCCGG
>JBBINC010000248.1:613-856 GCA_037444085.1 Acidobacteriota bacterium | reverse complement strand
GTGCAGAACCACGTCACTCACCCAGGCGGTGGTCCCCACCCCCTTGATGTGGGCGCAGGTGGGGATGAGGTAGAGATGGGCTCCGGCCTCGGCGATCGGAGGTCCGGCGGGGGGCGATGAACTCGCCGTGACCGTCGCTGGCGTGCCGGAGAAGCTGTACCCGGCGGCCGTCGAGCTGGCGGTGAAGCGCACCGTGGTCGTGCCCGAGAAGGTGGCCGCCGTGGTGAAGTTGAGCGTGAGCAG
>JBBINC010000248.1:0-593 GCA_037444085.1 Acidobacteriota bacterium | reverse complement strand
GTGGCACCGCGCCCGGCCAGTTGCCGGCGATGTCGGCCCACGAGACGAGCAGGAAGCGGTCGGTGCTGCTGTCGCCGTCCGCGTTGAGGGTGTCGGGTTGGGGCTCCTGCTGGCCCAGCAGGCCGGTCGCCAGCACGTTGCCGGGCGCCGCGTAGGTCAGCCTGGTGGAGTCGAAGTGAATGCGCAGCCCCAACCCGGTGAGCCTCGGGTTGGCGTTCGAGGTGGTGTACTGCACGTCGACCTGCACCGCGGCCCCGGCGCCGCGCGTCTGGTTCTCGGGAACGGGCGTGACACGCTGCACGTCCGCCGCCAGGACGGGGGCGCCGGCCGCCAGGGCGAGCGCCGCCAGCGCTACCGGCTGCGGGCGGAGGCGAGGGAGGCGAAAAGGTCCGGCGGTCTGGTGGCCAGGAGTGATCATCGCCGCCCTCACTTCTTCCGGTAGGTGCCGCTGAAGGTGTAGTTCGCCTCGCCTTCGGTGACGGGTGGGCCCTCGAACTGGTAGTACTTGGCCCACAGCGAGAACGTGCCATCGATCCGGGTGCCCGTCTGGGTCATCTCCAGCGACATGCACATGCCCGCCTTCTCGCCGGAGG
>JBBINC010000247.1:0-2089 GCA_037444085.1 Acidobacteriota bacterium | reverse complement strand
CGGAGAGCGGAGCCCCCCGCACACGAAAGCCCGGGGGCCGCCGGCCCCCCGAGACAGGGAAGCTGGGCACGGGGGGTTTCGCGGCGGAGGCGAGCGGAGGACGGCTTGGCCGTCCGTAGCGTGGGGGTTCGGGGGGCTGGAGCGCGGGCGGTTGGGAGGGCGGAGAGCGGAGCCCCCCGCGCAAGAGAGCTTGGGGGGCCGGCGAAACCCCCCGAGGAGAACGACACGGTCGGCGGGCGCGGCGCAGGGAAGCGGCTTGTCCGCTCCCCCGCCAATCTCACCTCTCGCCCGAGGCTCCCGTGCGGCGACCGCGCCGAAGGCGCGCTGGAGAGACGCGGTCGCCGGGGGGTGAGGGTGCGGCCGTAGGCGGCCATCTCGGCCACCGACGAGAAGACTTCGAGATTGGAGAGAACAGGGAAGACCCCAGGGGTCACGGCCTGGCCAGCGATGACCAGGTCGACCTTTGAGGTGGCGAGGGTGCGGCCCAGGTCGGCCACCTGCTCGATGACCCGGTCACCTCCACCTGGGCGACCCTCTGCCGGGGCGGCGGCGGTCAGGGCTGGTTCTCGGCGGGGCTGCTGTGGTGGGTGCGCGGCGCCATCGATCGTCTGCTGGGAGGCCCCGGACTGCGGCGGGGGAGGCGCGGCCCGGAGCAGGTCGGGTACGGGGATGCCCTCGACTTCTGGCGCGCCGTGGGCGTCGAGGGCAAGCGAGAGTTGCGGCTGCGCGCCGAAATGCGCTTGCCTGGTGAGGCAGAACTGGACTACCGCCTCGCGCCCGCGGACGACGGCGGGACACGGATCACACGGGTGGCGCGATGCAAGCCGCGGGGCCTGGCCGGCCTGGCGTCCTGGCCGGCGGTGCTGCCGTTTCACGCGGTGGTGTTGCGCGGCATGCTGCGCGGACTCCAGCGGGAGGCCGAAGCGGCCAACCGTCAGGAGACGTGGGCGTGAGCCCGCCAGTCGGTGTGAGGCGCACGGTTGCGCACGAACCAGTCCCACAGCAGTCCCCAGTAGCTGCGCGAAGCGATCCCGCGGCGATCGAAGAACGGCTGCAAGGCTCGCCGTAGCGCCGGCAGCCGGTAGGCCGGGACGCCGGGGAAGTAGTGGTGTTCGAGGTGGTAGTTGGACCAGAGAAAGAGGAGATCCCACGACCACGGCGAGCGGCGCATCAGGGTTCCCCAGTGGGCGGGATCGCCGGGATCGATGGCGTAGTGCTGGCCCAGACGGTTGAGGGCGAACCAGGCAGGAAAAGCGACCAGCAGCGGCATCAGGTGCACGCGAGCCCACACCCCCGTCGAGGCCACCGTGGCGAGGCCGACCGCCAGGGCGAGATGCGCGGCGACCGCGGCAAGCCGCTGGCGCCGAATCCGTCGCTTCACGTCCGCGGGATAGCTCGCCGTCTCGCGCGAGGCGGCACGGAAGTAGAGGACGAACAGCGCCGGGGTCCAGTAGAGCAGCTTGATGAGGCGAGACGCCCGCTTGGGGGAGAGATGGTGGCGTTTGGGGTCGGCCTCCTCGTCCCCCAGCTCCGCGTGGTGGTGAAGGTGCCAGCGGGTGAACTGGGACGGGGAGATGCCGCACGGTAGGGCGTAGAGGAAGCCGAGCGCCTTCTCCCAGGCCGGGCGGCGAGCGCGGAAGACGAGGCCGTGCAGCACCTCGTGCAGCAGCACCGTGCCGTTGAAGGCGAACAGGCCGATCAGAGCGATGCCAATCGGCCACAGCCACGGGTAGACGTCCTGGGCCGCGGCGCTCACGCCCGCCGCGCCGCAGGCGAGCCATCCCCCGGCCATGGCGAGATGACGCGGGCCGCTCTTGCGCTGCAACTCGCGCAGCCGGTCACGACCGACCACCTGCGCCGCCTCGCCCACGATCCCGGCGGCGGCCCGCTGCCAGTTCCCCTGCCCCACGGGAGCTGCAACGTCTCTCCGGCAGCAACCCTTCCCCTCGCCGTCTTGGCGGGCACGGCCACCGACACGGACACGGACACGGTCACCGACACCGCCACCGACACCGCCACCGACACCGCCACCGACACGGGCACTCCAACGGCAGGAAGACTTCGTGGGGCGGGCGCCCTCGCCCGCCTT
>JBBINC010000246.1:0-2155 GCA_037444085.1 Acidobacteriota bacterium | reverse complement strand
TCATGCACGCCCGCTACTACAACCCGAATGTCGCACGGTTCCTTAGCGTGGACCCGGTACGCGGGCACCCGAAGCAACCCCAGAGCTGGAACCTCTACGCGTACGTCGCCAACAACCCGGTCAACCGGGTAGATCCCTTTGGCAAGAACTGGTTCAACGTCAACGGGAGCTGGCAGTGGCACCAAGGCTCAGAGTGGAAGGACAAGGACGGCAACGTTTTCAAGAGCAAGTTCACCCACCTTCTCGTGTTTCAGAAGACTGGCACGAATAGTCTCGGCGCGACCGTCGGAACCCTCACGTTTTACAACCAGAACAAGATCGTCGGCACCAGCCAAGCGTTCAGTGGCGGAGCTGGGTTCGCAGCGATCCCAAACGGCACCTTCACCATCAACCTGCGCATTCGCGGCAATGCGGACTCCAGCGACGCCCTGAAGGCAAACCAGATGGAGCTGCGTCAGTTCTACGGCATCCAGAAGATTGCTCCCGTGATCGTCGACAACGCCGGGGTACCGCGCGATGCGCGTTGGGAGTGGGGTTCTATTAGGGCAGCGCTCAACGAGCCACCCGGTACCACGGGGATCAACTTCCTCGGGAACTACCTCCACGGTAAGGAGAGACCTGACGACTACACTCACGGCTGTATCTGTGAGCGATCCGAGTCGATCCTGAACTCACTGTTCGGCCTTGACCCCGCACTCGTCCCGACCGTCCCGGTCGAGGTTCAGTGACATGCTCGCGCTTTCTGCGGCCATCTCGTCGGCGTTTCTTCTGAGCGCGTGCGCCGACCTCGGCGCCCTCAGCTCGGCGTCCATGTTCGTCAACGAGGTTGAATGGACCTCGCCGCCGCCTGAGCTCCAGAAGTCCTACCTGGAAGGCGACGGAGAGATCGTCATCCTCTTTCCATCGGGCGAGTTCGCGTATCTGTCGGTGACTCTTTTCCGTGACAAGGCCTCAGGCAGCGTCGCAGTCTGTGGCGGCTGCGGTCATTCACTGCGAAAAGGTACGTGGCGAGAAACAGATGCCAACACGTTCCTCGAGCAGTCGCACTGGGTCTACCGCAATGTGCCGCCCGTTCGAGGGGGTGAGACCGCCACAGACGCGGCCATCGCGGCCACGTGGACCATCGACAGCCGCCGTGCTGACGGCACCCCGGAGACCATCTCTTATCAACAGCAGCGTTTCATCCGCCTACAAGGACTCGCAAACCCTCAACTCGTCGCTTCGCTTCTCAAACAAAGGTGCCAGGCCCAACGATCTTGACGATCTTTCACGCTGCGGGCACGGGGTCGCCGTGGTCAGGCTCTCGACCAGCTCCTCCCGGCGGCGGCGGAAGTTGGTGTCGGTCTGCCATGGCGCTGCAGCTTTCGCCGCCCACCGCCTGGCCACCTCGCGGGACTTGCCCGCGGGCGTCAGGCCGGGGAAACTCCCAGCATGGGTGATCGCCGAGTCGGCGCGCGCCGCCTGACCGGTGTCCAGGCGATGGCGGCGCTGCTGCTGGTGGCGGGTGGCGCGGCCGGGCAGGAGAGCGCCCCCGCCGGCGCCGTGCGCGTCTCACCCGAGCGGCTGCGGCAGCACGTGACGGTGTTGGGCAGCGACGCGTTCGCGGGCCGCGCCGTAGGGACGCGCGGCGGCGCCCTGACCGAGGCCTACGTGGCGGGCCAGCTGGCCGCGGCAGGGGTGGCAGGAGCGGCGGCGGGCGGGGCGTATCTGCAGGCTGTGCCGATGCATGGCAGCGTGCCGCGGCCGGACAGCGAGCTGTTGCTCATCTCGCCGTGCCACAGCGGCGCGTTGTCGCCGGGTGAGGACTACCTGCTGTTCACCAGCGGCGACGCCACCCTGCTGCCGCAGCCGGTGGAGGTGGTGTTCGCCGGGTACGGCATCGTCGCCCCGGAGCTGGGCGAGGACGACTACGCCGGTCTGTCGGTGCGTGGCAAGGTGGCGGCGGTCATGGCGGGGGAGCCTCACCGGCGCTCGCGCCGCTCCTCGCTGAGTGACGAACCGACGATTTACGCCACCCCGGAGAGCAAGCGGCGCATCGCCCTGTCTCGGGGGGCCGCCGGTTTGCTGATCATCCCTTCGCTGCGCGAGCCCACCTGGCGAGACTGGACAGCTCGCCGCCGCGAGTTCGCCTTCGAGCACGTGGTGCTGCCCTACG
>JBBINC010000245.1:0-2217 GCA_037444085.1 Acidobacteriota bacterium | reverse complement strand
TCCCAAACCGACGAAAACCCTCCGTACTCCCCCACCGGTGAGATATCCGGGGTAGGGGCGGAGCTTGCCTCCGCCCGGCGTGCCCGTGACCGTGAACTGGCGGGGGAGGCCAGACACTCCTGTCTGGCCAGCCAAGAGCACCGACTCCCGCCCGGACAGGCAAGAGTGCCCGCCCTCCCCGAGCACCTTCGTCCGTGATCGCGGTCCTGCACCGGTCTCTCCTGCCCCAAGCTCGCCGGCCCTGCCGCCGCCCGGCGCGCGCCGTCACGCTGGCGGCCCCGCCAGCAGGAACTGCTGCCACGTGCAGGCGGTGACACCCGTGCCGGCGACGGCGCGCTCCTGTCCAGCATCGCACACGAGCAGCGGCCGGTAGGCGCGGTGGCGGGCGATGAAGGCCAGCAGGCCGGCGAGATCGCCCGTCTGCACCGCCCCGGTCGCGACCTCGACCGCCCACCGGCCCCAACTCCCGGAGATCACCGCGTCGACCTCGTGGGGCTCCTGCCGCCAGTATTGCACCTCCTGGCCGGCGTTCCAGGCGAGAGCCAGGCAGGCATTCTCGACCAACCGGCCCCACCACCGGCGGTCCGTCGCCTCCTCCGCAGGACCCTGCCCGGCGAGCGCCGTGGCCATTCCCTGGTTGAGGACCACAAGCTTGGGCGGTGCGGCCCGGCGCCGCACCGCCTGGGCGGAGAACTTCTCCAGCGACGCGACCAGGTACGCTTCCTGGAGGATTTGCAGGTAGTGGGCGAGCGTCTCCAGCGCGCCGGTATCGCCGAGCTGTCCGCGCAGCTTCTGCAGCGCCACGACTTCCGCCGGGTGGCCGATGGCAGCCGCAAACACCTGGCGCAGGAGCGCAGACTTGCGGATCACCTCCAGCACCATGATGTCGCGCCCGATGGCCGGTTCGATGATGGCGTCGCGGACGTAGGCGCGCCATCGCACCGGGTCGGCGACGAAGGGCACGGCGCCCGGGTAGGTGCCGAAGCGAACTGCCACGTCGGCGACGCCCTCCTCGGCCACCCCGAGGTGGCGCACAAGCTCCCGCGCTGGCCAGTGAAGCAACTTCAGCAGCTCAAAGCGCCCGGCCATCGTCTCCCGCCCTCCACGGCCGAGGCGCAAGCTTGATGACCCGCTGGCAACGATGTGAATCGGAGTCTTCGCGGCAACAACACGGTCGTACTCCGCCTTGAGCCGGCGGGCCCAATCGGGCACGTACTGGATCTCGTCGAGCAAGAGCACCGCCCCGCCCTTCGCCGCAGCGAGCGCCTCGGCGGCCCGCCACTGCGCTTCCCACCAGCCGGGAAGCGAGGCCGCGGCCGTGTCAGCGGCGGCGTAGATCGCCCTTCCGGCGGCTGCCGTCTCGAGCGCCCGCAGCAGGTGGGTCTTGCCCACCTGCCGTGGGCCCGAGAGGATCTGCACCCGCGCCGGCGGCGGCTCCTCCAGCCGCCGCGAAAGCTCGCCGAGGACGCTCGAATACGCGTGCGGAAAGCGACTATCGATCATAGTCGAATAATTATTCGAGTATGGTCGAATGTCAACTTCACCCGCTGACAAGACCACGCGACTGACCATTCCCATCGTGCGGAGGGGGTTGTCCCGCGGCGTGTTGAACTTTGCAGAGGTCGCGGCGGCCTCATGAGCCCGCGGCACGAGCCAGGCAGACTCCGGTCGGGCTCCGCCCTCCCTCCGTCCTCCTGGCTCATCAACCACCACCAAGGGGGTCAAGAGTTTTGTCGCCAGAGGGGGTCAGTACATTTGACGATTGACGGACGGACGCCACATACGATCGATCCCCGCGCGCGGGGGAAACCTGGTCAGGCCGTCGGAGAAGACCATCGTCACCTCCCCTGCGGGACTGTCGGGGAGGATAGCAGATTCGTTCAGGCCGAGGAGCGGCTCACTATTCGCGCGGCTGTTGGCAGTTGGCTCGACCCCAGGCGGACGCGATGCACCAAGGGCTGCGCCAACGGTTACCTCGCACGGCGAGAGGGCCGGCCGCCGCCGCCCTCCCCGCCACAACGAGCCCAGCGAGGTGTCCCGCCGCGCCTCACGCGCCACCGGGCAAGCCCCCCACCGGCCATGCCGCGCCCGTCCCAAGCCGGCGGAAAATCCCGTGGCATCGCGGGGACCGAGCAGCGCGGGCGAGATCCTTCGCCGACCTTCGGTCGGCTCTGGATGACGGAAAGGGGAACCGGTCGGCTCTGGATGACGGAAAGG
>JBBINC010000244.1:0-2222 GCA_037444085.1 Acidobacteriota bacterium | reverse complement strand
AACGCCGAAGGGCGCCCGCAGGCGCCCTTCGTGACGTCGTGCAAAGGAGCGGGACGCTACGCCACCGTCGTGCTCTTCTCCTTCGCCGCGACCCGTCCCACCTTGGCGAGCATGGGCTTGCCGTAGCTGGGCACCAGAGTGCGCAGCAACCGGGTCACACCCCGCGCGTCCTCGGCGGCGGCCGCCGCCGCCAGTTCGTCGATGCGCTCCAGCAGGTCCAGCGGCGGCGCCGGGCTTGACGCCACGAACACCTTGTGCGCCACCTGCGAGGTCTTCTCCTCCTCCTCGGTGAGCAGCTCCTCGAACAGCTTCTCTCCGGGGCGCAGGCCGGTGTATGCGATTTTCACGTCCACATCCGGCACCCGGCCGGTCATGGTGATCATGTGCCGCGCCAGGTCGACGATGCGGATCTGCTCACCCATGTCGAGCACGCACAGCTCGCCGTAGTCGCCGTAGGCGGCCTTCAGCACCAGCCCCACCGCCTCGCCGATGGTCATGAAGTAGCGCCTCACCTCGGGATGGGTGACGGTGATCGGCCCCCCCGCCTCGAGCTGTTCGCGGAAGATCGGCACCACCGACCCCGCGGACCCCAGCACGTTGCCGAAGCGCACGGCGCAGAACCTCGTACTCGAGCGCTGACCCAGCGCCCGTACCAGCATCTCCCCCACCCGCTTGGAGGCACCCATGACGCTGGAGGGGCGGACCGCCTTGTCGGTGGAGATGAACACGAAGCGCTCGCTGCCCGCGGCGATCGCCGCCTCGGCGGCGATGCGAGTGGCGAGGATGTTGTTCTTCACCGCCTCGCACGGTGCCGCCTCCATAAGCGGCACGTGCTTGTGCGCCGCGGCGTGGAATACGTCGTGGGGTTGATAGCGGTCGAACAGCGCCACCACCCGCCCGCGATCCCGCAGGTCCGCCACTTCGACAATCACCGTGGCGTCCGCGCGCAGCTTCTCCAGACGCCGCTGCAGCAGGTAGAGGTTGTTCTCGTTGATATCGACCATGACGAGCCGGCCAAGCCCGCCCTTGAGCAGCTGCTCGCAGATTTCGCTGCCGATGGAGCCCGCCCCGCCGGTCACCAGCGCCGTCCTCTCCCGCAGATCCAGGGCGCGAAGGCCATCTGAAAAGCTCACCGGATCCCGCGGCAGCAGGTCCTCGGGCGTCAGATCCTGCAGCATGGTGGCGCTCACGTGCTCCTGCAGATAGACGAACGACACGGGGAGGATCTTGAAGCGCACGTTCAGCTCGGAGCAGAGGGTGAGGATGTGGCGGACGCGGCTGGCCGGCAACCGCGGGATGGCGATGAGGACCTTGCCGATGCGATGCTCGGCGATGAGGCGGGGGAGATCGTCGATCGCACCCAGCACGGGCCGGTCGCCCACGACCACGCCATGCTTGCTGGCGTCGTCGTCGACGAACCCGACGATGCGGTAGTTGTGCTCGTCCGAGCGCTGCAAGTCGCGCAAGAGCCCCTCGCCGGCGGCTCCGGCGCCGACGATCAAGGTGCGCATCGGGCCACCGTTGTTGCGGCCCCGGTTCCAATCCAACATCGCCGTCTTGGCGTAGCGGGGCGAGAAGCGCACCGCCGCCATCGCCGCGAGCGAGATCAGCAGCTCCAGCACCACCACCGAGCGCGGTGGCACCTTCACCTGCAGTACATAAAGCCCGGCGAGGAACAGCAGCGTGCCGACCACGCCCGCCTTGGCAACCCTGATCCCGTCGGCCAGCCCCGACAGCCGGAACGACCACCGGTGCGCGCGGAACAGCGCCACCGAGAGGATGCGCGCCGCCATCAGCACGGCCGTCGCGGGTATGGCGACGGTACTGTAGGCGACAGGAATCGCGCCGTCGAAACGCAGGAACAGCGCCAGCCACAGGCTCCCGGCGGCAATCAGGCCATCCACGGCGAGCAACACGACGTGACGCCACGGCGAGCGCAGCACCGCCCCAGCGCCCGACTTCACCGGTCTGATCGCACCCACCTCGTCCTCGATCCTCACCAATCCAGCGACATCGGCACTCAATCTAGCACCCGATTGGCCAACGATCAACCATCCCGGCGCGGCCTGCCGCAAGGCAGGCCGGGGCGGGCGGGGGCGATCCCACGGTGTCCGTTCCCCTGCCCGTGTCTTCTCTGTCGGGGGGTTTCGCCGGCCCCCCAAGCTCTCTTGAGCGGGGGGCTCCGCTCTCCGCCCACCCAACCGCCCTCGCTCCAGCCCCCC
>JBBINC010000243.1:0-2253 GCA_037444085.1 Acidobacteriota bacterium | reverse complement strand
AGTGGCGGCCGGGTGGGTGGGTGGAGCGGCCACGGGACCCCCGGAGAGCAACCATCTCGGCGAGGTTTCGATGCGGTGCCACGATGAGCCGCACTCCCACCGTGAGGTCTCGCACCCCGCCTACACGGCGGAAGGCGTGCTGGCCGCGTCCGGGCTGATCGCCGGCGAGGCGCTCATGGGGCTTGCCGTCGCGGCCGTGCTCGGCCTGCGCGGCGAGCCCGCCTTCTGGAACGTCGCCTCGTTCGCCAAGATCGCCCCCTGGCTCGCTCTCCCGGTGGCCGCGCTCCTGATCTGGCACCTCATCGCGGTCCCGCCGCGCAAGGCCGGCGCCCCCGATGAGCCCGCTCCCCCCACGGCGGTGATGTAGCCGTCGTGATCCGCCCCGGGGTTTGGGGTCAGGGCTGCAGGCCTCTCCCGCCCCGGGGAAGAGACGAAGCACAAGGCGCCCGCCCTGAAGTCAGGGGCGTGCGGTTCGCCTTTGTGCCGGGGCGCTACCTGGTGGTGTCAGCAGGTACTGCCAGGCCTGGGTGACCTGGATGCCACCATGCGGTGGCTGTGAGCCGAGCTCGTGCGCGACGAGCGTGCGAGGCACGCCGGGGCACCTCGTCGCCGCCCATTCAAGCGCCGCAATCTCACGAGCCCAGGTTTCCGGGCGGGAAACCGAGAACGCAACGTTGACGAACTGTTCGGGACGTTCCGGGTTCATGACGAGGTCGACCTCGTGATCGCCACCCAGATAGGCCAGGTCCTCCCGCTGGCGACGCCAGTGGAGGAACACCGCCGTCTCCAGCTTCTTGCCGATGTCGAGGCTGGGTTCGGTGACCAGAGGGTACGCCAGCGCCCAGTCGATCGGGTGAAGCTTCTTGGGGTTCACCGCCTGTTTGCGCAGCGACCGGTCCGCCACCGGCAGCGGAAAGACGACGAACGACTCCTCCAGATAGCCAAGATAGCTGTAAAGCGTGTCCTTGGACAGCGCCAAGCCTCGCGAGCGCAAGTCCTGGTAGAGCTTGTGGACGTTGAACAGCGCGGCCGGGTGGCCGAGGCAGTGCCGAAGCAGGAGGCGCAGCACCAGCGGATTGCCCACGCCGTAGCGTTCCACCAGGTCCTTGTAGAACACCAGGTCCAGGTACTCCTTGAGGATGCGGGGGCGCAGTGACTCGTCGGCGAGCACCACCTCGGGCAGGCCACCGGTCTGCAGGTACTCCTCCAACGCTGCCGCCACGCGGCTCTCGGACGTGCGCGAGTAGGGCTCGTGCTCGAGCCCGCGAAACGCCAGGAACTCGGCAAATGACAAAGGGAACACCTCGTACGAGATACTCCGCCCACGCAGCCCCGTGGCCAGCTCACGCGATAGCAGGCTGGACGAGGAGCCGGTAACGAAGAGGCGTACGTCCTCCGTGTCGTGCAGGCGGCGGACGTAGGTCTCCCACCTCGGCACGTCCTGGACTTCGTCAAGGAAGAGGAACTTGGGTTGCCCGGCGACCTCCGGATACAGCTCCTCGTGCGCCCGCAGGATCAGATCCAGCTCGCTGGTCTGGATGGGCAGGAGTCGGTCATCCTCGAAATTCAGGTAGAGCAAGCAGCGCCGGTCCACGCCCTGGCCTTCGAGCCGGCGCATGGTCTGGTACAGCAAGTAGGTCTTCCCACTGCGCCGGATCCCCACGAGCGTCACAACCTTGCGCGAGTCGACCGGTAGCTTCAGCGCCCGTGGCACGGTTTGGGGTAGCGGACGGGTCGTTGCCTGGGCCAGAACGTATTTGAGGGTTTCCTTTTCCATGCGGAAAGAATAGCCTGGTTATTTCCCCAGTACAAGGGAAACACCTGTCGACTGAAGACACGCCGAGCACGCCTTCTGGAACGTCGACTTGTTCGCCAAGATCGCCTCCTGGCTGGCTCTCCCGGTGGCCGCCTTCCTGATCTGGTACCTCATCGCGGTACCCCTCCGCAAGGCCGGCGCCGCCGACGAGCCAGCTCCCCCCACGGCGGTGATGTAACCGCCGCCATCCGTCCTGGGGTGCGGGTCAGGGGTCCAGCCCCTCCCGCCCTGGGGAAGAGACGAAGCACAAGGCGCATGGATAAGAATATGGATAGAAATTTCCTTTCTCATCATCATAGAGGGGGAGGCAAGTCGCTGGCGGGGCGCCAATGGCGCGGATCCGAGGCCGGACCGTCACGCTTGGGGGCCGATCTGGCGGGTACTGTCAACGGCCACGCGAATCTGAGGGTTTCTGACACTGTTGCCGGTTGATTGGG
>JBBINC010000242.1:0-2315 GCA_037444085.1 Acidobacteriota bacterium | reverse complement strand
GTCATCCTGAAGCCACCGTTCGCCCTCCCCGTCATCGTGAAGCCGGCCGTTCGCCCTCCCCGTCATCCTGAAGCCGGCCGGAGGCCGGCGAAGGATCTCGCCGCGCCGCTCGTCGTGCTTGAGTCGCACACTTCTGGTGCTGCCCCTGACACCTGCTTGACGCACCTGCCAGCGCCCGATACTCTCCCGAGCAGAGCAGCGTCACGGGGTGGAACCCCTGATCACCCCGCTGGAAAGGGAGGAGGACATGGTCGACAGAAGGTATGCTACATGGCTGCGCGCGGCCGCAACCCTGGCCGTCGGCTTGCTCGTGTCGGGCGCTGTGGCGCATGCGCAGACACTCACCAAGGTGCGTGACATCCGCGCCAATCCACGCGGCTACGCCAACGAGGTGGTGACCATCGAGGGCTTTGCCACCCAGTGGGTCGAGAGCACCGCGACAACCACCTCGTTCTACTTCCTCAAGGACGACTGGGGCGGCGTCATCAAGTTGCGCACCTCGCGCGAGAAGCCGATGGTCGGTACCCGCTACCGGGTCACCGGCCCGGTGGGCATCGACGTGGCCCAGCACAACGACGTGTTCATCTCCGAGGAGATGCGCATCGAGGTGCGCGACGAGAGCGCCCCCCAGGCGCCCGCGGTGGCCGCGCCCATCGTCGTGCCCACCGAGATGCCCGAGCCCGCCCCGGGAGGCCTCTCCAAGGAGTCGGTGATTCTCATCGTCGCCATCGTCGCCGCCGTGGCGCTGCTGATCGGCCTGGTGGCGTGGCTCGCCCGCTCCCGTCGCCAGGCGCCGCCCACCGGTCTCGGCGACGACCTCGGTTCCGGCCTGCCCAGCGCCGTGCCCGAGGCGCCGCCGCAGATCGTCGAGGGCCGCACCATCAAGATCTTCGCTCCGCCGCCGGGCACGCTGAAGATCCTCCCCGGTCGCTTCGAAGTGGTGGCCGGCGACGACACGGTCAAGGAGATTCGCTTCTACCGCGTGAAGGGCCAGTCCACCCCCGAGGTGACCTTCGGACGCGCCGCCGGCGCCCCCTTCACCCACGTGCAGCTCAAGCCCATGACCGTCTCCTCGCGCCAGGCGAAACTCACCTTCATCAACAACCAGTGGATTCTCACCAACTTCGCGTCCGAGGCTTCCAACCCCACCCGGGTCAATGGGATGGAGTTGCCGGCCGAAGGACAGGCGGCGCTCAAGGAGGGCGATCGCATCGAGATGGGCGAGGTGACGTTCCTCTTCCACGCCAGTTGATCCGGACATGACTCGCGTGCCGTGTCACGTCGCCGGAGCGAGCCACGTCGGCCGCCGCGCGCACCAGGAGGACGCGTTCCTCGCCCGGGTGACCGCCCGGGGCGCGGTGGTGGCGGTGGCGGACGGCATGGGCGGCCACCAGGCCGGCGAGGTTGCCAGCCGGTTGGCCGTGGAGGCCCTCGCACGCGTGGCTCGCGAACGCACGGCTGGCGGTGGCGCGGAGGTGCTGGCGGGGGCCGCCGCCGGCGCCAACGCCGCGATTCTCGAGTACGCCGCCGCCCACCCGCACGCCGAGGGCCTCGGGACGACGCTCGTGGCAGCGGTGGTCGCGCCGGAGGAGATCATCGTCGGCCATGCGGGCGACAGCCGCGCCTGGCTGGTGACCGCCGACGAGGTGATCGCGCTGACCCGCGATCACAGCGCCGTACAGGAGGCGCTGGACAGCGGCACCCTGACGGCGGCTGAAGTCGCCACCTCGCCGTACCGCAACGCCATCCTGCGCAACCTGGGCGATGCGGCGTTTGCCGGCCTGGAGATCGCCCGAGTGCCCATCCAGGGGACCCACGGTGCGGTCCTGTTGCTCACTTCCGACGGGGCGCACGGATCGCTCACGCCGGCCGATTTCCTGGAACACGTGCCGGGATCCGCCTCGCTGCAGGACGCCACCGAGCGCCTCGTCCGCCTCGCCTACCACCGCGGCGCCGATGACAACATCACCGTGGTGGCGTGCGAGGTCGGGCGGCTGCCGCGATCGCGCCTGCGCAGCCCCGCGCCCCCGGCACTCCCCGCCACACCGAAAGCGCGCTCGCCCGTGCCCCGCCTCGCCATCCTCCTGCTTGCCGCGTTGCTGGCCATCATCGCCGGCCTTGGGGTCGTCCTCGTGCGCACGCTGCGACCGCCGGGGGGCGAGCCGGCGCCGGCCCCGCCACCGACCGCCTTGACCCCCGGGGCGCCAGCGGCGACGCCGCTCACCGAGGTGGTCTTCGCCACCCCGATCCCGGGCCAGGGCGGGTTTGCGCCGGCCACCGTTCCTCCTGCAGGCCGGGCCACGCCGTCCCCCGGC
>JBBINC010000241.1:0-2406 GCA_037444085.1 Acidobacteriota bacterium | reverse complement strand
CCCGTGCCCGTGACCGTGTCGGTGCCCGTGCCCGTGCCCGTGACCGCGACGGGGTCCGCGCGTTGGCATTTCTTGCCCCGCAAGCCGGCGAGCGTCCCCCTGTCGCGTCGTTCGCGTCTGACGAGGGGCGACGCATCGTCAAGCTATACTGCGTGCACAGCGATGGACGGCGAGCGGAGGTTGAGAATGGCTGACGACGTGGAAGGCGGCGGGTCGGAGAAGGGTCACGACTCGATCCAGACGGGGAAGGCGCTGCAATCGATCCCGGCTGGACTGGAAGAGCTGGGGTTATCCGCCACCGGCACGGTGCACGAGGGCGGCGTGTCGCGGGTCGTGCAGGCGCGGTCGGCGGACGGGGCGCTGCGTGCCGTGCGCCTGATCCGCCCGGAACTGGTGGACACCTCCGAAGCGGTGCTGGCCTTCGAGGAGTGGGCGCGGCGAGCGGCGGCGGTGCGCTCGGCCCACCTCGCCGTCCCCGTGGCGGTGGGGCGCTTGCGCGGCGATGGTGGCAGGGTTCCGTACCTGCTCATGGACTGGCTGGAGGGGCGATCGCTGAGGCACCATCTGGGGCTGCGGGGGCAGGGCGTGCTGCCCGAGAACGCCTTCCACCTGGTGCGGCAGGTGGCGCAGGGGCTTGGCGACCTGCACGCCGCCGGCGTGGCGCACGGCGACGTACGCGCCGAGTCGGTGCTGCTCACCCGGCAGGGGAGGGCGCTGCTGCTTGACGTGGGGATCACTCCCATCTTGCGGCGCCGCGCCGAGGAGCTGCGCAGTGTGCCGTGGGTCGGCGAGCGTCACGCACCCCCCGAGCGCAGCGGCGGCAACGACCACCCCACGTCGGCGTCGTCGGATGTCTACCAGCTCGGGGCGCTGACCTACGAGGTGTTCTCGGGCGGCAGCTTTTCCCGGTGGGTGCCGCTGGAGGAGTTGTCCGAAATGGTCGACTTCCTGCCGGTGGCCATGGATGAACTGGTGCAGGCCTGTCTGGCGTCGCCGGGGGAGCGCCCGGGGGATGCAGGGGCTTTTCTGGCTCGCTTCGTGGCGGTGGAGCAGGCGTTCGAGGAAAACCAGCGCCGCGGCCGGCGGCGGGACCAGACCAGCACGCGGCAGTTGTGGAATCGGGCGGTGGCTCTGGCGGCCGGCGAGCGGCCACCGTGGGGCTACGTGGCGGCGCTGTGCCGGCGGTTGCTGGGCGTGCGGCCGCACCTCATGCCGTTCGGTAAGGTGTCCGAGGCGCCGGTGCGCGAACTGTTGGAGGAGGCGGAGCGGCGGCTGCGCGCAGGGCGCCGCGAGCACCTTGAGGGGATGATGCGGCGGGGCGGCTGGATGATCGCCTCGGCCTTCGTCGACCAGCTCGCCGAGGAGGTGCCCGCGGCCGAGGCCGAGCAGTTGCGGGTGGCGGTGGAACGCGCCCGGCTCGATGCCGCCGGGGGGCGCCCGGACGTGCTCGCTCAGGTGGCGGGTCGTTTGCTGGCGCTTCTCAGGGCGCCAGAGGTCAGCCCCGAAGCACGTCTTGAGGCGGTGGAACTGCTGGAGCGGGTGATCCACAACGGCGGGCAGGCCGCCCCCCCGCCCGGGGGGAACGCCGTCATGGTGGCTCCCGCCGGCGAGTTGGCCCCGGTCGAGCACTGGGAGGTGAACGGGGCCGCATGGCACGTGGCGCTGGGCGCCTCCATGCGCCTGGGGAGAGGCTCCTGGGAGGAGTTCCGCAACCATGTGGATCTCAGACCGACCCGCGAGGAGGTGGAGGAGTCTTCGTCCACCCTGCTCCTCGCGCAGGTGCTGTCGCGCGCCGGCCACCTGGAGTTCCGCGCCGGCCGGGAAGGGATCGAGGCGGTGTGTCTCGGCACCCACGGCGCCACGGTCGATGGGGAGGCACTGCAGCGGGGCGAGGCACGTACCCTTGGCGCCGCCGGGTCGTGCCGACTGGCCAACGGCGCGGTGGACCTGAGCTACCGCCTGTGGTCGGGGGCGAAGGGGGACCCGCTGGCGTTCACGGTGCGCTTCACCGACGGGCTCGGGCGCGGCCGCTTGGCCGCGTGGGTGCTGCAGCGGCTGCCTCTGCAGGCGCTCCATCCGGCGGGCCTGGAGTGTGGCGTGCTGCTGCCGACGCCGCGCGGCTGGGAGGTGGAGGCATGGCAGGACGGTGTGCTGCTGGGCGAGGTCCCCCTCGCCTCGGGCGCTCGCCGTCTGTGGCCACGCGGCGAGGCGGTGCAGTTACCCGGCGGGGTGACGATCAAGCGCTCGTCGTAGGGCTCGCCGGCCGCGCCGACCACCCAGCCCCCGCGTCATGGCAGGGCGGGTCCTGCCCGTGCTGGTGACCGTGTCAGTGACCGTGTCTTCCTTATTCGGGGGGTTTCGCCGGCCCCACAGGCTTTCGTGTGCGGGGGGCTCCGCTCTCCGCCC
>JBBINC010000240.1:0-2408 GCA_037444085.1 Acidobacteriota bacterium | reverse complement strand
GGCCGGTGCTGCGCGTGCGCCCCGCCGCCGCCGCGTCGCGCGCGGTGTCGCGGATGGCGGCGTGCAGGCGTGACGTGGCCGCCGGGCTGCCGGCGCACAGTACGCCACCGGTCGCCTTCAGGCCGTCGCCCGCGCCGAGGAGGCGTTCGGCGAGCCGATTGATGATGATGGGCCGGGCGCGTTCATCGACCATCACGGCGCCCAGGGCGAGACGGTCGAACGCCGCGGCGGAGGCAGCATTGGTGTGCTCGGCGTCGCTGACGCGCTGCTGGACGGTGAAGGCGCGGGCGACGTGGGGAAGCCACGCCGCCAGCGCCCCTCCGTCCGCTTGGTGAAACGGCCGGCCAGCCGGGCGGAAGAACCACAGCGAGACGTACACACCCTCGCCCGTCTGCAGGGCGACTCCCAGGACATGGACCAGGCTGGCCGGCTGCAACACCAGCCGGCCAAACTCGGAGGCGGCGACCTGCTCCGCGGGGAGATCAAGCCCGCTGATGACGGGTGTTCCCAGCCGGCGCTCGGCCGCCTCGCAGAGGGGATCGGCCGCCGAGTCAATGGTCGAGCAGGCGAGGACAGTGGCGGGCTCCAGGCCGGTCGTGGCGAGCACCCCGGCGGAGAGGCGATCGCCGGTGCCGATCTTGAGCAACGCCGCGGGCGCCGCCACCGCCTGGGCCAGCGCCGCCAGCGCAGCGGGCCAAAGGTCGGCGTCGAGGGCCGCGTCGTAGAGCACACCGATCACGCTCAGCGGGTCGGCGGTCCCGCCCCTCTGCCCGTGTGGTCCGGCTGCACTGCGCACGTGCCCGATCATCGTTCCAGAGCGACCGGGGCGAGCCTATCATGGGCCCGGCCGCCGCGCTACGACCCGAGAGCGATCAGTCCTCGCGCAGCCCAAGTGAGCGCAGGTGGTAGAGCAAGCCCTGGCGGGTGAGGCCGGCGCGCCGCGCGGCCTCGGTGCGATTGCCGCCGGTGGCCGCGAGCAGGGCGCTGAAGTACTCGGAGAGGAAGCGCTGGCGGGCCGCCGCAAGGCTCTCCAGCGGGACGGCCCCCTCGCGCCGGGGGGCAAGGTCGAAGCGCTCGGGGCCGAGGATCTCGCCGGCCCGAGCAGCGACCACGGCGCGGCGGATCGCCCACTCCAGCTCGCGCGCGTTGCCCGGCCACGACGCCTGCCGCAGGCCGTCGAGGGCGGCTGGCGCCAGCCTCACCCCGGGACGCTGGCACTCGCGCGCCGCCCGCTTGCAGAACAGCACCGCCAAGTCCGCGACGTCCTCCGGGCGTTCGCGCAGCGGCGGCACCTGGATCACCGCGGCGGCGAGCCGGTAGTAGAGGTCCGCTCGGAACTCCCCCCGGGCCACGGCGCCCTCCAGGTCGCGGTTGGTGGCGGCGACGAAGCGCACGTCCACCACCTTGACCCGCGTCGAGCCGAGCCGCCGCACCTCGCGCTCCTGCAGCAGGCGCAGCAGCTTGGCCTGCAGCTCCAGCGGCAACTCGCCGATCTCGTCGAGGAACAGCGTCCCTCCCTCGGCGGCCTCCACCAGACCCTCGCGATCCTGATCGGCGCCGGTGAAGGCGCCGCGCACCGTGCCGAACAGCTCGCGCTCGAGAATCGGCGCCGGGAAGGCGGCGCAGTTGACCGGCACCAGCGCGCCGGCCCGCCCGGAGGTCCGGTGCACCTCCAGGGCGACCAGCTCCTTGCCGGTGCCGGGCTCGCCGGTGACGAGCACCGGAAACGGCAGTGGCCCCCAGCGAGAAATGAGATCGCGCACCCGCTCGAGCGCCGCGGACCGCCCGACCAGCCCGCCGCCGACGCGGGGGTATTCGCCGCCCGCCTCACCGCGCGTCCCCGCCAGGCGCGCCACGCCCTCCAGGGCGGCGCGCGCCACCGCGTCGGCCGCCCCGCTCCAGCGCACGGTCACGCCCGCAGTGGCGATGGCGCCGTCCTCCGCGTCGCCCTCCCCCCACGCGCCCAGCAGATCGCCAGCGCGCCAGACTTCCACCCTCCTCACCCCCAGGGCGCGCGCCAGCGGTTCGAGAAACGCCGCCTGGAGACAGGCCGTACCGGCGGTGAGGACGCCCACCAGCGCCCGCACCACGGTGACGGGATCTCCCCGCTCGACGGCGCGCACGCTGGCGGCCCACCCGTCCAGCTCCGTCTCGCGCAGGATCTGTTCGGCGCGGCGCAGCAGCTCGCCCCAGGAGGAATCGGGTCGCTCGCCGTGGCGCTCGAGCAAGCGCACCAAGCGAGCCAGGGCTACCGCCCCCTCGCGGGGCAGGCGGGCCAGCAGGCGCACCGCACGCTGGCGCGCCAACTCCTTCTCGCCCCGGCGCCACGCCGCGTACATCGCCGCGCACGGCGCCACCCCCCACCGCGGCGGCAGGTCCGGGTCCGGGTCCTGGCCCTGTTCGGCCGC
>JBBINC010000239.1:0-2504 GCA_037444085.1 Acidobacteriota bacterium | reverse complement strand
CGGGCGAGGAGCGGGCGGGCCAGCCGGCCGGGGAAGGCGGCGAGCAGGGCCACGGGCAGGACGACCGAGGCCGCGATGATGGCCAGGCGCCGGCGCGAGGTCCCCCCCTGGGCGGCGAGGCGCTCCCATCCCAGCGCCAGCAGCGGCGGCAGCGCCAGGACCGGCAGGACCAGCAGCTTGATGGCAAAGCGAACGTGGGGAAGGGCGAGCGTGTCGGAGATGAGGGGGGCGCCGCCAGCCACCGCTCCGGCAGCTCCGGCCCCGGCCAACGTCCACCACGGCGCGGTGCGCCGCGAGAAACCGGCGCGCCCCACCAGCAGCAGCGGCAGCACCCCGACGAACAGCGCCGGCAGGTAGCGCAGCCACGGGAAGCTGGCCGCCGCCCAGAAGTCGGGCGCGGCGACGGCGTGGAATCCTCCGAGAAGATGTGGCAGCAGCAGCTCCGGCCAGCGGCGCGGCGCCAGGGCGTCGGCGGTGAAGGCCGCCGGGGTGATCCCCAGGGCGGCGCGGGCGGTATCGGGGTAGGTCGCCAGCAGGGGGAGCAGGACCGGCGCGGCGATGCCGGCGGCGGCGGCGGCGGCGATGGCCAGATGGGCGGGTGAGGAGCGCGGCGCGGTCCACGCTGTCACCACCGCCCAGGCCAGAGCCATCAATCCCGCGGTCACCGGTTCGCCGCCCAGGAACGAGAACCCGAGGCACGCTCCGCCCGCCAGGGCGCGGTGCACCCGGCGTTCACTGGCGGGGCCCGGCAACGCCGCGGCCAGCGCCCACGGTCCCCAGGCCAGCGAGGCGTGCAGGTTGGGCAGGAGGGTGGCCGACAGGGGTACGCCGGAGAAGCCGACCGCCGCTGCCGCGACCGCCGCGGCGGAGGCAGAGGCGCCGGCGCGACGGGCGAGTACCCAACAGCCCAAGAGGAAGAAGAGGTGGTGCACGGCGATCGAAGCGGCCAGGGCGCGCTCCGCGCCCAGAGGCAGGAGCATCAACGCCGGCGGGTAGGCCGCCTGGGCGTTGGGGTTGGCGAACAGCAGCCGGCCGCCGTTGGCGAGAGGGTTCCACAGCGGCGCGTGGCCGGCGGAGAGTTGCCGCTGCGTCTCGGCTCGCCAGGGGATGTGGGTGGCGCCCGCGTCGCGAGCCGGGAACGTGTGCCCGCGCAGCAGGGCGGGGAGGAAGAGCAGACTGCACAGGGCGATGAGCAGGAGCACGGCGGGCGCGGAGCGGGACACGAAGCCCAGTCTAACGTCTTCGCGCAGCCCTGCCGCCGACACCAGTCCGCTGCTGCAGGGCCGCACTGACCTCTTGCCAGGCGGCGACCCTCGCGGGTCGCCCCCGTCCCGCCGCGGGTGAAGGCCATTCCGCGCGGCGGCACGACGCGCAGGAGGGAGCGGATCGGAGGCTGGCAGCGTTTTTGCTTGTGGTCAAGGGTATGCGACGCTCCTCAGGCGGCTTCACGCTGGTCGAGCTGCTCATCGTCGTGGCGGTGCTGGGGATCATCGCCGCCATCGCCGCGGTCAACTTCTTCCAGGTGTGGCAGCGGGCCCGGCAGCAGAGCACGGTGTCGAACATCCGCGCCGTGTCCATCGCCGTCGCGTCGTACGCCACGGACTTCAACGTCGTGCCCCAGGTGGCGGGCGGTACGGTGGCTGCGATCACTCCGTTCGTCACGCCGACCTATGGGAAGCACCTGCCCTCCCGCGACGGGTGGGGGAATCCGCTCTTCTACACCGCCTCGGGCGCCGAGTACACGGTGTGGAGCCGCGGCGCGGACAACCTCGACGACGCCCTCGTGGGGTTCGGTCCCACCACCCACTTCTCCGCGGACATCGTACTGGCCAGTGGAACGTTCGTACAGTGGCCGGAGGGGGCGCAGCGGTGAACGACCGGCGCGCGGTGCGGCACTCGTGCTCGGTGTCGGTGCCGTGTAGCGTCACCAGGGGTGAATGGACGGCACTCGTGGTAGGCATCGATCTTGCTTCTTACGGTACGTCGGAAGGGAGACAGATATGAGGAGACAGAGAGGTTTCACCCTGATCGAGCTGCTCATCGTGGTGGCCATCATCGGCATCATTGCCGCGATCGCCATCCCCAACCTGCTCAACGCCATCAACCGCGGCCGCCAGAAGCGGACGATGGCCGACATCCGCAACATCGGCACGGCGATCGAGTCGTACTCGGTGGACTTCAACCAGTATCCCATCGTTGGCTCCGGGCAAGCTCGCGGCCTCCTGCAGCCCTACCTGGAACCGACCTACGTCCGGCGCATCCCGTCGGTGGACGGCTGGAACGGCGAGATTTACGTGATCGGTGACTCAACCAACGGACGTGAATACACCATCTGGTCGGGAACGCGGAACAAGAACCCGAATATTGATTGGGCGGGGGGCGGTCCGACGACCGGGTTTGACAACGATATCATCTTCTCCAGCGGTTCGTTCATCCAGTGGCCCGAAGGGCTGCAGGAGTAGGCCGACGTCGCGAGCGTCACGAGGGCCCGGTTCGCCGGGCCC
>JBBINC010000238.1:0-2511 GCA_037444085.1 Acidobacteriota bacterium | reverse complement strand
AGAGCGGAGCCCCCCGCCCACGAAAGCCTGGGGGGCCGGCGAAACCCCCCGACAGAAAAACACGATCACGGGCGCAACCATGGTCACGGCCCGCGACCCGGTCAAGGGCAGAGACCATCTCCGCCCCGATCCCACCGCCACGGCGTAGGGGAGACTCGCCTATTCCCGCGCCAAGACTAATCCCTCCTTGCTCACCACCTCGCTCGCTCACCCTCTCCCCTCACCTCCCAAGCGCAGCTACACTGTGAGGGTGCGTGTCTACCTCGCCGCTTCCATGACCACCCCCGCCACCGAAATCGCCACCGTCCAGGCGGTCCTTGCCGCCGTCGAGGCAAGAGGCCACTGCGTTCCCTCGCGCCACGTCGCCGAGGCCGGCGCGATGGGGCGAGACGCCGACCTGTCCGACGCCCAGCTCGCGGCCCGTGACCTCGCCTGGCTGGGTGCCTGCGACGCGGTGATTGCCGAGGTCTCAACTCCTTCCCACGGCGTCGGCGTCGAGGTCCAGGCCGCCTCCGCCGCCGCCCTCCCCATCCTCGCCCTCACCCGCCGTGGGCTTCGCGTTTCCCGTCTTCTCGCCGGCCTCCCGGGCGTTCGCCTGGCGCCTTACGACGGCATCGAGCACGCCGTCGCGCAGGTCATCGACTTTCTCGTCTCGATCTCGCCCCGCACGAGATCGCCGGATTTGCCTGGCCATCCGTCGGCGCTGTCCTGACTCCTGCGCTTGAAGCAGCAACCGTCCCGTGGATGGGAGGCCAGAGCCGGTGGTGCTTGCACGACCTCTGAGGCCGGGAATACGGCTGTGCCGCGGCGTTGTTCGGGCGGATGGAGGGTGACACCTCTACCACGCACGATGCGTGGTCAAGGGGCCGCTGACGGGGGGAAGCGGCCCCTTTCTTTGTTGGTCGGGGGGCTGCGCGCTCTCCACCCTTCCCTCGCAGGGCTCGCCCCCATTTCCCCCTCGCACAAGCCGTCATCCCGAGGCCACCGAGCGGCCGAGGGAGGCCGACGCACCCGATCGCCCGTCGCATGCGAGGAGACCCCTCCTTGCGCTCGGAGGGAAGGAGGGTCGCGGCTCGCACATTGGCTACAATGGCACAACATGGATCTTCTCAGACGGATCTCCACGGTCTTCCGTCGCCAGGGGCGTCCCCGAGGCCAGGGGGTGACGCTTGCCCTGGGCGGGGGCGGGGCGCGCGGCGCCGCCCACGTCGGAGTGCTCTATGAACTGGAGGAGGCCGGCATCCCTGTCATGGCCCTGGCCGGAACCAGCGCCGGCGCGGTCGTGGGAGCCATGTGGCTGGCCCATGGTAGCGCTCGTGCGGTGGAAACGCGCTGGCGGGAGTTCCTGGCGTCGGGCCTCCTGGCGGACCTACCCGATGTGCGGCTGGCCCCCAGTGTGACCTCCCACGACAACGTCCTGCTGTCGTTCGCCCGTCGCCTTCGCCAGGGAGCAGTCGTGGCGCTGGCGATCGAGCGCCGCGGGCTGATCGCCGCCGAGGACCTCGACCGCTCGCTGGCCTTTCTGCTTCCTGACATCGACGTGCGCACCCTGCCGCGACCGTTCACCGCCGTCGCCACCGACCTCGCCACCGGCGACCCGGTCATCCTGCGCGCCGGTCCGCTGCGAGATGTGGTTGCTGCCTCCAGCTCGGTACCCGGGGTTGTTCCTCCACGCCTCATCGACGGCAGGGCGCTCATCGACGGCGGCGTTGTGGCGGAGGTGCCAGTGGCGCAAGCCGCCCAGCTCGGGCCGCACCCGGTGGTGGCAGTGTACGCCGGCGAGGCGCCCCGCACCGAGGACCCTGCCGCCATCACCGTGCCCCGCGCTCTGGCGCGCGCCTCCATGCTCGCCGGCCGGGCGCTCGCGGCCCGTCTCGTTGACGCCGCCGATCTGGTCATCGCCCCTGATGTCGGTGCCCTTCACTGGTCCGATTTCGCCCGCTTCGACGAGGCCATCGCCGCAGGGCGCACCGCGGCCCGGGCGGCTCTGCCGCACCTGCGTGCCCTGCTCCAGTCATGACAACCACGCCGGGAGGCTACCCGTGAGCGCCTACCCTTACTCCTGCGCCGTTCAGGTCCGCTACGCGGACGTCGACGCCATGGACCACGTCAACAACGCCGTGCACGTCACTTATATCGAGGTGGCTCGCACGGGGATGTGGCGGGATCGCATCGGCCACTCCGGCTCGGCGCGTGGCTTTCCTTTCATCGTCGCGCGCGTCGCCGTCAATTACCGGGCACCCATCCGTCTGGACGACGTCGTTTGCGTCGAGGTGGGTGTATTGAACGTCGGGCGCAGCAGCTTTACCCTCGCCTATCGCATCACCGCCTCCGGCCGCCTGGCCGCCGAGGCCGAAAGCGTGCAGGTACTCTACGACTACGCCGCCGGTACCGCCCGGCCCATCGAGGCGAAGCTGCGCGCCCGCCTGGAGGGGCTGCGCATCAACCCGGGGCCGATCGGGATAGGGGGCGGCGGCAGGTGACCGCCGCTTTCCTCCCACCCCACCCTAC
>JBBINC010000237.1:0-2521 GCA_037444085.1 Acidobacteriota bacterium | reverse complement strand
CCCAGCGTGGCGCCGGACGCGGCGGCGACCACCGAGCCCTCGTCGCCCACCGCGACGAGCTGGTCGAGAACGGCGATGAACGGCTTCTCGCTGCCTTCCTCGGCGGCGCGCAGCAGCACAAACGGCACGCCCGGGACGACCGTGGCGCCACGCCGGAGGAGGGCGGCGGCGAGCGATGCTGGGTCGAAGGAGCCGCCGAACAGGGCGAGCCAGGAATCGTCGCCGTCCGGGCGGTCGACTGCGGCCACCACCGTGGCGTCGACGTCGCGAAGCGGGTCGAGGCCAGCCTCGCGCAGCAGCTCCTCACCGTCTCCGCCGCGACCTGTCCACGCCGCGTGGTGCTCGGCAAGCCACGCCTGCACCGCCGGCTGGGTGCGCAGCGCGGCGAGGTTGGCGCCCATCACCACCTGGGCGTCGGGGGGGGTGAGGCGGGCCAGGTCGGCGGGCGACGGCGCCGCCTGAATGACCACCGTGGCGGAGAGCAGCAGAGAACAGGTCAAAGCACCCATCAGGTTCCTCCTAGTAGTTGTTGCGGTTGAAGACGACGAGGCTGAGGATGAGGCAAACAGCGCCGAAGGCGGCGGTAGTGGCGGCCGAGGTCAGGTCCAGCGAACCCTCGGCGAGCACCAGCCGGACCATGTCGCGCCCCAGTTCCGCGGTCTTGGGGAGCGCCCAGTACAGCCCGTGGATGACGCCCGCCGCCAGGCGCGAGTCCATGGCCGCCGCCAGATGGTCGTGGGCAGCCAGCGGCAGGGAGATCACGTACAGGCCGTATGGCACCATGATCGACAGGGGAGTGGAGCCGGAGAGCACGCCCACCAGGAACATCAGCCCCAGAAACGACAGGAACACCAGCAGGATCACCCCTCCGGCGAGGAGGAAGCGGGGGTTCCACACCCCAGTCTTCAAGGAGATGACCGCGAAGACGCCACCGCACAGGTAGGCGAGGTTGGCGATCACCAGCGTCACGCCGCCGGCGAAACGGCCCAGCAGCAGATGCGTGCGCCCGATGGGCCGGGTGAGGTAGAGGTCCACGGTGCCGCGCTTGACCAGATTGGGCACCAGCGAGCCGGTGGCGAAGACGGCGAGAAAGGTGCCGAGGCCGTAGAGCATGCCGGCAAAGACCGCCTGGCCCTGGACCACCACCTGGTCGATGGGCGAGGAGCGCTCGGGCAGAATGAAGTCCTTGCCGAAAAGGCTGCCCGCCGCCAGGCTGCCGTCCACGATGTCCAGGTTGAGAGCGAAGGCGAGGGTGAGCAGGAACAGCGTTGAGGCGATGGCGAAACCGAGGAAAGTGAAGCGCGCGAACGCCTCACGCCAGGTGTCGGCGACCAGCGCCCAGATCTTCATGACGCCTCCCCCCGGCCGACCGCCGGCGCCTCCCCTGTCGCTGTCCCCTCGTCGCCCAGCAGGTCGACGAACACCTCCTCCAGGTCGGAGCGCAGCGGCGACATTTCGGCGACCAGGCGGCCCTGGCGGCGCAGTTCGTCGAGCAGCCGGTTGATGGCGTCAAGGTCGGTTGCCTCGGCCTCGAAGTGGCCGTTGCGCGCCATCGACTGCACCCCGGTAACGGCGGGCAGCGGGGCGGGGTGGGAGTCGTCCAGGCGCAGGCGGAAGCGCAAACTTGTCCGGGTGAGCGCCTCGACAGAGCCCTGTCGCACGATGCGGCCAGCTTTCAGGATGGCGACACGGTCGCAGGTGCGCTCCACCTCGGAGAGCAGGTGCGAGTTGATGAAGATCGTCGTGCCGCGCTCGCGGGCGGCGAGCAGCACCGAGCGAATGTGCCGGCGGCCCACCGGGTCGACCCCGTCGGTGGGCTCGTCCAGGAAGAGCAGATCCGGGTCGTCGATGAGCGCCGCGGCCAGCCCCAGGCGCTGGGTCATGCCCTTGGAGTAGCGTCCGATGCGGTCGTCGGCGCGGCCCGACAGGCCGACCAGCTCCAGCAACTCCGCGGCCCTTGGCGCCAGCGCCGCCTCGTCCACTCCGGCGAGACGGCCGAACAGGCGCAGTGCCGAGGCGCCGGTGTGGTACGAGGGGAAGCGGTGCCCCTCGGGGAGGTACCCGACCCTCAGCCGGGCGCCGGGGCGTGTCGGGGAGGCGCCGCGCAGCCGAACTTCGCCGCGAGTGGGTCGGCTCAAGCCGAGGAGAACCTTGACCAGCGTTGTCTTGCCGGCGCCGTTGGGTCCCAGCAGGCCGAACGCCTCGCCGCGCTTGACCTGCAGCGTCACCCCGTCCAGGGCGACGACGCGGCGCCGCAGGCGGCGGAACTCCTTGCTGGCGTCGAGAACCTCGATGGGAGCGGGCGATGTGCTCATGCATTCACTACTACGCAGGTGGCGGCCTCCGTGTTCCGGATGAAAAGGTGAGGGTCGTCGGCGCCCGTGCCGGTGTCTTCTTTCCTCGGGGTTGTTCCGGCCCCCCACACAGCCTTCTTGCTGGGGGCGCCGCTCTCCGCCCACCCAACCCCCCCTCGCTCCAGCCCCCCGCGCCCCCACGCTGCGGGGAGCAAAGCTCCCCTCCG
>JBBINC010000236.1:0-2528 GCA_037444085.1 Acidobacteriota bacterium | reverse complement strand
CGGCGTTGTCGTAGCGCTTCGTGTCGCCCGCCGGGATGGTGTCGGTGTAGCTCCTCGGGGACAGGTTCTCCTGCCGTTCGAGCAGGTAGAAGGTGAGGTTGGCCGGGGTGGGAGTCGGGGCGTGAGGTTCGAGACGGCCGTGCCCATCGCCCGCGGGGGAATGGGCGAGGTGGCGCGCGCCTTGGCGGCCGTCAGCCTGAGGCGGCTCGAGATGCTCGAGGGTCTCCCCGAGCACCTACACATCGAACTGCAGCGCAACGCCGAATACCTGCAAGCGGTGAGACAACACGCGCTGGCCCATCGCTACCGCACGATCCTCTCCCGGCTGGAGCAGGCGACACCCACCCCAGCATCCCGGTAGTGTCGCGCGCTCGCAGCGGGCTGCCCGCCGGAGGCGGTATGCTGTTCGGGTGCCTCTTCGCCTCGTCGTGCGGCTCGGTGGACGGGTCCTGCGAAGCCCGCTGGAGCCTGGTGAGCTGACCCTCGGCTCGGCACCCGACTGCCACATCCACGTGCCTCACTTCACGGTGTCGCGTCGCCACGCCGCGCTGCGGGTGGCCGGGGAGGGCCGTCGAGATCGAGGATCTGGGCGCCCGCAACGGCACGCTGGTGCGGGGCGAGCGGATCTCCGTCCCCACGCGGGCGGTACCTGGCGACACGGTCTCGTTCGGTGCGGTGGAGGGATACATCGAGCGCATCGGCAGTTCTGATCTTGAGATGGCGGTGGAACTGGCGCCGGCCGCCCCCGATTCTCGTGCCGCGCCGGACGATACGCCGGCCACCTCGCCCATGGGAGCATTGTCGCGATTCACCCTGGCGTTCCTTCCCGACCTGGCGCGAGGGCTGGCGGAGGGGCGCAGCGCCGAGCGCCTGGCCTGCTCGGTCGGGGTGGCGCTGGCCGAGACCACCCAGTGCCTGGGTGTCGAGATCACCGCCGCGGCCGGCAACGCCGAGGGGGTGGTGTTCACCACGGGGCGCCCCGCGCCGAGGTGGGCCGCCTGATCAACCATGCCATTCTCGGGGGCGCGTGGACCTTGCGCGTCCGCCTCGCCTCCGAACTCCAAGAGCGAGGGTACGCACCCCTCATCGAGGCCTGCGCCTGGCTGGTGAGCGTCGCGCTGGGGGGGGCAGGTACGCCGCCAATCGAGTTGCCCCGCGGCGCGCCGCGACAGCTCCCACAGCGGGAGCGGGTACAGCCCGATGGCCAGCGTCAAGGCGCCCAGCGCCAAGCTGGGCGCGGCGAGCAGGCCCACGCGCAGGCGCGACAGCGGAGCCGGCGGTGGAGTCTCGCCCGGCGCCGGCTTCCAGAACCCCTCGGTGCAGATCTTGACCATGCTCAGCACGGTGAGCAGACCGGCGAGGAGGGCGGCGGTGACCGCCAGCCAGGCGCCGCCCTCGAGGCCGGCCCGGATCACCGCCAGCTTGGCCCAGAATCCGGACAGCGGGGGCACTCCGGCCAGCGACCCGGCCGGGATCAGGAAGAGCAGGGCCAGCCACGGCGCGGCGGTGGCCAGCCCGCCCACCTCCTTGAGCTGGAAGCTGCCGCCGAGGCGCGCGGCGATCCCGGCGACGAGAAACAGGTTGGCCTTGAGGATGATGTGGTGGACCACGTAGAGCACCGGGGCGGCGAGCCCCCCGGCTCGCACGGCCGGCGACGGGGAGCCGATCAGCGCCAGTCCCATCACCATGTAGCCGATCTGCCTGATGATGTGGAACGACAGGATGCGCCGCGTCTCGAACATTGCCACGGCGCCGAGCACACCGAAGATCATGGTCAGAGCGGCCACCCCCAGAAGAAACGTGGGCACCCCGGGCAGAGGCGGAAAGACAAGCGTGAGGATACGGATCAGGGCGTACACACCGACCTTGGTCAGGAGGCCGGCGAGCAGGGCGGAGACGGCCACCGGCGGGGTGTGGTAGCTGGCGGGCAGCCAGGTGTAGAGGGGGAACACCGCCGCCTTGATGCCGAAGGCGACGAGGAACGGCCCGGCGAGCGCCACCACCAGTTCCGGCCTCGACTCGGCGACGACGGCGAGTCGCAGGTGCAGCTCCGCCATATTGAGGGAGCGGGTGATGCCGTACATCAGCCCGACGCCGGCGAGGAACAGCGCGGAGGAGACGAGGTTCAAGGTGACGTAGGTGAGAGCCCCGGCCACCTGTGCCCGCTGCCCCCCAGGGCTAGGAGGGCGAAGCTGGCCATGAGCAGCACCTCGAAGCAGACGCAGAGGTTGAAGATGTCGCCGGTGAGGAAGGCCCCGGCGACGCCGGCGAGCAGCACCTGCACCAGGGGGAAGTAGCCGAAGGCGCGGCGCCCCGCATCGATGTCGGCAAGCGAGTAGACGGTGACGGCCAGGCCAATGATGTCGGTGACCACCGCCATGGTCGCACCCAGCAGGTCGGCGGCGAGGGTGATGCCGAACGGTGCCGGCCAGTTGCCCAGCTGCACGACCAGCACGCCGTCCGCCCGCACCTGCGCCAGCAACGCGGCGGCCGCCGCGAGCTGCGCGGCGGCCCCGGCGGCAGCCAGC
>JBBINC010000235.1:0-2558 GCA_037444085.1 Acidobacteriota bacterium | reverse complement strand
TCCCCGCAGCGTGGGGGCGCGGGGGGCTGGAGCGAGGGCGGTTGGGTGGGCGGAAAGCGGAGCCGCTCGATGCGCCAGTGGTAGTTGTAGCGCTCGACGAAGTCCGCGACGGCAAGGCGGACCTCTCGGGCGTTTGTGAACACGCGCCCGTAGATGGCTTGCTGTTTGAGGGTCTTGATGAAGCGCTCGGCGACGCCGTTGCCCTGGGGCTGGGCGAGGTTAAGGAGAAGCTCTGAGCGATGCCCCAGGAGGCGATCTGGTTCAGGAAGTGGTCGCTGGTGTACTGGCAGCCATGATCCATGCGCAGGGCGAGACCAAGGGCGGCGTCCTTCCCCGTGGAGCCGAAGAGGCGCTCCAGGCCCATGCGCACAGGCTTCAGGGCGTTGAAGCGGCTGCCCTCCTTGCAGACGTGGAAGCCGACGCATTCGGAGTTGAAATGGTCCTCCGTGATGAAGGCCTACACCCAACCCTCGTCGACGGTCTGCATGCGGAAGCCGTCCGTGCCCCAGAGCAAGTTGGGGGCGTTCGTGGTGATGGTGCGGTTGTGCTGCGAGACGAAGGCGCCGTGCTGGTACGGGGAGAGCAGCCCATGCTCGCGCATGAGCCTGAGAACGCGAGTGCGGCTGGTGCGTACCCACCGCTGAGTTTCGCCCGCCCGAGCGCTGGCGCGCCAGCAACCTCGGGATCGTGTTTCAACTCCATCACCCGATGCCAGATCTCACTCTCGTCGAGAACGTCGCGTTGCCGCTTCTCGGGCGGGGCTGGAGCTGGTCGGCCGCCCTGCGGAAGGCACGCGACGGCCTCGCTTGCCTGGAGCTTGATCACCGCGCGGAGGTTCTCGCGATGCTCGTATCCGGGGGAGAGCGGCAGCTCGCGGCGGTGGCCCGGGCACTCGCCAGCAGCCCCCGGCTCGTCCTGGCGGATGAGCCGACGGGGAACGTTGATCCAGCCACCGGAAAACGGATCGTGGAGGCAATGGAGGCATGGCGTGTGCAGTCCGGTGGAACCCTGGTCACCGTGACTCACCAGCCGGCGCTGTCTCGGCGTGCCGGTCGCGTCATACGTCTGGCCGGTGGCGTCATCGCGGCGCAAGATGAGGCGTGCGATGCTTCCGGAACCTCCGGGGGCTAGTTTGAGGACCTGCCTGGACTCAGCTCGCTCACACCGCGCAGGAAGTACGCCGCGAAGGCCATGTAGGCGAGAACGACCCCGGCGACCAAGCGTCTCTTCGAAACCGCCGGCCACCCCGCCAGGAACGTCACGACACCGAGGAAGTCGAGGGCAAACTTCACCCGGCCCCAGATGACCGGCCGCGGCATCACAGATGCGCCGGCGCGCTTCAGCGCCACCCCTGCGGCGATGAGGGATATCTCCGGCCAGAGGAGCAGGAGGAACATCTCCAGCCAGAACTCGGGGGCCACAGCGACCAGGCGGTCGACGATGATGAGTAGCAGCAGTTTGTCGGCGAGAGGGTCGGCCCACTTCCCGAAGGTTGTTTCCCTGTCCTGGGTCCGAGCGATGATCCCGTCGAAATAGTCGGTGAGGAAGAGAACAACCACGGCGGGTAGGAGAACTAAAGGACCCGGGCGCGTCAGGAAGCGCATCAGAGACCCGACGACCCTTGTCATGGTGAGGAGGTTCGGACTCGGCGAGGATGGAGAGAGTCGCCCCCGCCAGAACTCGTCCCGGCCGCTCGCCTCCAGACTGGTGAGCGTCGTGACCGTTCTGCAGCAGGCTGCCACGAGACTCATCGTGCCGGGCGACTGTCGGCAGGGGAATGGCACCTCGTCACAAGGGCGAAGCGACTTCGGCCCGGTGGTCTTGCCGCCCTTCACTGCACGCCAACGACGCGAGCCGCTCGCGCCGGTGGAGCTGGGCAATGAGATTCTTGCCCATCGCGCACCGCCTCGCTCGGTGTCGTTCGCGCCCACCAGGCGATACACTGGTGCCCCGGTCACCGCGCTTGGAGGGGGCACATGCCGATCGTCGCTGCGTTCGGGGTGCTGGGCCTGGTTGCCGGGTCCATCGTTCTGGCTCTCTCGATCCGCTCGCTGGGGCGCCTGGTCAGGGGCAACGTCCTGCGCGAGGCGCCGTTGCTTCCGCGCCAGGAGGTTCGCCTCGACCAGCCCGGGGACGTGATGCTCCACCTCGAGGGGCCGCGCTTCGCCCGCCCACTCGCGTTCCCGTGGGCCCTCGGGGGTACGTCGGGCCCCCGCTTCGCGCTCTACGATCCGGCGCTCGGCCGCGAGGTGCCGTCGCGCCCGTCGCGGGCGCGGCCCCGCGTCGCCGGGTTCCGCCGCATGCGCGTCGGTCTGGTCGTCTTCGAGGCGGGGCACCGCGGCCCGTTCGAGCTGTCGGTGGACAGCTGGCCCGCCGGCGCCGATCCCTCCGCCTTCGCTGTCGTGCTCACGCGCCCTTCCACCGGCGCCATGGTCGGGAGGATTCTCGCCATCGTGCTCGGCGGCCTGCTCACCGTCGGTGGTCCGGTCGCGTTCATCCTTTCCCTCACCCAGGTAGAGCCGTGCCAGGGCGCGCCGCCACGGTGGAACCTCGCTCTC
>JBBINC010000234.1:0-2558 GCA_037444085.1 Acidobacteriota bacterium | reverse complement strand
TGGCACCCCGGGCCTCGCCCCCACCGAGGGGAGAAACACGTCGGTGCCGGAAAAGCCGGCGGTGACTGGGAGAGCGAGACAGAAGATTACGGCTGCCGCGCCGATGGACGGAGAAAGACGGCGACCACGCATAGAACATCCAACCCTTCTCCCCCCAAGCCATTGGCGACGCATGGATAGAACCTGGTTCTCGCTCATGCCGTTGTCAAGGAGGGAGTTTGAGAGAGCAAGTTGGCAGCGTGACGGCGAAGGAAACGCCCTCGAGCGAACTCGGCTCTCTACTCCTCCTCGTTCTGGGGGTAAAGCTCGGGCATGGGGGCCGGGCCGCCGGATTCGAAGCAGCGGCGGCAGCGCGCCTCGTAGATGTCGGCGGCGCCCACGATCACCTGCTCCTGCGCCTGGGTGAGGCGCTGGGTGTACGCCGCCGGGGCGCCGCAACGGGCGCAGATGGCGTGCATCTTCTCCACTTCCTCGGCCACCGCCATCAGCTCGGGCATGGGGCCAAAGGGGACGCCGCGAAAGTCCATGTCGAGGCCGGCAACAATCACGCGCTTGCCGAGATCGGCCAGGTGGTTGCAGACACGGGCGAGATCGGCGTCGAAGAACTGCGCCTCGTCCACCCCTACCACTTCGGTGCGGGCGTCCAGGCGGACGAGGATATCGGCGGCCTTGGCAACGCGCTCCGCTTCCAGCCGCCAGCGCGAGTGGGAGACCACCTGGTTGGAGGCGAAGCGGTCGTCGAGCTGAGGCTTGAACACCTGCACCCGCTGGCGGGCGATGATGGCGCGGCGCAGGCGGCGGATCAGCTCTTCGGACTTGCCGGAGAACATGCTGCCGGTCACCACTTCGATCCAACCGCCCCACGGTGTTCGCGGATGCATCCAATCTCCTCTATCAGCGGCGGTTTTCACCGCGGCGCGCATTGTACTCCGTCAGGCCGCCAGGCCGATGCGGGGGCAGAGCGCCGACAGGGGGCAAGGCTGGCAGGCCGGGCGGCGCGCCGCGCACACGCGGCGGCCGTGGAGGATCAGGCGGTGCGACAGCAGGATCCACGACTCCTCCGGGAAACCCCTCATGAGATCCTGTTCGATAGCCTCGGGGTCATCGCGGTTGGTCAGGCCCAGGCGCCGACTGGTGCGGGCCACGTGAGTGTCCACCACGATGCCGGCGGCGATGCCGAACGCCGTGCCCAGGATGACGTTGGCGGTCTTGCGGCCCACACCCGGCAGCGCCGTCAACTCGTCCATGGTCGCCGGCACCTCGCCGCCGTGGCGCTCGCAGAGCGCCTGTGCCATGCCTCGCAGCGCCTTCGCCTTGGCGCGGAAGAAGCCGGTGGAACGGACCAACGATTCCAGCTCGCCGGGGTCGGAGGCGGCGAGCGCCATAGCGTCCGCGTAACGAGCGAACAAGGCCGGTGTCACCGCGTTGACTCGCGCGTCGGTACACTGCGCCGACAGGACGGTGGCTACCAGGAGCTGGAACGGGTTCTCGTAGCGCAGCTCGCACCAGGCGTCGGGGTAGGCGGCGGCGAGCGCCTGGTCGATGGCGCGGGCGTGCCGCCTGGGGGGGGCCGACCAACCCTCTGGGGTTTTGGTCACGGTGCGGGTAGATCCGAGGGTCGCAGGACGTGGTCGGGGGGCGGGGCGAGGATGCCGCCGGAGATCACCATGCGCGCCGCTTCTTCCACTGAAAGATCGGTGTCTCGCACCATGCTCTCGGGATAGATCATGTAGAAGCCGGTGGTGGGGTTGGGGGTGGAGGGCATGAACACCGACACCATGCGACAGGGCCCGGCAGGCGTCGAGGTGGTGAACTCGACGGTGACGAAGGCGATCGCCCACGAACCCTCCACCGGGTAGGGGATGAGCACCACCCGCCGGAAGCTCCTCGTCCTGTCCGAGCTGAAGGCCCGCGTCACTTCCCGCGAACCCAAATACACGGAGCTGAGCACCGGCACCCGCGAGATGATCGCCTCCCCGAAGCGCAGCACCCGCCGCCCGAAGACGTTGTGCCCCAATACCCCGAGGGTGAATACGAGGATGATGGCGAGCACCGCCCCGGCGCCGGGGATGGCGTGGCCGATCAGGCGCTCGGAGATCGGGTAGGACCAGCGATCCAGGAGGTTGAACAGGAAGCGCGCGAAGAACAAGGTGATGACCAGGGGCAGTGCGACGAGTACGCCGGTGATGAAGCGGCTGCGAAGATAGGCGACGAAACCCGGCCGGCGTCCGGGCTCGGATCTGGTGACCGGCAGACCCATCGAGTCGCTCAGGCGATCGGGATTCGGCATGAGAACGCATTCTAGCTTGCCGATGCGAGGAAAACCACGCCGTCCAGGTTGCCACGACCGCGCTCGCGCCGCATACCACGGTGGCGGTGGAGATCTCGGCATGCGTGCGGGGCGGGCTTGACGTGCCCCGCCGCGATTGCTATGTTTCCCTGTCCTCGACGAGGGGACGCCGAGCGGGAATAACTCAGCGGTAGAGTGCGACCTTGCCAAGGTCGAAGTCGCGGGTTCGAATCCCGTTTCCCGCTCCATCTGGGCGGGGGGCCGGCGG
>JBBINC010000233.1:0-2600 GCA_037444085.1 Acidobacteriota bacterium | reverse complement strand
GGCCGCTGTCCTGGCGGGTCAAGACGCGACAGTGTACGGGAACGGGTTCGCAACCGGTGCAGGTGTTCGCCTGGAAGGACCGGTGTACGCCCTCAGCAACCCTAATTCCCAGTTGTGCGGTACCTCGTCGACGCCATCCTGCCCGGTTGACGACCTGACTCCAACCGTGGATGCTTCCGGTCGTGCGCTCGCGGTTTCCGTGCCGCCCTCGCTCACCGCCGGTTTCTATCGGGTGCGCACCCGCGACGGGTCCGGAGTGCTTTCCCAGTCCCACGGCTGGCTGGCCGTGCTGGAGCCGCTGTGGACCCGCGCCCCGGTTCCTCCCGCTGAGCAGCTTGTGGCGGAGCGCATTTGGCCAGGCCAAGCTGTCACCGGCACCCTGACAGGCGATGCCCCCGAATGGGGACTTGCCGATTTCAACCTCTACTACTTCGTCGCCAGCGCGGGTAGCCGGATCAGCGCCACCCTTGAAAAGGTCGACAGCCTTCCTTGGGAACATCCGGATTCGTTGGATCCCCAACTGGAGATCATCGCCCCCGACGGCTTCACCTACGCCAATCTTCTCTCGTACGATCGCATGCCCGGTCGCGACCTCAACGCCGCCCTTGCCAGCGCGACCCTGCCGCAGACTGGCACCTACATCATCGTCGCCGGCACCACTCGCGGGCATGGCAGCTATCGGCTCTCGTTCTCGATTGACAGCGTCGCGCCCGTCTCGTCGGCCAGCCGCATCTTTCCGGTGAGCGGAAATGATCACACGGTGGCGCCGGGCACGGCAATCAAGACGCAGAGCATCGTTGTGGATCCCCTTGGCCGGCCGCTTTCAGGGGCGCGCTTGCGCTACCGGGTGGTGCCGGTGCCCGAAGATCGGGGGGCGTTGGTATTTGGCTTTGCCGGGGCTGGCGACGTAGGAAACTACGCCGTCACAACCGCTGATGGCTTTGCCGTCAAGCACGTCACCATCACCAGCGAAGGCATGGTGCGGTTCGAGGCAGACTTTCTGGACGACTACCCGCTCGTGGCCGGGGGGGCTGCCGCGGCGGCGCTCCCCATCCCCAGATACTCGCCAGCCTTTCGGGCGAGCGTGCGGGTGCTCGGTGCCGACGACCTTGGGCGACTCACCCTCGCACCCCTCCACCGCCAACCGATCGTGGTGATGCCCCCACCCCAGCGGCGCACCGGGGTAGACAGCGCCACTGGCAGCGCGGGCGCTGCCAATGTGCCTTCGACGCTGCTCGACACGCTCACCGCCGTGCCTCTGCCGCCCCTCCCGCTCAACGACGCCCAGACGCAGGCCATCAGCACCTGCCGGGCGGCCACCTTCGCGGCCGCGGGGGCAACGTTGACCCCAGCGTTGCCCTACCAAATCACTCTCACCGATATCACGCCCGGCCGCGAGGCGCGGGTGCTCGGCGCCGAAGGCCTCAGCGCCCATCGCGTCGAGGGCGTGGCACGCTTGAAACTGGACATCCGCGACGCCAACGGGCAGGACCCCCTATCGCCCGTCGTGGTTCGCCTCAAGGTCGGGGGCAACCGTCGCGGGCGGCTGATTCTCGACCCCGACGGCAGTCGCGTCGAATGCGAAGAAGCGGTTTTTTTGTGGCACGAGCGGGATGCCGACGGGTTCCTGGTGCTCAATGAGGAGTTCGAATACCGCATGGGCACCTACGCGTCGCTGGTCGGCTTCGAGCCGGATGCAGGGAGTCCAGGCCAGGTTGCTCCGGTGTGGGGAGCGACGGAATCGTTGGAGATTCGCCTGCCGGTGGGGGACGGCGCAGGCGTCGTTTTCGGTGTCCGCCCTGAACCCGGGCAGCCGGACCACCTGGCGTGCTGGGAGCCGGGTCCGGGGGAGACGGTGGAGCCGTGCGGGGACACCTTCGCCTTCTGGACCGGGGTGTACGGTGGGCGCACCGTCGCCGACGCCTACCTGCTGGTGGATCGCTTCGACAACACCGCCTTCGGCCCCACCGTCACGGCGGCCAGCCAGCCCCACCCCGACCTGGCGGTCACCTTCGCCAACCAGCTGGCCAGCGGCCCGCACCACGCCGGCTTCACTCTGGGGGTGGACTGGTCCTCCGGCTTGACGCGGCCTAGCGGCACCTTCACCTCCACCCTCACCGTGGACTACCCCGGAGGGCCCGACTGGCCGGCCGGGCAGGTGAGCCACGGCGTCACCATCGTGCTCGACGGCGAGCCCAGCCACGCCTTGATCAACAAGCTCTCCTACGACGCGCGCTTCGGCGTCGACGACGGTTCCCTGCCGCAGATCGTGCCGCCGGCCGGCAGCGGCGAGGCGCTGGCGACGCTGGCTGACGGCTCGCGCCCGCGCCTGGTGCTGCTGGCCATTGCCGGCACCTCCGTCCACGGCTCCACCGTCGTGCAGGGCAGCGACGAGCCCTCCCTGGAGTCCACCAAGGTGTACCGAGACTTCGGCTCCGCCTGGGGCAAGACCACCGCGCAGGCGCCCTACGACGCGGTGCTGGAGGTGGCCCCCGGCGGGGAGGTGGAGCTGTGGGTGGAAGCGGCGGGGGAGAATCGCCGCGTCACCGACGTGGCCTTCCGCGTGCACCGCTGCCCGCGGTTTGAGCACCTCACCCAGG
>JBBINC010000232.1:0-2634 GCA_037444085.1 Acidobacteriota bacterium | reverse complement strand
GGCGGCTGGGTGGCGCGCGAGCTCGACTTCGCGGCGGTCCCCGGCCTGCAGGTGCTGGGGGCGCCGCAGGTGTGGTTCGCGCTGGCGTTCGCCTCGGACATCTCCATCGAATATGAAGGCGTCTACGTCGACGACGTGGTCATCGAAAAGACGACGTCGGGGGGCTGCGCCGCGCCCTCGGCGCCGGCCCTCTCCGCCCCGGCGACGGCGAGCAGCGGCGCGCCGTTCACGCTGTCCTGGTCGGCGACGAGCCCCGACAACCTCTACGAACTCGAGGAGGCGACAGACCCCGCGTTCACCTCGCCGGCGCGCACGACCGTCAACGGCTCCAGCCGGAGCATCACCAAGACGGTGTCCAGCGCTACCACCTTCCACTTCCGCGTGCGGGCAACGCGCGCGTGTCCCGGGGGGACGCTGGCCTCATCGTGGTCGGGAACCGCCCAGACCACCGTATCGCCTGCCGCCCCGCCACCCGCCGCCAACCCCCAGTGGGTGCCGGGCACCGCCGCGCTGACCGGAGCGTCGGGGTCCAACTGGAAAACCGACCTTGAGATCCACAACGCTGGCGCAACTCGAGCGGAGTACACCGTGGCGCTGTTCCGCCGTGGCGAGACCACCACCTCCCCGCAGACCAGAGTGCTCTCCCTCGATCCCGGGCGCAGCGTGCGCTACGCCAACGCCTTGCAGGGCCTGTTTTCATTCTCCGGGGCGGCGGCGCTGCGGGTCACCTCGGCGTCGGCCGACCTGGTGGTCACCAGTCGCACCTACAACGACCAGCCCCAGGGGACGTACGGGCAGTTCACCCCCGGGTTCACCGAGGCGGCGGCGGTGGCGCACGGCTCCTCCGCGCGGCTCGTGCAACTCGCCCAGTCCTCGGACGGCGGCGTTGGATTTCGCACCAACCTGGGGCTGTGCAATCTCACCGCCTCGACGATCACCGTGGAGGTCACGATGCACCGGGGCAACGGCCAGGCGCTGGGGACGAAGACGTACACCCTGCGCCCGTTCGAATCGATCCAGCGTGACAAGGTGTTCCAGGAGGTCTCAAGCAGCAGCATCGACGACGGCTTCGCGGTGGTGCGCACGACCACCCCGGGCGGGCTCGTGCTGGCGTTCGCTTCGGTCATCGACAACCGCTCCAACGACCCGATCTTCATCCCGGCCCGATAGCCGGCGGTGAAGCAGGCGTGCCAGGCGCGAAGAAGCTGCGAAGTTGCTGCGGCACCGAGGGGGACTTCCGGGGATCCTCGTCGCGGCCCCGACCCTCCGGGGTGTTCGCCGGCCTCAGCGTCCCGCTCCCCGGCGCGATGGAACGACTCGTCGAGCCTGTCGAGCCGCTCGGCGAAATGGGAATCCTCGACCGCACGGCCGGCCGCCTCGCCGGGAGCGGCACCCGGTGGCCGCGCGCCACGCTCTCGGAAACGTGGTAGAGGGCACCCCCGACGAGGCTCCGCAGATCTCCGCATCGTGGTTCGCAACGCGGGCGTGCGCTACCATACCGAGGTATGCCAGCGCCCACCACGCTCCCCACCCTCGCCTTCGTGTTGCGCAACTTCAAGAACTTCAACGCGCGCTCGCTGCGCGACGCGCTCCTCGCCTATCGCCGGCATCTGGACGCGGGTGGGACGATGTTCTGGGCTATGGCGGGGGCGATGTCCTCGGCGCAGCTCGGCATCACCCTGGCGCCGGCCATCCGCGCCGGGCTGGTGCACGGGTTGTCGGTCACCGGCGCCAATCTGGAGGAGTCGCTCTTCCGCCTGGTCGCCCATCGCAGCTACAAGGACTTTCCCGACTACCGCTACTTCACCAAGGAGGACGACCAGCGCATCCTCGAGCAGCGCATGCGCCGCGTCACCGACACCTCGATCCCTGAAGACGAGGCGTTCCGGGCGGTGGAGCAGCACATCGTGCCCACGTGGCGGCGGGCCAGCGAGCGCGGCGAGCGGCGTTTCTGGCACCAGTACTTCTACGAGCTGGTGCTGTTGCTGCCTGCCGCGCTGTACGAAGGTGACCCCGAAGAATGCTGGCTGCTGGCCGCGGCGCGCGCCAACCTGCCCATCGTCGTACCCGGCTTCGAGGACTCCACCTTCGGCAATATCTTCGCCTCCTACGTCAAGACCGGGGAGTGCAACGCGGCCATCGTCAAGTCGGGCATCGAGTACATGGCGGCGTTCTACGACCAGTACCGCGAGCTGGCGAGCCACGGCCCCGGCGCCGGCTTCTTCCAGATCGGCGGCGGCATCGCCGGCGACTTCCCCATCTGCGTGGTGCCATCCATCAAGTACGACCTGGGGCAGGAGGTTCGGCCGTGGGCGTACTTCTGCCAGATCTCCGACTCCACCACCTCGTACGGCTCCTACTCCGGCGCCACCCCCAACGAGAAGATCACCTGGGACAAGCTCACCAAGGACACCCCCATGTTCGTCATCGAGTCGGACGCCACCATCGTCGTGCCGATCATGCTGCAGGCGCTGCTCGAGAGCGCCGCCGACCCGGCCGGCGCGGCCGCCCTCATCGCCGCCGCCCAGCCCTCGTAGCGCCCAGCCGAGCACCCGAGCCGATCGCGGACCGCCCCGCCGCGGCCTCCCAAGTTCGCCAGTTTGGCTCAGAAGTTCATTATTTTCAGTGAAGGCA
>JBBINC010000231.1:0-2635 GCA_037444085.1 Acidobacteriota bacterium | reverse complement strand
GGCGAGCGCCGCGCACGCCACCGCCGCCACCGCCTGCGCGGCGCCACGCGCCATCGCCCAGCCGCGCCCGTGCGCTCCCAGCAGTTCGGCGGTTGAGAGGGTGAGGTGGGCGCGCTGCCGCACCGCGTACAGTCCGCCCACGAAGGCCAGCCAGAGGGTGAGCTGCTGCAGGTAGACAGCCGCGCCGGGAACGTGGAAACCGCCCAGCGGCCGCCCCACGGCGTCGATCAGCGGTAGCACGATGGCGGCGAGAAAGGCGCCGACCAGGAGGCCTTCCTCGAGCTTCCAGGCCGCGGCGAGCCTCACTTCGAGGCACCCCCGGCAGCAGCGCGGCGCACCTCCTCGCGGTAACGCATGGCGAGATCGAAGGCGGCGGCCGGCACGAACGCCTCCCGCACCCGCGGGTAGGCTGCCTCCGCCGCGGCGCGCCACGCCGACTCCGCCGGGGCATCCAGGTGGACCACGGTCAAACCTCGCTTGCGCATCGCCTCGATGTCGGCGGCGGCGGCGCGGCGCGTGGTGTCGCGGAGCGCCCTGGCAGTCTCCCGCGCGGCGGCAGCCAGCGCCGGGCGGTGCTCGGCCGGCACCCGATCCCACGCCTTCGTGGTCACCAAGATGCCGCCCAGCAACACGGCCCATTTCACGTCGGTCATGTACGGCGCGTGGGTGAACCACTGCAGCAAGACCGCTGCCTGCGGGGTGGTGGGGAGAGCGTTGACCAGGCCGGTCTGCAGCGCCGTGGAAATCTCCGTGGCGGGCAGAGGGATGGGGTTGAATCCGGCCGCCTTCCACATCTCCACCGCCGGCGTGTCCCCCCCCCAGGTGAACAGCTTCATCCCCTTGAGGTCGTCCGGGCTTCTCACCGGCGACTTGGCGAAGAAGTGCACCCAGCCGCCGTCCGCCCACGCCAGCACGACGAATCCCCTGTCGGCGAAGATCCGCTCCAGCTCGGGCGACAGCCGCTCCGCCACCGCGTCGAGCTCGTCGTAGTCGCGGTACGCCATGGGGATGGCGAGGGCGAACACGGAGCGGTCGATGTCGGCCATGCCGGCGGTGGCCAGCAAACCGGCGTCGAGGGTGCCGAGGCGCATCTTGCGCACCACGTCGCCATCGTCCCCGGCCACCCCGCCGGGGTACAGGCGCAGGGTCACCGTGCCGCCGGACAGCTTCTGCCACGACTGCGCCAGCTCCTGCAGCGAGGTGTGCCATGCCGAGCCCTGGGGTACCAGGGTGGCCATCTTCAGCGTGACCTTCTGGGCGTGCGCGGGTGACGGCGTGGCGGCGAGGACGGCCGCACCTGCCAGCGCAAGGAGAATTGTCGAGATCAAACGTCGTCGCATGGCTCTCATCCTACCCTCATACGGTGCGGCACGCGCTCTGTTCACCTCGGGCAACGTGCGGCGCGCTACTCGATGAACAGTACCTCGCCGCGCGCCAGCAACCACCGTGCCCGCCGTTGCGCCACCTGGTTGGCCAGGCGCTGCGACGGGGCGGCGTGCAGATCCACCTCCAGGGCGCGTTGGAGAAGTGCTTCGAATGCGGCGCGGTCCTGCTCCGCCACGCATACCGACTCGGCGAGGCTCACCAACGGCGCGGCACGCAGCCCGCCGGAGATCGCCACCGCCCGCTCGAAGTGGCGGCGCGCCCGCTCCGCCGAGCCCCCGGCGGCTGCCGGGCGCCCCCCCTCGAAGGCGATGAAGAAGTCGTGGATCGCTCCTTCGCCAAACTCCTCGTCCAGCGCCAGGGCGCGGCGCGCCAGTGCCTCGACCACCTGCACGTCGGCGGCCAGTTCGGAGTCGTCCTTGGCCAGGGAGATCGCCGCCCCCCAGGCGGCGGCGGTCCAGTAGAGCAGCGCCGCGTCGTTCTTCCGCGCAGCCGCCACCGCCGCGGCGGGATCGGCCAGCAGGCGCGCCGAAAGCCCCGGGTAGGCCTCCTCCAGGCCGCGCCGGCCGTAGTCTCGCGCCCGCAGGTACAGGCGCACGGCGCGCCGGCGCATGGCGGTGGCGCGGGCCAGGTCATTCTCTTCGAGGTAGTCCGCCTCGCTGTGCACGAAGGCAAAGGCGTACTGGGTGAAGCCGGAGGCGGCGGCGAGCAGCAGCCCGCGGTTCTGGGGACTTTCCGCCAGCAGGCTCTCGATCGTCTTCAGGGCGAACGGCGTGGCGTCGCGGATCAGCTCCACGTCCTCGTCCGCCGCCCACGCCGACGTACCCGAGGCCAGGGCGTCCCCGAGGGCGTTGATCGCCATCCGCCGCACCGAACACCCCCCGGCCGCTAACCCTGCCACCAGCGCCAGTCCAATTCCGACTCTGAAGCCGGCTTGCCTCCTCACTCGCGCGCACCTCCTCGTCGCCCGATGGTAGGCGCACCGGCCGCCGTACTCAAGGTAGGGGGGAGTTGACCGTACGACGCGCGACGCGTGGGGCAACCGTGCCGGTGTCTTCCTTTTCGGGGGGTTTCGCCGGCCCCCCAAGCTTTCGTGGGCGGGGGGCTCCGCTCGCCGCCCACCCAACCGCCCTCGCTCCAGCCCCCCGCGCCCCCCCTCGCGCCGCGGGCAAAGCCCGACGGCGCTCGCTTGCTTCTTTTCTCGGGGGGCCGCGCGCCCCCCTCCCTTTCCTCCGCGCGCTCTGCCCCCCGC
>JBBINC010000230.1:0-2661 GCA_037444085.1 Acidobacteriota bacterium | reverse complement strand
GGCTCGGGGGGCTGGAGCGAGGGCGGTTGGGTGGGCGGAGAGCGGAGCCCCCCGCTCAAGAAAGCTTGGGGGGCCGGCGAAACCCCCCGAAAAGAAAGACACGGTCACGGTCACGGGCACGGGCACGGGCACGGGCACGGGCACGGCCGCCGGCCACTCTCGCAGGAGCTGAAAGCCATATGCTCGCCGAACGCGTCAACCGCATCACTCTCTCCCCCACCCTGCGCATCTCCGCCCGCGCCCAGCAAATGAAAGCCCAGGGGATCGACGTGGTGGACTTCTCCGCCGGCGAACCGGACTTCCCCACGCCGGAGGTGGTGAAGCGCGCCGCCAAGGCCGCCATCGACGCCAACTTCACCAAGTACGTGGCCAACGACGGCATCCCCGAGCTGAAGCGGGCCATCGCCGACAAGCTGGAACGGGAGAACGCGGTGCGCTACAGCCCGGACGAGATCATCGTTTCGGTGGGCGCCAAGGCGTGCCTGTTCAGCGTCGCTCAGGCGCTGTACGAGCCCGGCGACGACGTGCTCATCCCCGCCCCCTACTGGGTCTCGTACCCCGACCAGGTGAAGCTGTGCGGCGCCAACGCGGTGTTCATCCCCACCCGCGAAGAGGACGGCTTCCGCCTGCACGCCCGCGACCTGGCGGCGGCCATCACCCCCAACACCAAGGCGCTGATCCTCAACTACCCGTGCAACCCCACCGGCGCGGCCTACTCCCGCGAGGAACTGCAGGCCATCGCCGAGGTGTGCGTGCGGGAGCAGATCTGGGTGATCTCCGACGAGATCTACGAAAAGCTGCTCTACGACGGGAAGCGCTTCACGTCCATCGCCTCCCTGGGTGAGGCGATCAAGCAGCTGACGGTGGTGGTGAACGGCTTCTCCAAGGCGTTCTCTATGACCGGCTGGCGCCTGGGCTGGGCGGCGGGGCCGCGGGAGGTCATCGCCGCCTGCTCCAAGGTACAGTCCCACAACACCTCCAACGCCACCTCGTTCGTGCAGAAGGCCGGCGTCGTGGCGCTGGCCGAAACCGCCATGGAAGTGGAGCGCATGCGCGCCGAGTTCGAGCGTCGGCGCAACTTCATCGTCACCAAGCTGCGCTCCTTGCCCGGCGTGTCGTGCGCCTCCCCCCCCGGGGCGTTCTACGTCATGCCCAACGTCTCCCGCTACCTCGACCGGGAGTTCGGCGGCGCCCCCATCCGCAACACCTACGGGCTCGCCTACTACCTGCTCAAGGAGGCGCACGTCGCCGCCGTGCCCGGCGAGGCGTTCGGCACCGATCGCCACATCCGCATCTCCTTCGCCACCTCCGTGGAGCGCCTGGCCGAGGGGATGCGCCGCCTTGAGGCAGCCCTGGCCCGCCTGGAGGAGCCCCGCCGCCTGCGCCCCCGCGTTCTCAACAACGTCCTCACCCAGGTGCAGGCCTACGCCCCCAGCCGCGCCGTGGCCGGGCTCTCATCCCGCAACGAGCTGCTCGCCGAGGTGGAAGCGCACCTCGACCCGGCCAGCTACTTCGAGTGGAATGCCGCCATCGCCGGAGCGGTGGTGCAACTGCGCACCAACTCGCCGCACCTCGCCGACTTCTACCAGGAGGGGTTCTACCCGGCGCCGCTGGAGGGCGAGATCGAGCCCCACGCCGTGGTGTACGCCGTCAAGGACATCCCCGGCCGGGAGGCGCAGGCGCTCATCAGTCTGGAGACCGCCACCGCCTTCGTGCTCAACACCGCCTACTACGGCCAGGTGCGCTCGGCGGCGCTGCAGCTCGCCGCCGAGTCGGCGGCGCGCTCCGCCGGGGCGCTGTTCGCCCACTGCGCCGCCCTCGACGCCGGCGGCCGCGGCATCCTGGTGTGGGGCGGGCCCGGCTCGGGCCGCACCGGTGTTCTGGCCGCGGCGCTGGGCCACGATGGGGTCAAGCTGGTCTCCTCCGACGCGGTCATCGTGCGCCTTTCCGCCGCAGGCCCCGTGGCCGACCTGCCAGAGCGCAAGCTCTACCTCAAGGCCAAGTGGATCAAGCACCTGCCCGAAATCGGCAAGCTTCTGACCCGGGCCAAGCTGGAGAACATGGCCACCACCCGTGATGCCTGCCGCGTCGACCACCCCGGCGACGAGTGCCCCCTGGATCGCGGCGCCGCCGTCTGCGTCGAGGCGTCGGGCAACGGCCGCGCCATGGTGGACCCCTACTGGTTGGGCGGGGCGCTGCGCCACACCCGGCGCACCGCTCCCGCCGCCTGCGTGTTGCTCGCCCGCGACCCGGTGTTGCCCACCGTCAAGGAGCTGCCTCCGCGCGAGGCCGCACGCCTGCTGGCTTCCGGTCAACTCCCCGGCGCCACCGGCTTCGGCGTGCCGTTTCTCAATCCGCACCTCGCCGCCCTCGACATGGCCCGGCAGGATCTCTTCGCCGCCCAGCACGAGCGCCTCTTCCACGCCACCCGGGTGGTGCTCCTCAACACCGCCGTCGCCTCCCGCGAGGCGCAGGCGAAGCTGCTGCTGGACGTCGTGCGCTGATCCCCGCGCCGCCCCGCGCCTCCGCGCATCTGCCGGCGTGCCCGTGCCTGTGTCCGTGCCGGTGCCCGTGACCGTGCCCGTGTCCGTGCCCGTGTCGGTGCCCGTGTCCGTGTCCGTGCCCGTGACCGTGCCCGTGCCCGTGTCGGTGCCCGTGCCC
>JBBINC010000229.1:0-2669 GCA_037444085.1 Acidobacteriota bacterium | reverse complement strand
GCGGAGAGCGGAGCCCCCCGCCCACGAAAGCCCGGGGGGCCGGCGAAACCCCCCGGCAGGAAGACACGGGCATGGTCACGGTCACGGCCACCGCCACGGGGGCCGAGACCCCGGGGTGCTACATCTCCTGGGGAACAGGGATGCCCAACAGGGGCTCGAGGATCTCGGCGACGGTGACGGCGAACAGACGGAAGACGGCGCGCCGCAACGTGCGCGTCGCCTCGTCGGCGGCGTGGAGGACGGGGTGCTCGTGGTAGAGCTTGTGGAAGAGCTGCGCCAGCTCGCGGGCGTGCCCGGCGAGGAGCGAGAACTCCAGGGCGCCCGCCGCCTTCTCGACCATTTCCGGCGTGCGGGCGCAGGCGAACACCAGCTCCCACAGGTCGTCCGGCACGCTCGCGTCGCGGGCGGCCTGGGCGTCCCCGGCGGGGGTGCCCGCCACGCCGCTTCCAGCGAGCTTGTCGAAGATCTTGCGGGCGCGCACGGCGGAGTACTGCAGGTACGGGCCGGTGTCGCCCTCGAACGCCAGTGCCTCGTCGAAGTCGAACGCCAGCACGCGGTTGCGGCCCTGGCGCAGCATCTGGTAGCGTAGCGCCCCGGTGGCGATGGCCCGCGCCCGCTGCCTGATCGATTCGGATGAGAGCCCGTGTTGATCGCCGAGGCGCGCAGAGACCGCGGTGACCGCCTCCGACTCCAGCGTGTCGAGGAGGGAGTCGGCCTTGACGCCGATGCCCCGCCGTCCGGACATTTCCACGAATGGCCTGGCCAGGTCTTCTGGCGAAAGGGCGAAGCTGACCCCTTGCGAGTCCTCCAGACGGCGCACGGCGGCCGATGTGAGGGCGACCATCTCGTAGGCGAAGTGGATGGAGTTCTCCGCCGCATCGTCGTGGCCGAGCATGCGAATCGCTTCCCGGACCACCTTCTGGGGGTAGGCCTGGCGCACGTCGATGACGTTGACGACCCGCTGCCCCGCACCGAAGGAGGTGGCGCCGGCCGGCTCACCCTCCCCGGCGGCGGTGCGCATGAGCACACGGTCGCCGTCGCCGTAGAGGACCGGCTGGGCCGGGCCGTCGTGCCGGAAGCGCACGAAGGCCTGGTAGCCGAAGTCGTGGCGCGAGCCGTCGGGCTCGAGCAGGAGCCCCAGTTTCCACAACTGGTAGGCGATGTCCTTGCCTGTGTAGGTGACGGTGCCGTTGGAGCGCACCAGGATCTTGTCGGCATCGGCCATGCCGGCGAACTCGGGGGAGTCGGCAAGGGACATGACCCAGCAGCCGGCGTTCTTCCCCTCGCTCTCCAGGCGAATTGCCTGGGCTGCCCGCAGCATCTCGAAGGCGCGCTGCCAGAAGCCTCGGCGGAGGATGTCGGACTCGTGCGGGAGCAGGTCGTAGGCGATGCCCAGGCGGCCCATGGTGCGCAGGTGGCAGTGGAGGTTGGCCTCGGCGACGGTGGCGGCGAGGCGGGCAACGGCGGGGGCGTGGTCCTCGTCTCTCGCCCCGAGTTGCGCGATGGCGTCCGCCAGAGTGAGCCCGGCGGGGAAGCCTCCTTCGATGGCGTGGAGCACCTGAGTGCGGCGAGCGGCAAACGGAGGGTCGGTCTCGTAACGGCGGGTGACGAGCGGGTACACCTCCCAACACAGGTCATCGAAGTCCAAGGCGCTGCCGACGAGCCGGTCGGTGGCAGCGCGCATCGCCAGCGTGGCCAGCACACCAGCGCGGGTGCTGCCGGCCTCCGGCCAGAAAGGGGCCACGGTCCGGGTCAGTTCCTCTTCGGGGAGGAAGAGAAAGCCGACCACCACGTCGGCCACCTGCACGCCGGTGTCGTCGACGTAGTTCTGCACCTCGACGGCGCGACCGAGCCAGCGCAGGCAGCGCACCAGCACGTCGCCCAGCACGGCGTTGCGCAGGTGGCCGATGTGCGCCGCCTTGTTGGGGTTGATGTTGGTGTGCTCGACAATCACCTTGGACGGAGCGCCGTCCTCGCTCCCTCCGGGGCGGACTCCCCCAGCCAGCAGGTGCGAGAGGAGCACGCCGCGCCGCAGGCGGAAGTTGACGAATCCCGGCCCCTCGATGCGTGCGTCCGGGTCAAGGAGATCGGCCAGGTCGCCCAGCGCGGGCGCCAGATGGGTGAGAACCTCCTCGGCCACCGCCCGCGACGGCCGGCGCAGCACCTTGGCCAGGGGCAGTGCCCCGGCCCACGCCAGGTCGCCCAGCTCCCGCCGGGGCGGGATCTCGATCGCCACCGTGGGCGCTGCTACCCCCAGATGCTGCTCCAGTACGTGGGCGATGGCGCGCCCCAGGGCGCGGCGAACGTCTTCCAGCATCGTGGCCTCCCGGGCGGCAGATTGTAGCGGATAGTGCCCGTGGCAGTGTTGGGCGGGCGCCCTCGTCGACCACTTCAATGGGTCCGCCCCATGTGCCGGGACACCCGCGCTGCCCGTGGCCGTGCTCGTGTCTTTCTCCTCCGGGGTTTTCGCCGGCCCCCCGCGCTTTCGTGTGCGGGGTGTCCCGCTCTCCGCCCAGCCAACCGCCCTCGCTCCAGCCCCCCGCGCCCCCACCGCTCGCGCCGGCAAAGCCGGACGCTCGCTAGCTTCTTTTCTCGGGGGGCCGGCGGCCCCCCACCCACCCTCCGCCGCCTTTGCCCCCCGAACCCCCCTCGGCGCGGCGGCGAAGCCG
>JBBINC010000228.1:0-2733 GCA_037444085.1 Acidobacteriota bacterium | reverse complement strand
CGAAATGCGCCTTGCCGCGTCGCCTGACGCCGAGGAGCCAGGCGGGCGGCGGCGAGCGCGGGAATTCTTCGCAGGGGCGGCCGACCACGGGTGCGGCCGGACCTGGCGGCGCGCCGCGCATGCCGGCGCTTCCCGCGATCAGGTTCCGGCGTCGTACAGCAGCACCAGAATCCCCGCGTCGGCGGTATTGCCGAAGCGACATCTCGCCAGGAGATCGGCGAGGGTGACGCGGCTGTCGTAGGTCAAGCAGAAGAGACTGTGGTCACCGGGCAGGATGGTTGTCAGCGCCAGCGTGGGATCCCGAGCGAGCAACGGAGCCGCCTCGCTGCGCATGCGGAGGGCCGCACCGGAGTCCTTGAGGCCAGGGCCATCGACGGAGTCGTCGACGATTCGAGCCACCCCGCTCGCCGCCACGCAGATCGGATCGCCGCTCAGGACGACTGCCCGGGGCAGGCGGAACGTCGCCGGCGTCGCTTGCCCGGGGGAAATCGCGAAGCCTGCCAGGGGCGAGCGACATGCTCCCAGTCCTTCCAGACCTCCATGCAGCCCGCGGGACTCTCGGGCCACGGCTGGATTCCCCACCACCGCACGCTCCGCTCCTCCTCGCCACCCGCGAAGGACAGGACATCCGCCATCCTCTCGGGATGGATCGGGATCTGGCCCCTCACCGACCGCGCGTCGGTGAGCTGCAGCTCGACCTTGAAGGCCACCGGCGGGCAGCCGGGGCAGGCGCCGAACAGCGCTGGTGCCGCAGCGAGCCCTGCCAGAGCCGCGCCGCACCGCCGCAGAGCCCAGTCCAGTGAAGGACGCCTGCCACCGATCCCCGCCTCCGTCAATGCGCTGGCGCCATCGCTCCTCCTCGCCCCCGGGCCACGGCGGGCCCGTACGGATGAGCCTCAAGAGCCGTGATGACCCGATCGTACACGCCAACGGCCGACGATCGGTCGCCGCGATGGCGGCGAGTCGAGCGCCGGGAGCGGCCCGGCCATCTGCACGAATTTCACACCCGGACGAGCCCTGGACACCAGGCATCACGGATCGTTCGTTTACCCCCTGCCAGTGCCCAGGAGGCCGCGGCCGCAACGCCACGGCCGAGTGGTCCGCCGTGGGGCCGCAGGCGCGCTCGTCGAGGGGACGGCATCGACCCCGGGGAATGGCCAGGGAGGGGATCAAGGTGTCATCCCTGGGTGGGCGCGGGCCCTCTGGCGGGCTCGGCGGGCGCGGAGTTCACGCCGCGTCGGTCAGAAGCGGACGTTGTAGTCCACCTGCCAGCGGTCGAGGGATTCTCCCTCGGCGAGGCTGGAGCGGGTGTGGTACCAGGTGAGGTTGAAGTACGAGCGGGCGATGAAGCCGACCCGCAGGTCGAAACGGTGTGCCTCGACATCGGACGCTCGCGACGTGTCCGACTGGGTGAAGACGTAGAACAGCGCGTCGGGCTCGGCGTCGTAGTAGCTGTACCGGAGGGCGAGCTGTCCGGGCTCCCTGGAGTCGCCAGCCTGGAGGCGGGCGAAGTACGCGGTGTCCTCATCGGCGGCCACGCCGCGGGCGCCAAGATTCTGGTAGTAGAACAGGTTGACCGTGATCGGCCAGCGTTTCGAGGCCCGGTGCCGCCACTCGGCAAACAGGTTGAGGATCTCGAAGTCGCTGACCAGCCGGCCGCTGGCGTCGAGGAGGTTGGTGACCGGGTTGCCGCCGAGCGCGCGGGTGAGGGTCAGGTCGGCCACCGCCTGGGGGTTGTCCCAGAGGTCGAAGCCGGCGCCGAGGCCGAGGGCGCCGTGCGCTCCCACCGCCACGTCCGCCCGCGCCTGGAGGCCGAAGACGTAGGCTTCGCGGCCGGCCTCCGACTCGTCGAGCAGATAGGTGTACGGCACGAGCTTGATCCCCCGCCCTGCGCCATCACCGCCGCGGAATTCGAGCCGCGCCATGAGACCCTCGACGGTTACGTCGTCGTCCCACTGGAAGTCGGAGACGGTCCACCAGTCCTTGGGGTCGAACTTGCCGCCGATGAGGGCGACCGCCGGTGACAGGCGGGCCTCGAGATAGACCTCGCCCAGGTTGAACTCCTTGGGCTGGAACGCACCTTCGAAGGTCGTGTTGTTGGAAACCGGGTCGTCCCGGTCACCGTTGCGCAGCTGGAAGCTTGCGGTCAGGGCGTCGGTGAGCGGCGCCTCGAGGCCGGCGCGGAGCCGGAAGCGGAAGCGGTCGCGGCGGCCGTCGTCGAAGGCGCCCTGCTGGCTGAAGCCCTCGTAGCGCATCCTCACGTCGCCGCTCACCTTGAGCCGGTCGTACCACTTCGCCGGCGGCGCGGGAGCTGCCGGCTTGACCGGCGTCTCCGCCGTCCGCGCCGCCTCATCCTGCAGGGCGAGCGCCTCGTCGAGGGTGATGACGCCCTTGGTCACGAGCAGTCGAAGCAGCGGATCGAGCCCGTCGGGGTCCGCCGCGGACGCCAGCGAGGCGCTCACCAGCAGCACCGCCGCCATTGCCATGATCTTGACATTACGCATGTTCCGGCTCCTTCTCAGTGCAGGTGCAGACTCGCGGTGCGGCCCTCGGCGGCTGGCCAGCGAGCGGCGGCGAGCCCCGAGGACCGATGAAACGACCGCGTGCAGCGCGCGCAGCTTACACCGGCGCCACCCATGCTTGTAGGTACCACGTCCAGCATTATTGACAAAACTCCCGGCTGGCCGTAGCCTCACCCCCAGGAGCCAGCCATGCCGCGTCGGGCGCGCGTCT
>JBBINC010000227.1:0-2741 GCA_037444085.1 Acidobacteriota bacterium | reverse complement strand
TGGAGCGAGGGCGGTTGGGTGGGCTAAGAGCGGAGCCCCCCGCGCAAGAGAGCTTGGGGGGCCGGCGAAACCCGCCGAGCAGAAAGACACCGTCTCAACGCTCGAGCGGGCCTCCAAGCGCGGCCAGTTGGGCCCGCACCGCGTCGTCCGCGGGGTCGAGGGCGGCGGCGCGGGTGAGGGCGGCGCGCGCCCTCTCGCGATCCCCCAGGTTGAGCAGCGCCACGCCCAGGTTCTTGAAGGCCGCGGGTTTGGTGGGGTCGAGCTGGGCAGCGCGCTGCAGCTTGCGGGCGGCTTCCTCGAAGCGCCCCTGCTCGCCGAGGAAGACGCCGGAGTTGAGCCACACCAGGGCGCTGTCGGGCAGGGTGCGGCGGCCCTCGGCGAGGACCTCCTCGGCCTTGTCCGGCATGCCGCGCTCGCGGTAGTCGAGGGCCAGGCGCACCACCGCCATGTCGCGGTCGCGTACTCCGAGCCGTACCGACATCCAGAACGCGCCGTCCGCCTCCTCCAGCCGCCCCTGCTTGCGCATCAGCACCGACAGCGAGTAATACGTGGAGGGGTAGCTCGGGTCGGCGGCGATGGCCTTGCGGAAGGTCTGCTCGGCGGTAGTCACGTCCCCCGAGGAGGCCTGACTGATGGCCAGGTTGGACAGCCGCCGGGCCTCGGCGCGGTCGGCGACCGGTGTGGCGGGGACGGGGAGGGGCGGCGCCGCCGCCGGGGCCGCGGCCGGCTGGGAGGGGGTGGAGGAACCCGCCAGGTAGCCGAGAGCGCGGAGCTTGGCGATTTCCTCCTCGCGCGCCTGCGCGGGGAGTTCGACGGGCTCCGGCGGTTTTCGCGGCAGCAGCTCCGCGTAGTTGACCCGCGCCGGCTCCCGCGCCGCCTCGGGCAGTAACCATGCAGGAACAAGGCCGGGCATCTCCGCGGCGCGCGGCAGGCCGGCGAGCGCCAGCAGGGTGGGGCCGACGTCCAGGATGCCCATGGTGTGGCGTTGGCGCGACGCGGCGATTCCGGGCCCGGCGGCCACGAAAGCACCTTGCGGACGGTGCCACATCTCGGCGGTGGCGGTGTGGGCGCCGGAGGGCACGCGGGGACGGTCCTCACCCCAGGTGAAGCCGTGGTCGGAGACCAGCACGACGGTGTCGTCCTTGCCCAGGGCGGCCACCACCGCGCCCACCCACCGGTCGGCCCAGGCGTAGTAGCGCTCGATGACCGGGCCGAAGCGCCGCGCCACGAGGGAGTCGAAGCCGGGTAGCACCGGCGGCCGGTACGGGCCGTACAGGTGGCCCACCGTGTCGGTGCCCTCCAGATAGGAGAAGATCACATCGGTGCCGCGGTCGAGTTCCAGGGCGGTGAGACGTTCCACGGTGAGGCTGGCGGCCACCAGCTTGGCGAGGCCGCCGATGGGGTCGTCCCAGGCGTCGGGGCGAGCCACCGCTGCAGCCAGCTCCTCGGCAGACACGGACAAGAACGGCGCCAGCATCGCGGGCGTCATGTCGGCGGCGCGCAGCAGCAGTTCCCTGGCGCGCAGCGCCGCCTGGGGCGGGTCGGCCATGCCAGGGACGTCGGCGGTGAGCCCCAGCAGCTGCTCGGTGAGGCGGTCGGAGTAGACCGAGCCGCCGGGAGGCGCCTGCGCGGGGAACGACGCCCACCAGCCGATCACCGCCGTGGAGCGTCCCGCCGCCCCCAACATCTCCCAGATCGCCGTGGCCTTGCGCGACGCCGCCGTGACCGGGCGAGGCGGCCCCCCGGTCGGGTCGGGCTCGAGGAAGTCCAGCACCCCGTGCACCTCCGGCGGCACTCCGGTGCCGATGGTGGTCCACACCACCGGCGAGATGAGCGGACGGGGGACCTCCAGCACGGCGTGCACGCCCCGTCGCATCAGGGCGGCGGTGTGGGGCATCATGCCCCTGGCGATCAGTTCGTCCACCAGCGTCCAGTCGAGAGCGTCGAGCCCGAGCAGCACCAGCCGTCCGCGCGGGCGGGTCATGCCGGCGACCTGCCGCCGGGCGAGGGCGCGCACGATTTCGTCGGAGCCCTCGGCAGCTACCTCGACACCCGCCAGGCGTAGCCCCGGCAGCGCCGGCTCCAGGCGCGCCGCCAAGTCTGGCGGCGCAACCGGCGAGGTGCCGGGAAATATCTTCCGCCACAGCGGGCTGGCGTGCAGGACGGCGGTGACCTCCTCGGCGCGCAGGGGTTCCTGCCTCGCCAGCCACTGTGACCAGGCGCCGTCCCACCCCAGGCTAGAGACGCCATCCGCCTGGACGGGCAACATCCCTGCCCCTTCGATGCGAATCCGATAGCGCACCGGAACACTGGCGCCGCCAGGGAGTGCCGTGTCGGCGCGGACGTCAAGTACGGCGGCGCCGTCGCGCCGCGCCAGCAGGACCCTCTTCGCCAGCGGCAAGGCCGACAGGGCGAGCCGGTCGGGGAGCAGTCGCACCCCGTCCCCGAAGCGGCTGACCGCGACCACGGCCCTATCACTCCTGGGCGGCACGATGGACAGGACGCCGACGACAACGCCGAACACCAGGATGCCGGCGAGAAACAGGCCGCGACGGGTGGAGGTGGTCATGCCGGCATTCTACCGGGTCCGGTGGTGGTGGGGAGGCGAGAGGGACCGTGCCCTTGAACGTCCGTGTCGTTCTTCTTGCGGGGTTTCGCAGCCCCCCCAGCTCTCTTGAGCTGGGGGCTCCGCTCTTAGCCCACCCAGCCGCCCTCGCTCCAGCCCCCCGCGCCCCCACGCT
>JBBINC010000226.1:0-2775 GCA_037444085.1 Acidobacteriota bacterium | reverse complement strand
ATATGCGAGTTGTCGAACCTGCCTTGAGGCACAGGCCGAGTGACGAAGTTGGGGTGCCCGGGTCCGTGTCGGTGTCGGCGGCCGGAGGCTCGCGACTCACCGTCCCAGCGGGCGCAGCACCAGCACCTCGGCGGTCAAACCCTTGCGCCCGGGCACAGCGAGGGGGTACCCCAGCGACAGCTCCACGAGCGTCGACCACGGCCCGGGCACGCTTGCCAACACCCCCACACCCGCCAGCGGCCTCGCCCGGTACCCGGAGCGGTGGTCGCGCACCCAGCCGGCGTCGAGCCCCACCTCGCCGCGCAGCCTCGGGTGCAGGGGCAGCGCCAGCGCCGCCCGCACAATCCCCAGCCGGTCCGGGGTCACTCGATTGGACGGCACGCCGCGCAATCTGACCGGGCCGAAGCGGCCCGGAGCCGGCGCCGAGAAGCGGTCCAGATTTCGCCCTCCCCACAGCTCAGCCCCAAGGCTGAGGCGCGCCAGCAGTCCCAGCGTCGCCTCGTGCACGACCAAGGCGTGGTAGCGCGTCAAGCGGCGCGCTCCCCACTCGGCCCAGTCGGCGCGCTGGCCGACTTCCCACGAAGCGGACAACGAGGTGCCCGCCAGCGTGGCGTGCGCCCCGCCGCGCAGCACCCCCTCCCAGGTGTCGGGGGGCACATCGAAGTCGGCGGCGGTGCGGTCGGTGCGGCCGAAGTCCCAGCGGTGGACCTCGAGCTCCAGGGAGAAGCGTGTCCGTCCCAGCGCTCGCGCCACCCCTACCGCCAGGCGCTGGCGCTGCACTTCCACCTCCTCGCCCGCTACCTCCTCACCCCCGAGGTAGACGGGCGTGGCGAAGGGCAGGAGCTGCGTGAAGGCGGCGGCGGTCAGCTCCGTCGCTCCGCGAGGCCGCGACCACGCCACGTCGTTGACAACGCCGGCGGCGAACAGCCGAAACTGCTCGCCGCGACCGCGGAAATCGAAGTCGGCCAGTTGCAGTCCGCCAAACGGCAGCGGTGCGTCGAGCCCGGGATCCACCGCCACGCCGGCCAACAGCAGCCGCACTCTGGCCGCCGCCCCTCTTTCCGGCACCCGGCCGCCCGCGCCGTCCGGCACCAGGCGCGCCACTCCGGCCGGGGCGTCCCGCACCATGCGGCGCTTTCCCCGATACGCCGCAGCCCGCTCGTCGGCGAAACCCGGTGGGTCGAGACGATGGTCGCCGACGGTGAGCTCCCGGTGCACGCTGGTGCCGGTCCCGAAGGCAGCCACCAGATCGTCGGCCACAACCCGCGCTGCCAGCCACACAACCTCCTCCCCCAGTGACAGGGGAGCGTTGACGGTCACCTGGGTGGTGGCGCGCACTTCGCCGGGCAGGCCGGCGGCCCGCTCGGTCAGCTCCACCAGGCCAAAGGTGTCGCGGTCGATGCACGCCTCCCCCGAACGAGATTCCCCGCCGGCCTCGGCAGCGAAGCGCAGCACGTAGCACTCCCGCCCGTGGCGCGGCTCGATTCCAGCCAGGGTGTACCGCCAGCCGGGTTCGAGGCGCACCGCCAGGGGCGGCACCTGGGGCCGCTGAGCCTCGAGCAGCGGCAGGTCCGGCAGCCGCTCTGGCGGCCACGCCACGCCTCCCAGCCAGGCACGCGTCATCTCCCAGTCGGCGCCCACCCCGCGCTCCACGTAGAGCGGGCCCTCCATCTCCAACTCGAAGGAGCGCCCCAGCTCGCCCACGCGCACGCGCAGCAGCAGGCGCTGGGCGGCCGTCCAGCGCGGCAGCAGGCGCTCCTGGCGCGCCGCGGCGCGCTGGTGCCGGGCCAGCACCTCGGCCACCTCCGGCAGCCGCTGCCCGGTCACCGTGACCGACTCCAGCTCCGCCGAGCCTCCGGCCGGCCGGCGCACCACCACGATGCCTCCTCTGTCAAGCTCGGGGACCTGGACGCCAGCGCCGCCACGCCGCCGCGCCAGCGGCAGCTCGCGGGTCTCGTCCGCGAGGAGCACGGCGGAGTCCACCCAGTCGTCGCCCAGCTCGATCGGGCCGCCGGCAAACCCCGCCGGTAGGCCGATGACCAGGGCCAGATCGCCGCCCCGCAAGGCGGTGGGCAGCACCCTCCCCTCGGCCGTGGCCGCCTGGGGCGCCGGCAGCAGGTCGGCGAGTTCGGCGCCCCACTGGGACTCAGGCCGAATGGCCAGCGCTGCGGCCGCCCCCGCTGTCAGTGCCTCCACGGCGCCGGCCCCATCCCGCGCCGCCACCACCAGCGGCAGCCCGAGCGCTGCCTGCCGCAGCTCCAGCGGCACCTCCGCCTCCAGACGGTCGACGACCAGGCCGTCGAGGTAGGGCCGCACGGCGGGCGGCACCTCTGTGCCCAGGGCGAGCAGCGGGGCGCCGCAGGCGGACAGCGCCACGACCTCCTCCAGCCATACCAGCGTGACCTCCGCAGGCAGTGGTAGCAGGTAGCCGGCGGCGCCGCACGGCTGGGTCGCTGGCGACCCCTCCACGACCACCCACGGCGACGGCCCGTGCCGCGGATCTTCGATGACCACCGGGAGCGCCACCGCCAAACCAGAGATTACGAGAGCGAGCATCTTTCAAATGTACCGGAATCTCAGGCTCGCCTCGATCGAAGCAACGCGCCAAGACTCGGCGCGAGCATCTCCGGGGCGCTCGGTCACGCCGCCACGGTTTGCCGAAACGGGAAGGGGGAAAAGCCCGGCACGCCAGGTTCGAGAGGTTGTTGAAGGAGGAGCGGGTGAACCGCCCCCGGTTCCTTGGGACAGGTGGGTGAGAGGAATCACGCCGCCTCC
>JBBINC010000225.1:0-2781 GCA_037444085.1 Acidobacteriota bacterium | reverse complement strand
ACGAACACCACGGTGCGGCCGCCCTTCTGCACGTCTTCCATCTTGCCCAGACACTTGCGCTGGAAGGCGGCGTCGCCCACCGCCAGTACCTCGTCCACCAGCAGCACTTCCGGCTCGAGGTGGGCGGCGACCGAGAAGGCAAGGCGCATCTGCATGCCGCTGGAGTAGTGCTTGATGGGGGTGTCGAGGAACGCCTCCACCTCGGAGAAGGCGACGATCTCGTCGAATTTCTTCTGGATCTCGTTGCTCTTGAGCCCCAGGATGGCGCCGTACAACCAGATGTTCTCGCGCCCGGTGAGTTCGGGGTGGAACCCGGTGCCGACCTCCAGCAGCGACCCCACGCGGCCCCACACCTCGGCCCTCCCCTCGGTGGGTCGGGTGATGCGCGAGAGGATCTTGAGCAGGGCGCTCTTGCCGGCGCCGTTGCGGCCGATGACCCCCAGCACCTCCCCATGTTTCACCTCGAACGAGACGTCCTTGAGCGCCCAGATCTCCTCCCGCCCGCGACGCCCGGGGGAGCGGCCGAGGAGTCGCCGCGGCAGCGCCGCCAGCGAATCGCGCAGGCTCAGGTACGGCGCCCCGCCGCCCACCGTGTAGCGCTTGCCGAGACCCTCGACGCGAATGGCGACGTCGCTCATGGCGTCACACCAGGTCCGCGATGGTCGCCTCGACCGAGCGGAAGAACCGCAGGCCGGCGGCCAGGAGCAGCAGCACGGCGGCGAGCGAGGCACCCAGTGCCGCCAGCGGCGGCGGCGCCGAGCCCAACAGTGCCCAACGGAAGATGTCCACCACCGAGGCCATGGGGTTGAGCGCCCACAACGCTCGCAGGTGCTCGGGGATCAGGCTCGACGGGTAGACGATGGGGGTGGCGAAGAACCACACCTGGGCCAGAAACGGCACCGCGTAGCGCACGTCGCGGTACTTGACGTTCGCCGCCGCCAGCCACACCGCCACCGAGAAGGCCGCCAGCACCGCCAGTGCCACCGCGAGGGGCAGGACCACGACCTTCCATGTCACCCCCACCTTGAACACCGCCAGCAGCACCGCCAGAACGGCGCCGGCCACCGCGAAATCCACCAGCGCCGCCAGCACCGGCGTGAGGGGCAGAAAGATGCGCGGGAAGAAGATCTTCTTGATGAGCTGCTGGTGGGTGACCACCGAGTTGGTGGACTCGGTCAGGGCGTACGAGAAGAGCTGCCAGGGGAGCAGGCCGGCGTAGGCGAAGAGCGGGTACGGCAGGCCGTCCGAGGGCACCCCCGCGAAGCGACTGAAGACGACAGTGAACAGCAACGCCGCCAGGAGCGGCTGCAGCACCGCCCACGCCGCGCCGATGGCGGTCTGCTTGTAGCGCACCTTGAGATCCCGCCACACCAGGAAGTACAGCAACTCCCGATACTCCCAGGCTTCGTTGAAGATGCCGCCGGTCCAGCCGCGCACCGGCTCGATCACCAGGTGCGCCCGGGGTGCGTTGGGTGCTGCCTGGGCCTGGGCGGGTGCGGCGTTCATCAATCCCCCATGCTACCCGAGCGCGAAAGCAGGTGTTGCCCAAGTCCTCGTTTCATCCGCGCCAGGTGGTCTCGTGCCCACAGAACCGCGCCGGCGGGTCCCATGGCCAGCACCAGAAGGCGCGCGCCCCCGGACAGCCGCGTCCACCAGCCCCTGGGTGGCCGCCCTCCGTGCAGGACGAAGCGTGTCAACGTCGCCGCCGCCCAGGCGAATCGCCTGGGGTTGACGCGGGCGTACGACCACTCAACCGAAAGGATCGAAAGCATCCACACCACGTGGCCGGGGGCCATGACGCGCCAGTCCATCCCACGAGAGACGTGCTCCTCGGCGCCCGGCGCGGGGACGCGGTAGATGCGCAGGGGCTCGTTCACGTACCGGGTCTTGAACTCGCGGGCAATGGCCATCCACACCACGTCCTCGGGGACGTGGCCGGAAACGTCCTCGGGGAAGGGGAAGCGGCGCAGCACCTCGGTGCGCTGAAAGCCCCACTTCTCGCCCCGCACCCGGTAGTGGTGACGCATCTCCAGCGAGTCCGAATCGACGACCTCACCGGGAAAACGGTCGCCAACGATGCGACCCGCCTCGTCCTGGCAAAGGCCCGTCACGGCCGAAAAGCGCCCCCGCTCATCGTCAGGGATGCACTGCCAGTGCCACCACAAGCGCTCCAGGGCGTGCGGCACGCAGGCGTCGTCTGAGTCCAGGGTGAGGAACAGCTCCCCACGTGCCATCTGCACGCCCCGGTTGTGGGCCACCTTCTTGTGGCCGTGCTGCTGGCGCACGTAGCGGATGGGAACACGTCCCTCCCGCTGCCAACGGGCCACCAACTCCGCCGTCTCGTCGGTCGAGCCGTCGTCCACGATCAACCACTCGAAGTCCCGAAAGGTCTGCGCACGCAGTGCCTGGTAGACGCGCGGCAGGGTGTGGGCGCGGTTGTAGGTGGGGGTGAAGACGGTGAAGGCGAACCGCGGGTGCTCCTGGGCTCTCGGCCCACCCAAGGCTCCATCAGGACGGGTCACGGCATGAGCATAGCGCACGGGCTACCGATCACTCCCTGCCTGCGTTGTCACCGCCTGGACGCGCTCCCGAAGCAGGGTCTCCATGGCGACCACGTGCCGCTGGAGGCCGAAGCGCTCCGCCGCCCGCGCCCGCGCCGCCGCCCCCAGCCCCTGGCGGACCGCCGCGTCGTCCGCCAACCCCCGCAGCGCCGCCACCAGCGCCGCCACCGACGTCTCCGGGAGGAGCACACCGGTTTCGCCGTCCTGAATGAGTTCCGGG
>JBBINC010000224.1:0-2782 GCA_037444085.1 Acidobacteriota bacterium | reverse complement strand
CCCCCCGCTCAAGAGAGCTTGGGGGGCCGGCGAAACCCCCCGAAAAGGAAGACACCGGCACGGGCACGTGGGCGGGTGGTGCGTCGCGCTTCGCGCGTGCCGCGCGTCACTGTTCCGTGACCCAAGGATAGCGCTGCGTGTATCCCTCAGCGGCCAGGCGCGCGACCAACCGGCGGCGCAGATCGTTCGTGGCGATCTCCTTGAGCACGACCGGGTTGAGCTTGACCGCCTGGACCAGATGGGCGAGGCCGATCTCCTGTTCGCCAGCCAGGTACAGCGCCATGCCGACGTTGAAGCGAATCTCGGGCCGTTCGGCGAGGCGCAGAGCGGCGGCGAAGTGGGCGAGGGCACTGTCCAGCCGGCCGGCGTCAGCCGCCAGGTTGCCGGCAATGACGTGGCCGCGCCACGAGTACGGCAGCCAGGTCAGGCGTTGCTCCACGCGTTCGAGGGCGCGTCGCGAGGCCTCGGCCCGCGCCGACGGGGAGGCGGAGGCGCGCAGCGCCTGCGTGAGCAGGCGCGCTTGCTGCAGGGCGACGCCGGCGCGGTGGCGCTGCCATACGAGCCCGCCGGCCAGCGCGAGGCAGGCGAGGACCACGAGCAGGGAAGTCCAGGCGCGCCCGGCGGGTTCCCGCCCGGTCGAGGGGAGGCGGGGCAGCGCCAGCGCCGCGATCACTGCCCACTGCGCGGCGATGGCGGCCAGATGCAGGGGAAACTGGGTGAGGATGAGCACGCCCGCCGCCACCGCCAGCGAGGGGAGGTCGCTGATCACGCCATGGCCACGGGGCCGCCGCCGCCACGCCAGGCCGAACCCCGCGGCCGCCAGGGCAAGGCCGGCGAGACCTGTCTCGGCGGCGTACTGCAGCACCTCGTTGTGGGCCTCTGCGAACGCCGTCTCCAGCCCCAGGTAGCGGCCGCGCTCGGCCAGGGTGCGTTCCGCCACGAAGCGGAAGGAGTGCGCCTCGAACTGCCCCGCTCCGACTCCGGCGAGGGGGTGGGTGGCGAACATGCCCGCGGCGGCCCCCATGCCGGCGCCGCGGAAGCTGCCCAGGCCGGCCCAGCCGTACTCTCTCACCTCGCGCACGTTGACGGCGATGCGCTCGGAAAGCGGCGTGACGGCGACCAGCACCGCCGCCGCGGCCGCGGCGGCGGCCAGGGCGGGCAGGCGCCGGCGGCGGGGTAGGCGCCGCCAGGCGAGCAGGGCGGACCCGGCCGCCAGGGCGAGCAAAGCGGTGATGGTGCGCGAACCGACGATGACCCCCGCCTGCAGCAGTGCCGCTCCCCACCACGCCCAGGGGCGGCGGCCGGCGTGCAGGGCACGCTGCGCCGAGGCCAGCGCCGGCAGCACCAGGAAGACCGCCACGTCCGCCGGGTTGCCCATGGTGCCGATCCAGGCGAAACGTTCCTCGAGCTGCCCCAGCTCGTCGAGCAGCCCAAAGCTCTCCGGCCGCCACGTGCGGGAGAGAAAGAGCAGGGTCACTACCGCCTGCACGACCCCGGCGACGCTGACGGCCCGCAGCAGGCGGCGGCGGCGTTCGTCGCCGAGCTGGCGCACCGCGCCCCACCCCAGCGCGGCGAGGGCGAGCGGCACCAGCGCAGCGAAGGCTCGTAGCGGCTGCGCCGACAGGGCGGCACTGGCGGCGCCGCCGGCCAGTACCCCGGCCCACGCCAGCCACCAGCCGTCGCGCCACGCCGCCGCCGGGGCGCGCACCGCGAAGGCGGCGGCCAGCGAGGCCCAGAGCACCACCGCAACGTTCGCCTTGGGGGCCCGGAACGTCTCCTCGGCGGCGGTGGTCCACAACAGGGGGACCAGCAACACCAGCGCCAGCGCGGCCAGCCAGACCAGGGCCGCGAGGGTGCGGGCGGGCAGGGTTTCGGTGTCGCTGCGGCGCACCATGATTAGGCCTCCAGCCGCACCGAGACCAGGCGCGACACGCCCGGCTCCTCCATGGTGACGCCGTAGAGCACGTCGGCGTAGGCCATGGTGCGGCGGTTGTGGGTGATGAGCAGGAACTGAGTGTCGCGGCTCATGTCGCGTAGCAGGCGGCAGAGACGCTCCACGTTGGCGTCGTCCAGGGGCGCGTCGACCTCGTCGAGGACGCAGAACGGCGCCGGCCGCACGCGGAACAGGGCGATGAGCAGCGCCACCGCCGCCAGCGCCTTCTCCCCCCCGGAGAGCAGGAGCACCGACTGAGTGTGCTTGCCGGGGGGGCGCACGCGGATCTCCACGCCGCTGTCCAGGGGTTGCTCAGGGTCGGACAGCTCCACCTGCGCCTCACCTCCGCCGAACAGCTCGGCGAATACCGCCGCGAACGCCGCCGCCACCTCCTGCAGGGTGGCGACAAAACGAGTGGCGCAGGTGGCGTCAAGTTCCCCCACGGTGTCGGCGAGGCTGGCCAGGGAGCGCTCGAGATCGCGCCGCTGCTCGGTGAGGAAGGTATGCCGGGTCTCCAGCTCGTCACGCTCGGCCACCGCCAGCTCGTTGACCGGACCCAGTTCCTCCAGCTCACGCAGCAGCTCCCGCTCCCTCGCCTCGAGCTCGCTCCGCCGTTCGGGAGGAGGCAACTCCTCCGGCAGCGCCGCCCCCTCGCCCAGCGACGCCGCGATGGTCTCATGCAGGTGGTCGAGGGTGCCCTGGATCTCCACGCACGCCAGCCGCGCAGCGTGCAGGTGCTCCCGCGCCGCCAGGTGGTGTTCCCGGCAGTCGGCGGCGGCACGCTCGGCGGCGGCGGCGGCGGTGCGCCGCGTCTCGACCTCGACCCCGGCCCGGGTGACCTCCTGGCGG
>JBBINC010000223.1:0-2785 GCA_037444085.1 Acidobacteriota bacterium | reverse complement strand
GGCACGCCCGGGGGTTTCCCACACCCGGGATGCCCATCGGGGTGACCGCAGCCACGAACTCCAGCGTCTCGGCGCCTCCAGCACCTCTCGGCAGACCACCGCCCCGCCCTCGCGCTCCAGCGTTCCCCGCAGCGAGTACTCGCCGCCACCGCGCGCCAGCTCGCCCGGTCGCGACTCCTCGGCGCCCTCCCGAGTCAGCGCTCCCGCCCCCCGCGCCGCCGCGCCCAGCCGGTCAACGAGTCCATCCTCCTCCAGCAACTCCTCGCGCTCCTCGCGACCAAGCTCCCCCAGCCGTCCCGCCCCCTCCCGGCCCGAACGCTAGGTTGCCAGCAATCTGTGCACCTCCTGCCAACGGCTCCCGTTCGCGTCGTTCCCAACGGGGGTGGTAACGGTTACTGTTTCCCCTCGACGCGCCGACCCGCAGCTGCCTCAAATGGCCGCCCGCTCCAGGAGTTCGGCATCGAGCACATCTCTTTTTCGGCCGGAGGCGCGCTTGTTGCGTAACAGCTCGCTACGCCCCAAGAAAGGCACCAGCCAACCCGCCACGCGCACCTCCACGCGCCCCCGCCACCCCTCCTCGAACTCCAAACCACTGATGCTGGTCATGAGGTCGATGCGCCGGGGAGGCAGACCGATCTGGTAAACCACACCAGGTCTCGCCAGATCCTCAAAGACCACTCCATGATCGGCGAGCGGCGCTCCGAAGCGGATCAGCGCCTCGAAAACGCGGATGGCGTTCTCTGAGGTAGGGCGGATCCACACATCCAAGTCGCCAGTGGCCCGAGGCACGCCATGGACCGCCATGGCGTGCGCGCCCACCACGATGAACTCCGCCCCCGCCCCGAGCAGCGCGTCGAGGAAGTCGTGGAAGTCGGGGTTCAGCCCCGCCTCGCTCACCGCCCTCGCCGGACCACGCGGATGGGCGTGTGGGCGCGGTCGTAGGAAGGTATCGTCCGGCCGCCAAGCTCCCACACCGCCAGCGCCAGTTCCCACATCATGGCAAGCCGCTGCTGCGGGGTGGTGTCCCGCGACAGATCCTCCCCCGGCTCCTGGCCGAGAAGGAACCTCCTCACCGGCCAGGTCTTTCGCGCTTCCCGCCGGGCCTGAACGTCATCCGCCATAGGTCATTGTACCGCGCCAGGACGGAGGCGGAGCTACTCCCAGCGGCGCAGCCAGTGCTCCAGGGTGAGCAGGGTGAAGACGGCGCGAGCGGCGCGTGCCCGATCGGGGTGCCGCGCCCAGGGCCGCCAGGGGGCGAGGCGTAAGGGTGAGATCAGGGCGCGCAGCGCCGCCTGGGGATCGTCGAAGACCGTGCGGACCTCCTCCGCCCACGGCCCCGCCAGCCAGTCCGCCAGCGGCACCTCGAAGCCGCGCTTGGGCGCCCGGCGCACGGCACCGGGCAGCAGGCCGGCGGCGGCAGCGCGCAGCAACGGCTTGGTGCCGATGGCGCTGAAAAGCAGCGACGGGGGCAGCGAGGCCGCGTACTCCACCAGTTCGTGATCCAGCAGGGGGGAGCGCGCCTCCACCGAGGCGGCCATGGAGGCGCGGTCCATCTTGACCAGCAGGTCGCCGGGCAGGAAGAACTCCAGGTCGGCGGCGCGCAGCTGCTGCGCCAGCGGCTCGCCCGCGAGGAGGCCCAGGACCTCGGTCAAGCCGGCCGGCACGCTGATCTTCCCACCCAGCACCGCGGCCGCGCCGCCGGGCCCCAGCTTGGACGGCCCCCAGTGCAGGTACGGGTGTTCCCGCCGGGCAAGTCCCTCGGCCACCCGCCACCCCCACCCGCCCAGGCGCCGCAGCAGCGGTCGAGCCAGCTCCGCCCCGGGCAAACAGGCCAGTCGCGCCGCCTGGTAGCGGCGGTAGCCGGCGAACACCTCATCGCCGCCGTCGCCGTTGAGCACCACCGGGGCGAAGGATCGCGCCGCACGGGCGACCAGCACGGTGGGAATCACCGAGGGGTCGGCGAGCGGCTCGTCGAACACCTCGGCGAGTTCGGGAAGCAGGGCGACGCCCGCCAGGGGATCCACCGGCACCTGGACGACCTCGAGACCGCTGCGCGCCGCGCTGCGCCGGGCCAGCCCAAGCTCGTCGTCGGGCGTGCCGAAGGTCACGCTGAGGGCTCGCAGCCCCGGGGCGGCGGGCGCCGCCAGCGCCGCCACCAGCCCGGAGTCGATGCCGCCGGAGAGGAACACGGCCACCGGCACGTCAGCGCGCAGGCGCAGGCGTACCGCCTGGGTGAGGCGCTGGCGGATCTCCTCAACAGCCTGCCGCCGCGCGGGCCGTTGCCCGCCACCCCACTGGAGTTGCCAGTAGCGCTGGGGACGCCAGCGCCCGCTATCCAGCTCGAACACGGCGCGCTGGCCCGGCGGGAGCTTCTCCACCCCTGGCACGATGCACTCCCCCTCCGGCACGAAGCCGAACGCCAGAAATGAGCCCAGCGCCGCCTCGTCCACGCCGCCGAGGGCGGGGAGGGCGGCGCGCAAACCCTTCAGCTCCGAGGCGAACCACAGCGTCCGGCCCTGGCGCGCCAGGTAGAGCGGCTTCTTGCCCAGTCGGTCGCGCGCCAGGAAGAGCACGCGCCGACGGGTGTCCACCAGGGCCAGCGCGAACATCCCACGCAGGCGTGCGGGCAGACGTTCGCCTTCCTCCTCCCAGAGATGGACGAGCACCTCGGTGTCGCCGCGCGAGTGCAGCCGGTGGCCCCGGGCTTCGAGTTCGGCGCGGAGTTCGAGGTAATTGTAGATCTCACCGTTGAAGGTGATGACGAAACGCCGGTCGGCAGAAACCA
>JBBINC010000222.1:0-2896 GCA_037444085.1 Acidobacteriota bacterium | reverse complement strand
GCGCTCCGATCGTACCCCCTCCCGCCGTGCCCGCTGCGGGGCGGCGAGGCCGAAAGGAGCCGAACATGTCCCTGCACGAGCCCCACAAGATCAAGACGGTGCGCCTGTTGTCCTTTCCCACCCTGGAGCAGCGCAAGCGGTTTCTCTCCGAGGCGCGCTTCAACGTCTTCCGCCTGACACCGACTCAAGTGTCGTTCGACATGTGCTCCCTGGGCACCTCGGCGTTCTCCCAGGAGCAGCTCGCCGGCCAGCTGGTGGGCGATGAGGCCTACGCCGGCTCGCGCAACTTCGAGGAGCTGGAGCGGGTGGTGCGGGAGGTGTTCGGCCACACCTACGTGTGCCCCACCCACAACGTGCTGGGGGCCGTGAAGCTGGTGGTCACGACGCTGGTTCCCAAGGGTTCGATGCTGCCCTCCAACGCGCGTACCCGCATGGACCAGTTCAAGGCGCTGGGAATCGACTACCCCGATGTGCGCGACACCCGCGAGGGGGTCTTCACCGGCAATCTGGACCTTCAGGCGCTGCGCACCCTGCTGGAAGGGGGGAACGTGGCGCTCGTCGGGTTGCAGGCGTTCGCCGACGGGCGCCACCCGTTCAGCCTCGCCAACTTTACCGCGGTGCGCGAACTGGCCGACCGGCACGGCGTCAAGGTGATCTGCGACGGCTCGCGGGTGATCGAGAACGCCTTCATCATTCAGCGCCACGAGAGCGGCTGCGCCGACCGGTCGATCGCCTCGATCGTCAAACAGATCGCCAAGACGGCGCACATCTTCCAGATCGACGGCGCGCAGGACCCCAAGTGCAACACCGGCGGGCTGCTGGCCACCGATATCCCGTCGGTGCACGAGAAGTTCATGAACGAGGTGGTGGTGTACGAGGGGCTGCACACCTACGGGGGCATGGCCGGGCGCACCATGGAGGTGCTGGCCCGGGGGCTGGCCGAGATGTGCGACGAGGACGAGGTGCACTGGGTGATGCACCAGACCGAGCGCTTCTGCGATCGGCTGGCGGCCGGCGGCGTACCCATCGAGCGCGGCTGCGACGGCGCCTACGTGCGCGCCGGCGAGCTGCTGCCGCAGGCGGGGGCGACGGCGCAGGACACCTTCTCGGCGGCGCTCTACCTGTCCTCCGGGGTGCGCGCCCTGGCGCACGGGTTGGTGGGGCGGGACGCGCTGGTACCGGTGCAGATCCCGCGCCTCGCCCTCACCGGCGAGCAACTCGACCAGGTGGCCGACGCCATCATCGCCGTGGCGGCGCAGCGCCAGCGCATCTCACCGCTGCAGGCGACGGCCACTGGCACCTGGCGCGACCAGATGGAGTACCACTGGGTTTTCCCGCAGGTCGAGCCGTTTTGCTTCGACACCTTCCCGTACCAGATCCACACCGTCGAGCGGGTGGCGACGCTCACCCGCGAGGAGCGGCAGAAGGCCATCCGCGCCGCCGGCTACAACACCTTCCTGCTGCGCTCCGCCGATGTCAGCATCGACTTGCTCACCGATTCGGGCACCTCGGCGATGAGCACCGATCAGTGGGCGGCCTACGACGCGGCGCGCTCCTGCTGCACCGCCAGCGACGAGTACCACCGGCTGGTGGAGCGCCTGTCGTCGTTGTTCGGCTACCGCCACATCATCCCCACCCACCAGGGACGCGCCGCCGAGCACATCCTGAGCCAGTGCTGCATCGCCCCGGGGCAGCTCGTGCCCGGCAACATGTACTTCACCACCACCAAGTTGCACCAGGAACTGGCGGGCGGCGTGTTCGCCGACGTCATCGTCGACGAGGCCCACGATCCGCAGAGCGACTTCCCCTGGAAGGGCAACATCGACCTTCAGAAGCTGGACGCGCTGGTGCAGCAGCACGGGGCGGCGAAGATCGCCTACATCTCCTTCGAGCACTCGGTCAACATGGCCGGCGGCCAGCCCGCCAGCATGGACAACATGCGCGAGGTGTACGAGTACTGCGCAAGTCGCGGCATCCCCATCTACGTCGACGCCACCCGGACGGTGGAGAACGCCTGCATGATCCAGCTGCACGATCCGCGCTACGCCGCCGTGAAGATCGAGGACATCGTGCGCGAGATGATGCTCTACGGCGACGGCTGCACGGTCAGCGGCAAGAAGGACTTCCTCATCAACATCGGCGGCGTGCTGTGCTTTCGCGACAACCCCGAGCTGGCGCGCCGCGCCGAGGACATGCTGCGCATTTTCGAGGGTAACGTCAGCGACGGTGGCCTGGCCACCGCCGACCTCGCCGCCGTGGCTCGCGGCGTCGAGGAAATGCTGGACGACCGCTACATCCGCTCGCGCATCGCTCAGACCGCCTATCTTGGGCGGCTGCTGCAGGAGGCCGGCGTGCCCATCGTCACACCCCCGGGCAGCCACGCCATTTTCCTCGACGTCAAGCGCTTCCTGCCCCACATCGACCAGGACGAATACCCCGCCCAGCGGCTGGCGGCGGAGATCTTCGTCGAGACCGGGGTGCGGGCGATGGAGCGCGGCAACGTCTCCAAGGGGCGCAACCCCGAGACGGGACAGAATTACCGCCCGGCACTGGAGCTGGTGCGGCTGACCATCCCGCGGCGGGTGTACAGCAACGACCACATGCGCGCGGTGGCCGAGGGAATCATCCGGCTGTATCAGCGCCGCCAGGAGATCAGGGGGCTCAAGTTCGTCTACGAGCCGGCCAAGCTGCGCTTCTTCCAGGGCCGCTTCGAGGCGTTGTAGGAGCGGTGCCGCCGGCGGTGGCCAGACAGGAGTGTCTGGCCTCCCGGCCACGGGCACGGTCACCGGCACGGGCACGGTCACTGACACTGACACGGGCACTGACACGGTCACGGACACGGTCACGGACACTGACACTGACACGGTCACTGACACGGTCACGGACACGGTCACGG
>JBBINC010000221.1:0-2901 GCA_037444085.1 Acidobacteriota bacterium | reverse complement strand
CGGCGCAGTTCCAGGCGCTCATCGAGGAGTACGTCGCCACCCGCTACCCCCGCCGCCCCGCCGCCCCTCCTCGTACGTAGGTAAAGCGCCATCCTCGCGGGCCGGAAGCGATGACCGTCGCCGTGCCGGGGAGGACGGGAGATTGGGCGGAAGCTGTCGCGCTGCGCCGCGGGGAACGGAGACCCACCTTGTGACGCCGGCACGTGCCTGTCAGGGGTCGTACACCAGCACTCGCCGTTCCCACACCGGCCCCCGGCACCGCTCTTCGCCAGCGTCCGTCTCCCGCCGGCACCAGTGCACGCGCCGTTGCACCCAGTTGCCGTGCTGGTCGAGGCGAAGCTCGTCGATCTGAAAGCCGTAGGCGTGGGCGAGGTTTCCCGGGTTCTCGAGAGTGTGCAGCGAGGTGGGCACGCCGGCCTCGTCGTACGTCCAGCTCCTGGCCTGCCAACACGCCTCGGGGCTCCTGCACCCGCGTGGCGCCACGACCAGGTGCGCCGTGGTGCGGCCGGCGGCGTCGTAGGAGAACCACTCCATCGTTTTCGTGTCGCCGTGGTGGTCGCGCCAATGCAACAAGAACGGCCGGCACGAGGGGTCGAGAATCGCCTCGAGGCTGTCGACCACGCCCGCGCCGTCGAAACGAGTGACGACCACGGCGTTCTCCCCGGCGTCGTAGAAGACTTCGGCTCGCCCCTCTTGGGGCGGACGAGGTGGCCCGGCAAAGATCAGGGTAGCTCCCTGGGGCACCTCGGCCAGGTCCAAACCGCCCCCGGCGAGCCCTTCCGGCGGCGGCCCCGCAGGCAGGGGTGGAAAGCCCTCGGTTGGCTTGATGACGGGTCGAATGACCCAACTGCCCGGGCCGCGCGTCTCCACCTGGACCTGGTGCCGGTACGGCACCAACCGGTTTGAAGGGCGCGGCGGGCTCCACGGCACGTCTGATCCGCGACTCCCAGAAGCGTCCACCACGAAGCCCTCGCTGTCGAAGGAGTAGCTAGTGGAGGAGTCCGGATTTCGGCCGTCGAACGAGGCGGGGCCGCTCACCTCCCACGTGAGCGTTTGCACCGGTCCGGCAAGCCCCAGCGACGCGCGGGAGAAGCGCAGCGGGATGTCGCAGGGTGATCCACTCACCCCGGGAGCTGCCACGAGGAACAGTCCAAGGCTGGCTAGTAGCGCACGCTCACCCATTCGAACGAGCTCTCCGGGTAGCTCTGGTGCGGCGAGGTATCGTAGACCTTGAAGGAGAAGCGCCACGAGCCGGTGCGGTATTTGGAAGGCAGGCCCAGTTCGAACTTGCGGTACCGGCCGAAATTTCTCCCGTTGATTTGGCAGGCGCCTCCGGAATCCAACGCCGCCATGGCCCGGCCCAGGAAAACCCAGCTTCCGCGGTTGGGCGGGTCTTCCACCCACATATCTACGTTGACGAAGTCCCAGGGGGTGTCGGGATCAGCGGCGCAGCCACGGAGCTTGGAGTAGTCCCAATGCGGGTCGTTCTTTCCAAGCGGCGTGCTGTTGAGGCGGTTCCAGAAGTAGTTGCCCGACGGTGTGCAGACGAAGCCCTTGAGCTGCTTGCAGTTGGCAAAGATCTCCGGGGTATAGGAATAACTGCGAAACTCCATGGCGCCGTTCGGGTTGGCGTGGGCTATGTTGAACCCATTGCTACACCACGACAGGCGCCGGCCCTCAAGCGTCGGGGAAGGGCAACCGACCAAGCAGCCAGAAACCCCTGGCGGTATCCACCCACCGCTTCCGCCCGGTTGGGTCATGTCAGGGACGCGGCCGTTGAGAACCCAGTACGCCGCGTACTGGAGCGCTGTGGCCTGCAGGTCGAGCCACGGCACGTGCGTATCATTGAACTGCCATTGATCCACGCCCGGGGCGAGCGTCCCGCCGTGCAGAACGCAGCAGTACCAACGGGACAGGTCGCAATTCTGCTGGTTGTAGTCACCGCATGGAAGGCTCGCGCAGGTGCCGCGCGAATAGTAACCTCCCGGGTAGCTGTCGCAACTGACCCCCGCGCACCCGCCAGACGTCGTCCAAGCCCCTGGTAAAGGCTGCAGGGCGCGATTGCGCACCGTCCACGCAACTGCCGCAATGGCCCCCCACGGTTCGCCTCGCGCCTCGTTGTAGAGCACTTCAGCGAAGTTTACGGTGTACGCATAGAACCACGCGGACCACTGGTCCACCCACAACGACCGGTAGTCTTTGGTCCGGCAGTCGTCGTCTGGGGAGCTATGTCGCCAAGGAGGGCCTTGCGCCGATGCCATTGTTCCCCCCTGCCAGCCGCCTCCAAGGGGTAGGTGGCGGAAGGTCTCTTGAATGTCCTCAATCTCGGCCTCGGCGTCCTCTGTCGGCAGGGCCAGCGCTCGACGCGCCTCCAGCCGAATCATGGCAAGTGGTGGCAGAGCAATTCTGTCCTCACGCGGATACGATTCTACCAACTCCAAGGCTCGCGAGGGCCGGCCCTGCGCCAAGAGCAGCGAGGAATAGCGCAGAATCGCTTCCTCTGCGGCTTCTGGGCGAGCAGCGATGGCGCGCTCAAAAAGTCCAGCGGCGCTCTCCCAATTTCCCACATCCGCAAGCGCCTGGGCCATATCCACGGTCGCGAGGTAGTAGTCACGAGGTGAGGCCTGGGAGGCCTCGACGAGAGGGCCGAACACCTGATCTATTCTCGTTGCATCGGCCAACACTACGAGCGTGCGGCGCAGCCGGTCGGTGTGCCGCAAGCGGCCCTCGTTCAGCCTGGCCTGAATGGCGGGGAGAAGTACTGTGACGGTTTTTCTCCGCCCATTGGCGTTCGCGGGTTGCTTCAAACTTCCCTTCGTACAGGAGCGCGAGCTGTTCCCTCGCCACTGAACCGCCCCCGGTTCCTTGGACAGGTGGGTGAGAGTAATCACGCCGCCTCCA
>JBBINC010000220.1:0-2929 GCA_037444085.1 Acidobacteriota bacterium | reverse complement strand
CTGCTTGAGCTCGTTGACATCGGCCCGCAGCTCGGCCTGACCCTGCTTGAGCTCGTTGACATCGGCCCGCAGCTCGGCCTGACCCTGCTTGAGCTCGGAAACATCGGTTCGCAACTCACCGACCGAGACTTTGAGCCAGGCGACCTCGCCCGATAGCCTCTCCAGCTGTTGCCCGTGGCGGTTCACCTCTGCACCAAGCCGATCGAGCTTCTCGCCGAGCATGACCTGGCCTTCGGCAACGATCTGCACCTGAGAGGAGAAATCCTCCGCGAGCGCCTGCATGAACCTGCGACTCTCGGCTGCCTGTTCCTCGAGAATCGCCTGCAACGATTCCCTCTCGCCTGCCGTCATATCAACCTCATGCGCCTTGCCAGTCTACCAGCTCCCCCGCGGCCCATCCCCGGCCAGATCGTGGATGCCAGGCCACAACCCCCGCTCTCCGCTCCCATGCCGGCGCATGCCGCCTGGCTCGCCACGGCGGACACCGGTGGACAGCTCCATGCAACGCCACGCGAGGAGAACGGCGGCCCCGTCGCCCGGATAGCGGTGCTAGCCACGCGACCGCTCTAGGAAGGGGTGGGGGAAACCCGGCGCATCGAGCGGCTCCGTGCGGATCCGATACAGCAGCTCGATGGACGGCCGGGCCGCGGCGATGCCGAAGCCGCGGCCGGCCAGTGTCTCGTCATAGACACGCGTGTGCAGGTCGGCGAAGCCGTCGGTGAACTCGATCTCCTCGCCGTCGATCTGGATGGAGCGGCAGGTCGTCCGCGTACCCGGCTCCGGGGTGAAGGGCAGGTCGGCGGGGTCCACAGAGAGGAACCAGGTGACGTCGGCGCTTCCCAATTCCACGGCGCCGGCCATGCGCTGGCGTTCGCGCAGGTGCACTTCGCTGCGTTGGACGGCACCGAACAGCCACATGAGCAGGTCGAGAAAGAAGTGGATGCCGATGTTGGCGGCGATGCCGCCCGAGCGCTCCTCGGAGCCCTTCCTGGAGACGCCGTACCACGGGCCGCGCGCCGTCACGTAGGTCAGCACCACCTGGTGCCGGCGGCGGGAGCGGACCTGGTCGAGGCGCTTCTTGAGGGCGACCAGCGCGGGGTGCACGCGGAGCTGCAGCACGGTGAAGACGCGGCGGCCCGTTCCCCGTTCCAGGTCTGCGAGAGCGTCCAGGTTCCAGGGGTTGATGACTAGGGATTTCTCGCAGATGGCGTCGGCGCCGCAGCCGCAGGGCGAGGCGGATGTGGGCGTCGTGGAGGTAGTTGGGCGAGCAGATCGACACGCAGTGGACGCGGTTCTCTTCGGGGCCGCGGCGGAGTTTCTCGAGGTGCCGGTCGAAGCGTTCGAGTTCGGGGAAGAAGCGGGTGTCGAAGGAGAAGCGGTCGAGGGCGCCGACTGCGTCGTGGGGATCGGTGGCGGCAACGAGGTGATTGCCGGTGTCGGCGATGGCCTTCATGTGGCGCGGCGCCACGAAGCCGGCGGCACCGACCAGGGCGAAGTTGAGGGGCATGCGGAGTGGGCGGCTCCTTCGCAGGAGGCCAAGATCATCGAGTCATGGGGTGGCCGGGGGCTGGCCGGCCAGCAGTGCCATGAGCGGCGAGACGCACGAGGCGAAACGTGGACCCCAGCCCACCCCGACCCGCCTCGGCGCAGGCCGCGACATTGCCGCGAGTGAATGTCGCGGCCGCCCGGCGGACGGCGGCTACACCCGCAGGGCACCCAAGGCCGAACCCGCCGATCATCTCCCCCGTCATCCTGAACCCGCCGAAGGCGGGTGAAGGATCTCGCTGCGCTGCTCGGCCCATGCCAGGCGACGAGACCCGTGGCCCGCTCAGCGGGCGCGGGAGGCAGGCGAGGACGCCTGCCTGGGCGTTGCCATCACTGGCCGTGGGCGGTGGCGTACAAGATGCGATTCGCGAAGGTTTCGAGATCTTCGAGATGATGCTGGACGATGGCGGCGACGATGGCCTCGTCGATCTCTCGGTAGTTGTGCACGGCGATGTTGCGAAAGCCGATCATGCTCCGGTAGATGGGCATCTCGGTCCGGGCGAGGATCTCGTGCTCGACGAGGAACTGGATCGATTCGACGGCCGAACCAGGAAGCCCCCAGCCGTTGGCAGCGATGAGGTGATTGGCAAGATCAACACAGGCCTCGACCGCCCGCTGTACGTTGAGGACGGTCACGTCCAGGCGCACCCAGTCCTCGACGGGTGGTTGTTGCTCCCACCACAGACGCCGGATCGTCGCGACACAGCGCCGCACCGAGGCGACCTTGGCGAGGACAATGTCCTCGTCGAAACGGATGGTCACGGGCGGGCCCCCGCTGCAAGCGCCTGTTCGATGGTCTGGCGCGAACGCTTGAAGTCGAAGTACGAGCTGGGCGTGTACATGCGGAACTGCTCGAACGCCTGCTGGTCGTTGACGAGCAGCGGGATGCCGGTGCTCAGCACCTGCATGGATACGATCGGCCCGGCGCGGCGCAGGTCCACAAGATCGACCTGCCGTTGCACGATCTCGGACAGCTCCCCAGTCAGGAGGATCCAGCTCGCAGCGTCCACGGGAGCGGGATACCTGACCGCCAGGTCCACGTCGCTGTCGCCGCGCAGCCGTCCGCTGGCCGCCGAGCCGAAGACAAGGGCGAATTCGACGCCGTGCAGCGCCGCCGCGAGCCGCGGCAGATGTTGGGAGAGAGCCGGAAGACTCACCGCACGAGACTCATGATGGGTTCAATACCGGTCGCGGGATCGCGAGAGGCGAGTGGTGAGAACGACACCCCCACCCAGCCCGGCCTGCCTGCGGCAGGCCGCTACATGGCCGCGAGTGAATGCCTGGCACGGCACGGACCCGGCCACGGACCCGGCCACGGAGCCGGCCACGGGCACGGTCACGGGCACGGTCACGGGCACGGTCACGGGCACGGTCACGGGCACGG
>JBBINC010000219.1:0-2933 GCA_037444085.1 Acidobacteriota bacterium | reverse complement strand
GACGAGGACGCGTAGGGAGGCACGCACGCCGTACCCGTGCTGATCCACGTGCCCTTGACAACCTGATTCACCAGCCCTATTCTTGCGGCATGTGATCGCTTTCGCTACAAGGCGATCACTGGGTCGATGCGAACCCACGCCTCGCACGGCCCACGTACCCCTCCTTCCCTTTTCTCGGCGTCGGGGTCCCCCTAGCCCCGACGCCTCATTTCTCCGGAGCCGGAAAGCGGCACCCACCGCCAGCGTGGTCGGCCTCGCCTCTCGCTGCCCCACGCCCTGCGGCCCGACTTCCGCTCTCCACGCTCCCTCAGCGATTGATCAGGCGGCGAGCCAGGGGCTTGATGGGAATCACCCGGTCGATCCGGTGCCCCAGCTGGATCAGCTGGTCGTAGAACGGCGGCCGCCCCTCGGCGTTCTTGTAGCACTCCCCGCAGCGCGGCAACGTTTCCCACTCCCGCGCCTTGAAGGCGCGCATGTACCGCTGCACCACCTCCGACTCGAGGATTTCGCGCACCGTCTGGGTCTTCATGTCGCCGATGATCTGCTGCCCGTGGGCGTCGTAGCAGCAGTGCGTGACGCTGCCGTCGGCGAGCACGATGAACCACTTGAACGGGTAGCCCTGGAAGCAGCCGTAAAAGCTCTGGTGAAACGGGGTCTCGTCGGAGGTGTCAAGGGGCTCGCAGGTCTTCTCGATGACCATGGCGTTGGAATAGCGGGACAGCTCGAAGAACTCCTCGAAGTCCCGCACCCGCTCCTGGGAAGTCTCGGTGGTGATCAGCCGCTGGATCTCCACGGTGTGCGGCTTGCCCTTGGCCAAGTCCAAATAAGTTCGGATGTTGGCCACCACCTGCTCGAACACCCCGCCGCGGCGGATGGTCGGGTAGATGCGCGGATTCAGCGTGTCCAGACACAGGCGAATGCGGCGCATGGGCGTGTCGGCCAGCTCCCGCGCCAGCGCCTCGTCCAGGCGCATGGCATTGGTGGACACCGAGCAGCCGGGAAACAGGCGCACCGCCTCGGGAAGCCGATCGTACAGCAGCGGATCGCCCATCTCGTGCATCCAGTTGACGACGATGCCGTTTTCCTTGAAGTCGGCGGCCGCCTTTTCCACCAGCCAGAACGGCATGTCGGCCTCCGGCCGGCCGAGGTTGTTCATCGGACACATGCCGCAGCGCATGTTGCAGCGGTTGGTCAACTCCACGGCCACCTTGGCCGAACGCAAGTCCAGGATCGGTCGCGCCATGCCTTCTCCTCATCGCCCCGCCCGCCACACTTGCTGCGGACCCGTGATGATAGCAACCCACACGCGGCGCCCACGCCCTATTCACCCCGGCGTTCAAGAGTGCAAGAGTGCGCAGACCGCGCCAATCGCTCCCCGGGAGGCGGGGCGCGTACAATGAGCTGCCGTCGAGGAGGCGACCAGCTGTGAAGACGATCATCGAGCCGTTCCGCATCAAGGCCGTGGAACCCATCCGCATGACCGGCCCCGAGGAACGGCGCCGGCTGATCCAGGAGGCCGGGTACAACCCGTTTCGCCTCAAGGCCGAGCACGTGCTCATCGACCTCCTCACCGACTCCGGCACGGGCGCCATGAGCACCCGACAGTGGGCCGGGATCATGGAAGGAGACGAGTCCTACGCCGGCGCCCGCTCGTTCTTTCGCTTCGAGGCCACCGTCCGGGCGATCTTCGGTCACCGGCACGTCATCCCCACGCACCAGGGACGGGCCTCCGAGCGCCTACTGTGCCACGCCGTCGTCAAGCCGGGCGACGTGGTGCCGGGCAATACGCACTTCGACACCACCCGCGCCAACCTCGAGGCCTCCGGCGCCGAGCCCCGCGACCTGGTCATCCCCGAAGGCCGGGACATCGACTCGCTCCACCCGTTCAAGGGGAACATCGACCTCGACGCCCTGGAGGCGTGCATCCAGGCCGCTGGCGCCGAGAAGGTGCCGTTCGTGCTCATCACCGTGACCAACAACTCCGGCGGCGGCCAGCCGGTGAGCATGGAGAACCTGCGCGGGGCGCGGGCGGTGTGCGACCGCTGGGGTGTGCCGCTGCTGCTGGACGCCGCCCGCTTCGCCGAAAACGCCTACTTCATCAAGCTGCGCGAGCCGGGGTGGGAGGGCGCCACCCCCCGGGAGATCGCCCAGGCCATGTTCGCGCTCACCGACGGCGCGATGATGTCCATGAAAAAGGACGCCTTCGGCAACATCGGCGGGGTCATCTCGATCAATTCCGACGAGTGGGCGGAGAAGATCCGCACCGCCCTCATCCTCACCGAGGGCTTCCCCACCTACGGTGGCCTTGCCGGGCGCGACCTGGAGGCTCTGGCCATCGGCCTCGAGGAGATCCTGGACGAAGACTACCTCCGCTACCGCATCGCCTCGACGGCCTACGTGGGCCGCCACTTGGAGGCGGCGGGCGTGCCCGTGCTCAGGCCGTTCGGCGGCCACGCCGTCTACCTGGACGGGCGGCGCTTCTGCGAACACCTGTCCAACGGGCAGCTCCCGGGGTGGTCGCTGTCGGTAGCGCTGTACGAGCACACCGGCGTGCGCGCGTGCGAGATCGGCAACGTCATGTTCGGGAAGCCGGACGACACCGGGGCCTGGCGCTGGCCGTCGCTGGACCTCGTGCGCCTGGCCATCCCCCGCCGGGTGTACACCCAGAGCCACATGGACTACGTCATCGAGGGGATCGACGAGCTCTTCTGCCGGCGCCGCACCATCAGCGGCCTGCGGTTCGTGCACCGTCCCGCCACGTTGCCGCACTTCACCGCCACGTTCGCGCCGGTCTCGAAGACGCCGTAGCCTTCCCAACCTATCGCTTCGATGCCCACCGGGGTCCGTGCCCGTGCCGGCGCCGGTGACCATGTCGGTGACCGTGCCCGTGTCGTTCCTTTCGGGGGGTTTCGCCGGCCCCCCGCCCACGCCAC
>JBBINC010000218.1:0-2947 GCA_037444085.1 Acidobacteriota bacterium | reverse complement strand
GCGCCCTCCCCCCCTCCCGAGCCCGCTGGGCGGGCGCCCTCCCCCCCTCCCGAGCCCGCTGGGCGGGCGAGGAACCTCGTCTGTACGACGGGTGATCAGGCGCGGCGGGGTCCCTCGCGCCCTGCGGGCGCTCGGGATGACGGTGGAAGCGACGGGCGCTCTCAGGATCACGGCGAAGCAGGGGCCCCGGGGGGATGGCCGGCGCGCCGGTCTACACTGCGCCGGCGATGGCGGAGGTGGACGTGGCGGGGTCACAGCCGAGGACGGTGGCGCGGGTGGATGAGCGCCGCACCATGTTCGCGCGCGCGGCGCGGCGCCCCGGCACGCCCTCCTACGAGGACACCTACCGGCGCTGGCCGGAGTTGCAGGCCGCCGACGACCGCCTCCGCGCCCTGCCGGCGCTGTGCGCCCCCGGCGGGCGCTACTACGACCCGGTGGTCAGCGCCGAGGCGGAGACCTACTTCGCGGCGATCGACCGCCTTGTCCCGGATGCGGACGAGGTCGACCGCTGGGCGGCGCGGCTGGCAGGCACGGACGCGCGGCCACCCCCCACTTCGACGCCCACTACGAGGTGATCCTGCCTCCGCTGGCGGTGGCCGCCGGGCTCGGCGAGGTCGGGCGCAACAACATCCTGGTGGCCGATCGCTTCGGCTCGCGGGTGCGCATCGGCGCGGTGACCACCGACCAGCCGCTCGCCCTTGACCGCCCGGTGGATCTCGGCGTGCGGCGGTTCTGCGCCGTGTGCCGGAAGTGCGCCGACACCTGCCCCACCGCCTCGCTCTCGTTCGGCCCGCCGGAGCCCCTCCCGGGCGGGTCCCGCTGGCCGACCCGGGTCGAGTCGTGCTACGCCTACTGGCGGAGCATCGGCACCGACTGCGGCATCTGCATGGCCTCCTGCCCGTTCTCCCATCCCGACACCTGGCCGCACGCCCTGGTGCGCGCCGTGGTCCGCCGGGCGCCGGCGCTGCACCGCCTGCTGGTGCTCGCCGACGACCTGGTGTACGGGCGGCGCTGGCGACCGCGCACCCCCCGGCCGTGACCGGAGCGTTCCCTCGCCGAGCAGCAGGCTGCAGCAGGTCAGGGCGCCCTCGGCCTTGGCCAGCTCGGACATGTCGATGGCCACGAGCGTCAGACCGGCCCGCTGCAGGCGCTCCGCGGTGCGCGGGTAGGCGTTTGCCACGACCAGCGCACCGGGCACGAGAAGGGTGTTGGCCGCCGCCGGCTCGCTGGGATCGATCGTCAGCGCCTCGAGCCGGGCGAAGGCCCCGGCATCCACCCAGTCGGGGTTGACCAGCACGGCGTCCTCGGCCATCTGCGTGACCGCCGATTTGAGGTGCAGGCAGCGGTCCACCGGCACGGCGGTGACCGAGTAGCCGAACGGGGCGAGGGCGGCGCCGAGCTGGTCGATGCCCTCCCGGTTGGTGCGCCGGGTCGCGCCGGCGAACAGACGCCGGCCGACGCGCAGCACATCGCCGCCGTCCAGCGTCGCCGGGGCGGCGAGGCGGGACAGCGGGCGGTAGCCGGCGAGCGCCGCCTCCACCGCAGCGGTCTCGCCGCGGCGCGACGGCGCGCCCGGCCGGCCGCCTCGCACCAGCGCCGGCGCGTCGTGGCGGGAGGGAGCGATGACGATACTGGTGGTGGGCGCCAGTGGGGCGACCGGACGACTTCTCGTCGCCGATCTGCTCGAACGCGGCCAGCAGGTTCGCGCGGTGGTGCGATCACCCGACAAGCTGCCGGAGACGCTCAGGCGCCACCGGTCGTTGTCCATCGTTCACGGGAGCCTCCTCGAACTCACCGCTGACACACTGGTACACCACGCCAGCGAGTGCAGCGCGGTGGCCTCCTGCCTGGGGCACAACCTGAGCGTGAGGGGAATCTACGGATCGCCGCGGCGGCTGGTGACGGAGGCGACCCGTCGCCTGTGCGACGCTGTGCGGGCTACCCCCCGGGCACACCCGGTCAGATTCGTGCTCATGAACACCGCCGGCCATCGCAACCGCGATCTCGGGGAGTCCGTCTCGTTCGGCCAGCGCCTTGCCCTGGCGTTAATTCGCGCGCTTCTGCCTCCCCACGCCGACAACGAGGAGGCCGCCGACTACCTGCGCACCCACCTCCACCCCGGCGACGCCATCGAATGGGTGGCGGTGCGGCCGGACACTCTCGTCGACGAAAATCGCGTCACGCCCTACGAGGTTCACCCTTCGCCAACCCGCAGCGCCCTGTTCAATCCTGGCAAGACCAGCCGCATCAACGTCGCGCGCTTTGTGGCCGAGCTGATCACGGACGACGAGGTGTGGGGAAGGTGGCGCGGGCAGATGCCAGTGATCTACAACTCGGGGTGCTCCTGACCTTGGCGTTCGCCGGCGACGCTCGCCCCGGCCGGCGGCGCGTCTACGGCTTCGATTCGCTCAGCTCATCGAAGATTCGGCGATCTCGTTACCGGTGCTCGGGGAGCAAGACGAACGGAGGAGACGAGAGCGACGACTCTCCCAGCAAAGCGACACCCCTGGGAGACACCGTGCGGGAAACTGGGTGTCCACTAACTGCGGGAATCTGGGTGTCCCTTGACACTACCTGCTGAGCCGCGAGCTCTTGCCCGCTCGCACCAGCGCGCGGTGCTCGGGGCGCTGATGCGCTGCGCGGCCTCATCGGTGCTCTCCGTGTGCCGCGACCCGGCCTGGCTCGGCGCCGTCCCGGCGATCCTGGCGGTGCTGCACACCTGGACCCGCTCGCTGGTGGTCTATCACCCCCACGTACACCTGCTGGTCTCTCTCGGCGGTCTCGATGTCGAGGACCGCTGGGTGACGCCCCGCCACGCCGACTACCTGGTCCCGGCCAAGGCGCTGGCCGAGGTGTTCCGCGGGATGATGGCGGAGGCCTTGCGGAAGGCCGCCTCCCCCGGCCCACAGTTTCCTTCAAGGACACTTGATTGGGGCAGGATGGGGCC
>JBBINC010000217.1:0-2969 GCA_037444085.1 Acidobacteriota bacterium | reverse complement strand
CCTCGCCCGCTCTGCGGGCTCGGGATGACGGGTGTTCCCCCCGCCGAGGGTGGAACAGTCCGTCGACGCTCACTGACACAGACACCGCCACTGACACTGGCACGGGCACGGGCACGGGCACGGCAGAGAGCACGTTCCGCTTCCACTGTCCGCCGGGGTCAAGAGCTTGCCGGTGGCGGAGGGGGCGGGATTCGAACCCGCGGATGCTCGCGCATCGCCAGTTTTCAAGACTGGTGCCTTCAGCCGCTCGGCCACCCCTCCGCGGGCGCACAAGCATACCCCAGGCGTGTCGCCTGTGCATGCCGTACACTCTGCCACCGTGGAGGTGTTCGCCGGACTGGTGCCGGTGTTCGTCATCCTCGCGGTGGGTGTGGCGGCGAGGCAGGCGGGGCTGCTGGACGAGGGCGGTGCCGCCGGGTTGAACAGGCTGGTGGCGCAGGTCGCGCTGCCCGCGCTGCTGCTCATCAAGGTGGGCACCGCCTCACTGGCGGACAGCTTCTCGCCGGCGGTGGTGGCGGTCACCACGGCCCTGGTGCTGGCGACCACCGCCGTCGCCCTCGGGCTCGGCCGCATGTGGCGATTGCCGGGCTCGCAGATGGGCGTGCTGGCGCAGGCGGCGCAACGCGGAAACCTGGCGTACGTCGCTTTTCCGGTGATCCTGGCCGCGGGAGGGGAATCGGCGCTTGGCGCCGCGGCGGTGTCCGCTGCGGTGCTCATTCCGGTGATGAACCTGCTGGCGGTCTGGGTCCTGGAGCACTATCGCGGCGGTCGGCGGCGGCGCGGCACACTCGTGCGGGTGCTCGGCCACCCGCTGGTGGCGAGCGCCCTGGCCGGACTGGGACTGGCCGCGGCGGGGTGGCGCCCGTGGCCGTGGCTGGCGGTCACTCTGGAGACCCTGGCGGACTTCGCGCTGCCCGGGGCGCTGTTGGCCCTGGGATCGCAGCTCACCCTGGGGCGCTGGAGGGGAGTGGCAAAGCCGCTGGCGGTTTCGGTGGCCTTGAAGCTGATCGTCCAGCCGGCCCTGGGCCTGTGGGCGCTGGTGGCGCTGCGCGTCAGTCCCGACGAGGTGCTGGTGGGGGTGCTGCTGCTCGCGGCGCCCAGCGCGGTGGCGTCGTATCCGGTGGCCGTGGAGCTGGGCGGCGACCGCGACTTGGCGGCCGCCGCGGTGGTGGTGTCAACCGCCGCCGCGGTGGTCACGTACGTGGCGTGGATCGTGTTGCTCGGCGCATCGTGATCGATCCCCGTGCGCTAGTATTGGCGCCATGGCCGGGCACGAGGAGTCCGTCATCAAGGCAGCGGCAGTGCTCAGGGGCGCTGAGCGGGTGGTGGCGTTCACCGGCGCAGGGGTTTCGGCGGAGAGCGGGGTGCCGACGTTCCGCGGCGCGGGAGGGCTGTGGGAAGGCCGCCCGGTCGAGCAGGTCGCCACACCCGAGGCTTTCGCGGCCGATCCACTGATGGTCTGGCGCTTCTACGAGCAGCGCCGAATCAACCTGGCGAGCAGGCGTCCCAATGCGGCGCACGAGGTGCTGGCGCGATGGCAGGAGCGGTTCGCGTCGTTCGTGCTGACCACCCAGAACGTCGATGGCCTGCACGAGGACGCAGGCTCCAGGGGCGTGCTGCATCTGCACGGCTCCATCTGGCGGGTGCGCTGCCTGAGTTGCTCCGGCGAGCGCGAAGACCGTACCGCGCCGTTTCCCGTTCTGCCGCCGCGCTGCTCGTGTGGCGGCATGCTGCGGCCGGCCGTGGTCTGGTTCGGCGAGGCTTTGCCCACCGAGGTGCTGGAGAATTCCATGGCCGCCTGCGAGCGCTGCGACGTCCTGCTGGTGGTTGGCACCTCGGCGGTGGTGTATCCGGCCGCCGGGCTGGTGGAAGTGGCGTCGTGGGCAGGCGCGACGGTGATCGAGGTAAACCCGCAGCCCAGCGCCCTCGCGTCGTTGGCTCAGGTGGCGCTGCGCGGGCCGGCAGGGGAGCTTCTACCGCGGCTTGAGACGGCGCTCGCCGCCGGAGGAGCGTGATGCGCGTCGCGGAACTGCCCAAGCCGCAACGACCGCGGGAGAAGTTGTGGGAGCACGGCCCGCAGCAGCTCGGCGATGACGAGCTGCTGGCCATCCTGCTGCGCACCGGGACGCGGGGTGCGCCGGTGCTGGAACTGGCCGCGCGCATGTTGAAGGAGCTTGGTGGGGTCGAAGGGCTTGCTCGCGCCCACCTTCGCGAGTTGCATGAGGTCAAGGGCCTGGGCCTCGCCAAGGTGACTGCCCTGGCGGCGGCGCTGGAACTTGGGCGGCGCATCGCCCGCGGTGGCCTGCGCAACCGGACGCTCCTGGACAATCCCGAAGCGGTGGGGCCCTACCTGGCGACGCTGTACGCCTGCGAGGGCCTGGAGCGTTTCGGCTGCCTGACGTTGGACACTCGCCATCGTTTGATCAAGCTGCATGAGCTGCACGAGGGCTTGAGGACGCAGGCCAGCGTCGAGCCCGCGGCGGTGTTCAACGCGGCGATTCGCGACGGCGCCCACGGCATCATCCTCTGGCACACCCACCCCTCGGGCGATCCCACTCCCTCGCAGGACGACATCGACCTCACCCGTCGCCTGCATCAGGCGGGGGAGTTGCTTCGCATCTCGGTGCTCGACCACATCGTGGTGGGGCGGGAGGGGTGGGTGTCGCTGCACCAGCGGGGTCTCGTGCCGCGCTAGGGCTCATCCGGCGCAACCGTCAACGGGATCGCGCCGGACTCCCACCGGCTTTACGTGCAACGGAACGCGCCGACGCGCGCACCGGTCACGGACGCGGGCACCGACACGGGCACAGTCACCGGCGCGGTCACCGGCACGGGCACTGACACCGACACGGACACGATCAGGCGTGACCCGCCCTGCCATGACGCGGGGGCTGGGTGGGTGTGTGGTGGGGGCGGTTGGAGGCGAGATTCGAGGCGCGTGCGGCTTCGCCGCCGCGCCGAGGGGGGTT
>JBBINC010000216.1:0-2986 GCA_037444085.1 Acidobacteriota bacterium | reverse complement strand
AGGGGCCCATTTTGATTCACTGTGGCGACGACGAGTCGTCATGAGTGACTGACACTGGCACTGGCACGGACACTGGCACGGACACTGGCACGGACACTGGCACGGACACTGGCACGGGCAGGATCCGCCCTTCGCTCACGCGGGGGAACACCCTTGAAGAAGATGACTGGGGGACCTACCATGGGGTGGTAGGAGAAAGGAAGGTTGCCATGAGCGGGAGCAAGCGAACCGCCGACGTGGAAGAGAAGATCGAGAAGGCCGCCGGCGTCGTTCATGAAGCGGTCGAGGATGTGGCTGAGGCCGCCAAGGAATCGATCGCCCGCGCCGAGAGCGCCATGGAAAAGGCCAGGGAGGCGCTCGGGGAAGGGGCCGGGGCGGTAAGGGTACGATCGGCCGAGGCGCTCGAGCGGGCCAAGGGGTTCCTGGCGGAGGCCCGTGAGGCGCTCGATCATGCCCGGGAACGCATGGGCGAGCTGTACGGTCGCGCCCGGGAGATCGTCGAGGAGGCGTACGCCGCCGCCAAGACGCAGTACGAGAGACTGGCCGCCGAACTGAAGAAGCTGTACGCGAAGATCAAGTCCAAGGTGCAAGAGGTGGACGTGAGAGAAATGCGCGACGACGTGGTGGACTACGTGCGACGGAACCCCGGCAAGGCGGTGCTCATCGCCCTCGCTGTCGGGTTTGCGGTGGGCTTCCTGGTGCGGCGGCGAGAGGCGTGAGTTCCATGCACGAAGGTGAGGAGAGGGACACCCCGGAGGTCGAGGAGAAGGAGCTGTTCGATTTCGACGACGAGGAGGCCGGCGAGGAAGAATCTGCCGAGCAGAGTCGTCTGAGCGCCGACTTCCTCCTGGACAAGCTGGTTCCCAGGGAGGTGGACTGGCGCGAGACGGTGCGCCGGCACCCGCTCCTGGCGGTCGGTGCGGCTGCTGCGATCGGCTTTCTGATCGGACGCTCCAAGGGTTCGGCGATCGTCGCCGGGGTCTCCAGTGCCCTCACCGCCGCGGTCATGCGCCAGCTCTCGGACGTGCTCGAGACGGAGGTGTTCGAGTTCTAAGAAGCCCTCCGAGCAAAGGGGGTGGGCGATGCCGTACTGTGCGGAGTGTGGCATCGAATATCGGGAGGGAGTGCCGAGCTGTTCCGACTGCGGCGCGGCGCTCGAGGAGGGTCCCCTCCCTCCCGACGCCTACGGCCCCGCCTGGATCCCGGTGGCGGCGTTTGCGTCACCCGAGGACGCGGCACTGGCGCGTGGCTTCCTGCTGGACCAGGGGATCGACGCGGAGGTGGTTTCGCCTGAGCGGCGAGTTTTCCCCATTCACCGGGTGGTGGCCAGTGAGGCGGTGCTGGCGGTGCCGCCGGAGCATGCCGCCGCGGCGCGAGGGCTGCTCCAGCAGGCCGAGCAGGGCGTGGCGCTGCTGGAGGAGGACGAGCAGGAGGACGACAGTGCCGGCGGTAACGCGTGACCGCGAGCCGCGCCACGGTTCTCCGGTGAGAAGGTGAGGGTGATGGGGGCAGGCAGAGGCGGCCGCTGAACGGCTCCCTCTGTGTGCCCGCACCTTCCCCGTCATCCCGAGCATCCGCAGGGCGCGAGGGATCCCGACGCGTTTCGGCGGCCTGCGGCGGCGAAGGCACTCCCCGCGCGTCCGCGGCGGGCCCGAACTCGCACCTCTCGTACCCGTCCAGGCCGAAGTCCGCGACTCGTGCAGCAGGAGCGATCTGCCGGAAGACAGGCCGGAGGGGGCGGGCCGTGAGAAAAGCAAGGCCGCCCGGCGGGCGGCCTCTCGAGGTCGTGATCAGTGGGCAGGGGTACCGCGCCAACATCGTTGCTGCTGTCGGTTCCTGTCCTACATCCAGGGCTCACGTACTGCTGCGCTGCCACTCCTAAGGCTACTGCAACGTCTGCCTCGTGCTGCCCGCCCGGCCGCTTCTGACTTCGGTCCCAGGCGTCCCCCGTACTGCAGTTACCGAGCCCCTGCCCACCGCTGACTCCAAGATGGGGTCTGCGGCGCCGGTTGTCAAGGGGCGGTGGCTCGCCGGTGCGGTAGCATGGGACGTGCCTTCGCAGCCGGACAGGATCGGCCGCTACCAGGTGCTCGGCGAGCTGGGCCGGGGCGGCATGGGGTGCGTGTACCGGGCACGGGATCCGGTGCTGGAGCGGGTCGTCGCCATCAAGACGATCGCCGTCGATCTGCAGGCGGAGCCGGGAACGCGCGCCCGCTTCCTCCGGGAGGCCCGCTCCGCGGCCCGACTGCAACACCCCAACATCGTCACCATTTACGAGTTCGGCGAGCACGAGGGGGCGCCGTTCATCGCCATGGAGCTGCTGCAGGGCGAGACGCTCGCCGAGGCGCTGCGCGCTGGCCGGCTGGCCGATCTCGGGCGGCGCGTGGATGTGATCGAACAGCTGTGCGGCGGCCTGGCCTACGCGCACGCCAGCGGCGTCATCCACCGCGACGTGAAGCCCAACAACGTCACTCTCCTGCCCGGCGGGACAGTGAAGATCGTGGACTTCGGCGTCGCCTGGCTGGAGGGTTCGGCGGCCACCACGCGCACGGGTCAACTGCTGGGGACACCGCAGTACATGGCGCCGGAGCAGTTTCTCGGCGAGCCCATCGATCAGCGGGTGGACCAGTGGGCAGTGGGGGTGATCCTGTGGGAAGTGCTGGCGGGGCGGCGGCCCTTCGATGCCCCGACGGTGCCGTCGCTGATCTACCAGGTGGTGCACCAGCCCTTGCCGACACCCCCCGCGGGCATTCCGCCGGGGCTGCTGGCGGTGGCGGTGAAGGCGCTGGCCAAGCGGCCGGGCGATCGCCACGCCAGCCTGGACGAGATGCGGGCGGCGCTGGCAGCGGCGCGGGAGGATCTCTCCACTGCGCGCTCGCTCTCCGAGCTGCGGGCAGCGCCCCTGCTCGGGCCGCGATCCGGCGGTACCGGCGGCGGCGTCTCGGGCGCAGGCCGCCGGGATGGCCCCGGGGGGCCGGCGGCCGGC
>JBBINC010000215.1:0-2986 GCA_037444085.1 Acidobacteriota bacterium | reverse complement strand
GCGTTCGCGAGCAGGTGCGGCGCCGCGAGCGAGTCGCCCCAGCCCGCCGCCACGCGCCACCCCATTCAATCATCTGCCGCCCCCTCATGGCGTCTCTCCTTGCTGGCCGCTTTTCACGCAGCGAAACCCAAGGTCGTCCCGCCGCACCGCCGGCGGGGCAGAGCTGCGGGTCGACACACGCAGGTGCGACGCCGCGGCCGACCAGGCGCCGCCGCGAATGACCCGCTGCTCGCCGGAGGACGGCCCATTCGGATCGATCGCCTGAGGGGCTGCGTAGCTACCCGCGTCGTACCAATCGGCGCACCATTCCCACACGTTCCCGGCGATGTCGTGAAGCCCGTGACCGTTGGCGCCGAACGCCGCCACCGGCTCGGTACCGCGCGTGGCGCGGCGTTGCGCACCACAGAACGAGCGGTCGTCGAAACGTGCACCGTTACGCGTACCGGGCTGACAAATCGGCGTCCCGTTCCCCCATGGGTACTGCGCGCGGCGCAGACCGCCGCGCGCCGCGTACTCCCACTCCGCCTCGGAGGGCAGCCGCCCGCCAGCCCACCGGCAGTAGCGCTCCGCCTCCTCCCACGTGACGCCCACGATCGGGTGGGTGACGTGGCGCCAGTTCACGTTGAATGGGGGCCAGGGAGGGATGCGCGAACGGGACGCGCCTGCAAAAACGAGGTACTCTTCCACGGTCACTTCGGTGACTTTCATCCAGAAACCCCGGGTGATCGTGACCTCATGCCGGGGCCGCTCGTCCGCGGAGCAACGATCGTCACCACCCACGCACCCCATTTCGAATGTGCCCGGCGGAATGTAGATGTACTCGCTTCCCGAAGGTGCAAACCTCGCCCGGAGATTCTGCAGTTGCGCCAACCGCTCGGCCAGGCCTGGATGATCGGGGGCGTCGGCGGCTAGCGCGCTCCACTGCGCGCGCGCACCCTCGGCGTCGCCAGCTGCCATCCGGCGGTCGCCGTCCTCGAGCAGCGCCTTCCGCGATGCCACCACCGCGCGTTCGCGCAGATTCGTGACTCGCGCGCTCGGCTCGAGCGCGGCGATCTGATTCACAAACGCCAGGGCTTCCAGCGGCCTGCCGCCATCCAGAGCCCGGACAGCGGCGGCCAGCCGCTCGTCAATGACGCTCTGCAAATAGCTGTCCCGGGGATCGACCACGGCGATGCGCGCCAGCCACGATGCAGCCGCGTCCCATTGTCCGTCCGCAAGATGCGTTCGTGCCGTCTCCCGGTAGAGCGGCAAGTTCTGCCGTTCCCGCTCCCGCGCCTCCTTCTCCCGCCGCTCGCGCCGGGCCCGTTCCTCCGCTTCCAACCGCTGCTGCTCCCGGGCCCGCTGCTCCGCCGCCCAGCGCGCGCGTGCGTCCGGCGCACGCTGCGCCGCGACGGTGTGGCCGGGTACCTGCTGGAGCAACGCCTCGTACAACTCGGCGGCGCGCCACCAGTCGCCACGATCCCAGGCCAGATTGCCCTGCCGGAGGAGCTCAACGGCTTCCGGCGTGGGCACCGGTGTGGCAGGCGGCCACGGCATCGGGGTCGGGTAGACATAAGGATCACTGGGCGGCGTCGGCGTCGGCGGGGGTTCGGGCTCTGGCGTGGGCTGTGGCGTCGGCCGCACCAGCGGCTGGCTGAACTCAACCTCGAGGCCCGCACCGACCACGTCTTCGAACCCGCCGCCAATGTCGGTCAGCACCGCGCGGCTGGACGCAGAATCGGTCGCCTGCACGCGAAACACCGCAATCGGGACACGCTTGATCCGATCCCCAACGCTGGTCACCAGAATGACCTCGCCGGTCATCCCCGCCCGCACCCCGTCCCGCGCCCCCACCGACAGCGTGATGTTCGCCCCGCTGCGCCCCGTGATCCGCCCCTGCGCGCCGGCGCCGGCAGCGAGCAGCACGGCGCCCAGGCCGACCGTCAGCCAGACCAGGCGTCGAACCATCGCTCCTCCTCCCCTCTCACACGCCGCCGGTGAGGTGCTGCAGGTCGGCGAGCAGGAAATGCACCGAGGCCGGGCGCTGCGCCGGGTCCTTGGCGAGCAGCCGGCCGAGCAGCGCCCGCACCGGCTCCTCGAAGGCGGGCGGGAAGCGGACCACTTCGTCCTTGTGCATGCGCATCACCTCCAGCGGGTTCTTGCTGACGAACGGCGGCTCGCCGGTGAGCAGGGTGAAGAACATGATCCCCAGGGCGTAGATGTCGGAGCGCCCGTCCACGGGAAGCCCCTGGCACTGTTCGGGGGACATGTACGGCGGTTTCCCGGCGATGGAGCCGTCCAGGGTGCCGTGCGAGGTGTACTCGTGGCGGGCCACGCCGAAGTCGATGAGACGCAGGCGGTAGCCGCCGCGCGGGGTGTCGGTGAGAATGACGTTGTCGGGGGTGAGGTCGCGGTGGTAGACGCCGGCGGCGTGGGCCGGCGCCAGGGCGCGCGCCACCCCGGCGATGACGCGTGCCGCCTCGGATAGCGGCAACCGGCCGCGACGGCGTAGGTGGCGCAGCACATCCTCGCCGTCGACGTGCTCCATGGCGATGAACGGGCGCCCGGAATCACCCCCGGCGCGGCCGAAGTGAAAGACGTGCACCAGCGGCGCCTCCGGGTCGTCGCGCTCGAGCTGGCGGAGGATTTCGCCTTCGCGCAGGAACTTGCGCACCAGGTCTGGATCGGCGAGGTGGGCGTCGTCCATGATCTTGATGGCCACGGGCGGAGCCCCGCGGCGGGTCGTGTCGATGCCCTTGTAGATCGTCGCCATGCCGCCGCGGCCGATGAGTTCGCGCACCTCGTAGCGGTCCACCCGGCGGGTGGTGACGCGCCGCGGTCCCTGCCCGCGCACGATGTGCACCGCCACCAAGGCGGCAGCCCCGACGGCCACGGCCAGGATGCCGATGAGCACCCAGGTGAGCAGGTGGGAGCCGGGCGCCGGGCCGGCGGCCGGCGCCGGCGCGGTAGAGAGGCAGCCTTGCCATTACCTTACGTGATTATGAGG
>JBBINC010000214.1:0-2994 GCA_037444085.1 Acidobacteriota bacterium | reverse complement strand
GCGCCTTGCCGACGCCGGGGCGCGGGTGCTGCTCACCGCCGACGGCACCAGCCGCCGCGGCAGGGCGGTGGCGCTCAAGCCCGCCGCCGACCGGGCCGCCGAGCTGGCCGCCTGCGTCGAGCACGTGGTGGTGCTGCGCCACACCGGAGAGGCGATCGCCTGGACGAGGCGCGACCGCTGCTGGCACGAGCTGGAGAGCGCGGCAGTACCCGTGCGTCACACCGCACCATTGGCGGCCTCGGCGCGCTCGCTGATCCTGTACACCTCGGGAACGACGGGAAAGCCGAAAGGGGCGGTGCACACCCACGCCGGTGTGCTGGTGGTGACCGCCAAGGAGGTGGGCTACCACCTGGATGTGCGCCCCGGCGAGCGCATGCTGTGGCTCACCGACATCGGCTGGATGATGGGCCCGTGGGAGATCCTCGGGGTTCTTTTTCACCGTGGTGCGGTGGTGCTGCTGGACGGTGCGCCTGATTACCCCCGGCCAGGGCGGTTGTGGGAGGTGGCGGCTCGCCACGGTGTGACGCACCTGGGCCTGGCGCCGACCGCGGCGCGGGTGCTGCGCAGCCATGACGAGGCGCCCCGGCGGCACGCCCAGCTGGACAGCGTGCGCATCCTGGGCTCCACCGGCGAACCGTGGGACGAGGAGACGTACCTCTGGTACCACCACCAGGTGGGGGGCGGCACCTGCCCCGTGATCAACATCTCGGGTGGCACCGAGTTGATGGGGTGCTTGCTGGCGCCGCTGCCCGTGGCGCCGCTTAAGGCCACCTCCCTGCAGGGCCCTGCGTTGGGCATGGACGTGGACGTGGTGGACGAGACGGGGCAGCCGGTGCGGGGCGGGGTGGGGTACCTGGTGTGTCGTGCGCCGGCGCCCAACATGACCCGCGGCTTTCTCGGCGACCCCGGGCGCTACCTGCAGACGTATTTCCAGCGATTCGGCGAGCGCCTGTGGGACCACGGCGACTGGGCGCGCATCGACGGGGACGGCCAGTGGTTCCTCACCGGCCGGGCCGACGACACCCTGAAGGTGGCGGGCAAGCGCGTCGGCCCGGGGGAGGTGGAGGCAGCGGCGATCACCCACCCCGCGGTGCAGGAGGCGGCGGCGGTAGGGTTGCCAGATCCCGTCAAGGGCACGCGGCTGGTGCTGGTGGCGGTGGCGGAGAAGACCGTGGAACCCACACCGGAACTGGGACGCGAGGTGGCCGGGCACGTGGCCTCGGCCCTGGGCGCCGCGCTGCGTCCGGCGGCGGTGGTGTGGGTGGAGGCGCTGCCGGTGACGCGTTCAGGTAAGATTCTGCGCGGCGCTCTTCGCCGCGTGCTGGCCGGCGAGGACCCGGGACCCCTGGCGTCGGCGGCCAACCCCGAGGTGCTCCAGTCGGTACCGGTGCTGCAACGGTCGCAGTAGGGCCGCTGGCGCCCCAAACGGCGATGGTTGACTGCGCGCACCTGATCCACGATTGGAACGACAGGGGGGAGACAAACGCCCCGGGGCGCCAGCTGTCGTTCGACGACGAAACCCTGCGCGATGGGCTGCAAAGCCCGTCGGTGAAGAATCCGACGCTGCAAGAGAAGGTCGAGTTTCTGCACCTGGCGGCGGCGCTGGGCATCACCTCCGCCGATGTGGGGCTGCCCGGCGCCGGACCGCGCGCCGCGGCCGACGCCCGCGCCCTGGTGGCCGAGATCGTCGCCTCGCGGCTGCCGGTGGCCCCCAACTGTGCCGCACGCACCACCGAGAGCGACATCGTGCCGATTCTCGAAATCGCCTACCACACCGGGTGCGAGGTGGAGATCGCGCTGTTCGTGGGCGCCTCGCCGATTCGCTTCTTCGTCGAGGGCTGGACTCTAGACGACGTGCTGCGGCGGGCGGAACGGTGCGTGCGCACGGCGGTGGCGCACGGGGCTCCAGTGACCTTCGTCACCGAAGACACCACGCGCTCGCACCCCGACGATCTGAAACGCATCGTCAGCGCGGCGGTGCACGCCGGGGCGCGGCGGGTGTGTGTCGCCGACACCGTGGGGCACGCCACCCCGGCCGGGGCGGCTCGCATCGTGCGCTTCGTGGCCGAGGTCATTCGTGCCGCCGGCGGCGAAGGCGTAGGCCTTGACTGGCACGGCCACAACGACCGCGGGCTGGCCACCGCCAACGCCCTGGCCGCGGCCGCCTCCGGCGCCGATCGACTGCACGGCACCGTCCTGGGGGTCGGTGAGCGGGTGGGCAACGCCGCTATGGAGCAGTTGCTGGTCAACTCTCGTTTGCTGGGGTGGTGCGACGCCGACCTGCGCGGGCTGTCCGCCTACGTGCGCCGCGGCGCGGCCATCCTGGGAATCGATGTGCCGCCACGCCAGCCGGTGGTCGGCCGGGATGCCTATCGCACCTCCACGGGAGTCCACGCGGCGGCCATCCTCAAGGCCTCCGCCAAGGGGGAGGTGGCGCTGGCGGATATGGTCTATTCTGCGGTGCCCGCGTCGTGGGTGGGGGAGTGCCAGGTCCTCGAGGTAGGCCCGATGTCGGGGGCGTCCAACGTCAGGCACTGGCTGCTGACCCGCGGGCACGACGCCACCGACGAGGTGGTGGCCCTCCTGTTGGCCGCTGCCAAGCGGGCCGATCGTACCCTGCGGGACGACGAGTTGGAGGAGCTGGTCGTGGCGAGAGCGTAGCACCCGCCTGGCGCTGCTTCGTTGGGGATACACCTCCCGCGGCAGGGCCGTCTCGACGTGGCTGAACTGATCTCCGGCGATTTCACCTGCGACACTCGTCGCCTTGCCGTGACCGGACCGGCCGGCGAGATCCCCCTGCGCCCGCGGGCGCGCGAGGTGTTCTTCTACCTCATCGCCAACCGCCTCCGCTTCGCGCCGCGCAGCGTACTGGCGCAGGCGGTGTGGCACGGGCAGGCGTCGCCCGCAACCATCAGCCAGACGGTCTCGGAGGTGCGCCGCGCCCTGGCCGCGGGCACCGACCTGGAAGACAGCGTCGTCATGCCAGTGCTCCTG
>JBBINC010000213.1:0-3013 GCA_037444085.1 Acidobacteriota bacterium | reverse complement strand
GCCGGTGACTGTGTCCATGACGGTGACCGTGGCCGTGGCCGTGGCCGTGTCAGTGTCCGTGTCGGTGACGGTTGGGCTCACAACGCGGCGACGGGGATCCGCCAGCCCCATCGACGCCTTCTCACCTCAACAAATCGGCCGCCTGCGCACAGGCGGCCAGCGGAGGCGTCAACGGCCCTCCAGCGTTTGTGGTGCGGGTTCCCTACTCGGCCGGCGCGACGGGCGTGGTGGCCGGCTTCTTCGCCTTGGGCTTGGGCGCAGAGGCCTTCTTCATCTTGTCGATGGTCCTGGAGAGTTCCTCGACGCGCCTGGTCAACGTCGCGATCTCCTTGCGGGTAGGCACACCCAGCTTGGCCAGCGCGGCCGTCACCTGTTCGTCGACGCCCTCCTGCAGTCTGCCGAGCATCACGCCCATGCCAGCCTTGGCGTCCTGTAGCTTGCCCTTGACCTTGTCAACCTGGCCCTTGCTGCGATCCTCCATCTCCTCCCCCCTGGCTACCAGGGTCTGGAAGAGGGTTTTCCCCTCCTCGCCCGCCACGGCCAGAGCGCCCATGCCGGCGAGCCAGATCTTGTGCGCCGACTCTCGCAGTTCCGCCTGCATATCCTCTGACTTTCTCACCTTTCACCTCCGTTCGACGAAAGCGTCGATCACGTCCGTTCAGTGCTCCCGGCACGCCACACCCCGGCCGTGGGCAGGCGCGCCGGCGGTTTCTCCCAGCCAGTACTCCCTCACTGCTCCGAGACTTCGCCCTTTGCCCGCTTCCCTGGCGCCGGCCGCGGGGCCTTCGCGGACCTCGGCGTTGCCGCCACGGGGCGGCGACGCGCCGCACCGGCGAGGTCGCGCGTGCTTTCGATCTCCTGCAACGAACTCTCCAGCTCGGCCAGCCGTCGGCGCAGCTGGTCCATCTCCTCGCGCGCCTGGCGAAGCGGCTCCAGGCGGTCTACCGACGCGCGCATCACGCGGTCCACACCGGTCTGCAGCCGCCCCACCCCTTCGCTCACCGCGTGCTGGCCGAAGCGGATGATCTCGTGCAGCACGCTCTCAGGCAGCGCCGAGCGCCCCCGGCGGCCCTCATCGGAGATGATCTGGGTGAGCGTCTGGGCGGTGACGTCGTCGCCGCTGGTGTTGTCCACCACCTTGAGCTCCTGGCCCTGGCGGATCCACGCCGCCAGCTCCTCCAGGTGCACGTAGCGGCTCTCTTCGGTGTCGTAGAGCTTGCGGCTGCCGTACCTCTTGACCAGTCTTATCATGACTACCGCCTCCCTGGGCCTGCTGCCGCATCGCAGCATCCAGCGTTGATCAATATACCGCACTGCGGCGGAGTTGTCAAGCCCATCTTGCCGCGACGCGTCAAACAGGGGTGCGTGCCGGGTCCGCGGCCAGAGACCTCGGCATGCCCTGCTGGGCCAGGGAAGACCAGCTGGCGTGCAGGAGAAGGGAAAGTCGTGTACGCTAGCGGCACATCGCCGATGGAACGCGACGGCAGCCGAGCCTGAAACTCAGCGCTCGAGGCCGCGGCGAAGGCGGGGACGACGGAGGCGCCCGTGACTCGTGACCGCAACCTCAGCGAACCGCTGTCCAACGTGGACAGCGCCTGGCTGCGCATGGAGGATCCCACCAACCTGATGACCATCACGGCGCTGATGACCTTCGATGAGCCGCTGGACTTTGCGGCGCTGAAGGAGGACATCGAGGACAGGCTGCTTCTCCACGACCGCTTCCGCCAGCGCGTGAAGTACTCCTGGCTTCCCTTGGTCGGCAAGCCGTACTGGGTCGAGGACGAGCACTTCGCGCTGCAGGCGCACTTGCGCCGCTCTGCTCTGCCCCACCCCGGCGACCAGGGCACGCTGCAGCAGCTGGTCAGCGAATTGATGAGCACTCCCCTGGACTACTCGAAGCCGCTGTGGCAGTTCCACCTGGTTGAGGGCTACGGAGGCGGCTGCGCCTTGATCGCCCGCGTACATCACTGTATCGGCGACGGTATCGCGCTGGTGCGGCTGCTGTTCTCCCTGGTGGACGAGGCGCCCGACGCGGCACCCGGGCGGCGTGACGCTATCGGCGCCGCCACCGCCAGCCAGCGCGCCGGCGGCCTGAGCCTGGCGCAAGGGCTGGAGGCGCTGCTCAACCCGTCGCGGGCGCTTGAACTGGCGATGACCGGCGCCTCGGCCGCATCCGAGCTGGGCAAGCTGGTCACGATGTCCGCCGATCCGCACACCCTGTTCAAGGGTCGGCTGGGGGTGACCAAGCGCGCCGCCTGGTCCCGCCCAATCCCTCTCCCCGAGGTGAAGCGGCTCTCCCGCCGCCTGGGGGTGACGATCAACGACCTGCTGCTCACCGCGGTCACCGGCGCCCTGCGCCGCTATCTCATTGAGCATGGCGACTCCCCCGACGGGCTGTCGATTCGCGCCGTGGTGCCCGTCAACCTCCGGCCCGCCGACGAGGCGTTCGAGCTGGGAAATCGCTTCGGCCTGGTGTTTCTGGCGCTGCCGGTGGGACTGGCCGACCCGGAGCTGCGCCTCGCTGCCCTGAAGCGCAACATGGACGAACTCAAGGGCTCGCCCCAGGCGCTGGTGGCCTTTACCGTGCTCAACGCGCTGGGCATCGCCAGCCCGGAGATCGAAAAGTTGGGGGTCAAGCTGTTTGCCCAGAAAGCCACCGCCGTCATGACCAACGTGCCGGGTCCACAGAAGACCCTGTACCTGGCCCGCAAGCCGATCAAGGAGTTCATGTTCTGGGTACCTCAGTCGGGACGGCTGGGGCTGGGAGTGAGCATTCTCTCCTACGCCGGCCAGGTCCGCCTGGGTATCGCCACCGACGCCGGCCTGGTAGGTGATCCCGGTCGAATCGTCGGGTACTTCCAGGACGAATTTGCCGTGCTCGCCGCCTCGGGGGGCGAGGTGGCAGGCGGCTGAACCCCCGGGGGCGGTCCCCGGCACGGACACGGACACGGAGACCGGCACGGACACGGGCACCGTCACGGACACGGGCACCGTCACGGACACGGGCACCGTC
>JBBINC010000212.1:0-3041 GCA_037444085.1 Acidobacteriota bacterium | reverse complement strand
CGAGGGTGGTTGGGTGGGCGGAGAGCGGAGCCCCCCGCTCACAATGGCTTGGGGGCCGCCGGCCCCCCGAGAAAAGAAGCAAGCGAGCGCCGTCGGGCTCTGCCCGCGGCGAGGGATGGTCGCGCTACGGCGGGCTGGTGTCGCTCCGCTCGTGCCCGTTGACCGGGCGCGTGCGCCAGCGGTTGTGCATCCAGAACCATGCGGAGGGGTGACGCCGGATGGCCGCCTCGATGCGCGCCGTCGCCTCGAGCGTCAGCAGCCTCGCCGCGGTCTCCTGGTCGGGCTGCGCGGAGGGCAGGATGGGCTGCTCGTAGACGACCCTGTACCGCCCGCCCTTCAGCGGGTAGGAGAACACCGGCAGCACGGGGACATCGAGCCGGCAGGCAAGGGTGCCGAGCGCCGGAGTGGTCGCGGCGAGGCGGCCGAAAAACGGCGCGAAGTGAGCGCCGGGCGAGAGGAAGTCCTGGTCGATGACGATGGCGACTCCGTGCCCCTGCTTCAAGCCCTTGACCATCTCTCGCACAGCGTTCCGCTTGTGCACCACGCGGTTGCCGGTGGCGCGGCGGCGCGCGGCGAGCAATTCCTCCAGGTGGGGGTTGTCGAGGGGCCTGGTGATCATCCAGAGCGGAAACCCGAGCGTGGCCTGGTGCAGGGCGACCCACTCCCAGCTGCCGAAATGCCCGGAGAGGAGGAAGTAACCGCGGCCCGTGCCGGCCACCCGGCGCAGGTGATCGAGTCCTTCGATTTCCAGGCGCTCTCCCAGTCGTGCCGCCAGGCGATCCTGCACCAGAATCTCCACCAGCAGCCGCCCCAGGTGCTTGAAACTTTCCCGTGCGGTGCAGCGGTACCACGCGGCCCCCGCGTCGGGGTAGGCGGCCCGCAGGTTGGCGAGGGCGACGCGGGCGTGGCGGCGATCGACGAGAAACGCCAGCCGGCCGAGGGCGCGCCCCAGGGTCAGCCGCAGCCCGTGGGGGGCGGCTGCGAGGAGCAGCGCCAGCACTCGCACGGCACCGTACTCCAGGCGCCAGCGCAGCCGGTTGCGAGGGGTATCCCGCTTGGAGTGGCCGCCCATACCTCGGGCAGTGTAGCGGTATCGACCCGGCGGCGGCAGCGCCCGCGCTATGCTGTGCGGCGTGAGCAAGGGCGCGGCGCCGCGCGCCGCCTTCCGGGTGGGGGACGTGCACGGCCGGTGCCGGCCGGACCTCGTTGCCGATCTGCAGGAGCTGTACGGAAGCCACGACTGGGTGTACGAGGCGCTGGGACGTCAGCCGGCGGCGAGGTTTCTGCAGGGCCGCCGACCGGTCGTGGTGGGTTCTCTGGGCGGCCTCCCGGCCGTGGTCAAGCGCCTTCACCACGGCGGGCTGCTGGCGCCGCTGACCGGCGACCGCTTCCTCTCGCCGCGGCGGGCGCTGGCCAACCTGGCCGCCGTAGATGCGCTCAACGCCCGCGGGCTCACCACCCCCGACCTGCTGTTCGCCGCGTGGCGGCGGCGAGGCGTGATGGTGCGGATGGAGATGGGCTTCGAACTCATCGAGGACAGCGAGGACGTCGCAGTCGCGGTGTTCGGCGGCGCTGGCCGGCCGCCGGTCGAGCCGGCCGCAGCGATCGAGGCGGTCGGACGGCTGGTGGCGGGGCTGCACCAGTCCGGCGTGTTTCACCACGACCTCAACCTCAGGAACTTCCTGCTCACCCGAGATGGGCGCGTGCTGATCCTCGACGTGGACAAGGCTTCCATCGGAACGCGGCCCCTGCGCGCCGCGGCGCGACGGCGCAACCTGGCCCGGCTGGCGCGCTCGGTGCGCAAGCTGGGGCGGGGCGCCGCGCCACCCGGCACGGTGGAAACGCTCCTCGCCCGCCTCTTCACCGCCTATGGGAACGCCAGTGATGAGGATTGAGCCTCGCCGCATCTGCGTGATCCGCACTTCGGCACTGGGGGACGTGGTGCACGCCCTGGCGATGGTCAACGGCTTGCGGTACGGGTTTCCCGAGGCGCACATCACCTGGATCCTGCACCCGGTGCCGCACGATGTGGTCCGCCACCAGCCGGCCGTGGACCGGTTCATCGTCTTCCCGCGCCACGGCGGGTGGCGCTCGCTGCGGCGGGAGCTTGCTGGCGAGTGCTTCGACCTGTGCGTGGTGCCGCAGGTGAGTTTCAAGGCGAGTCTGGTGGCCGCGCTGGTGCGAGCGCCGGTCAAGCTGGGATTCGACTTCGCTCGCTCCCGCGAACTGCACTACTTCTTCACCACGGCACACCTGCCGCGGCGGCCGGCCGGCCACGTCTTCGGTCAGTACCTGGAGTTCGTGGAGTTCCTCGGCATCGAGGACTACGAACCGCGCTGGGACCTCGTCCTCACGGCCGAGGAACGGATGGCCGGCGCGGCCTTCGCGGCGGGGCTGTCCGGGCCGGCGCTGGGCCTCGTGGCGGCCTCGTCTAGCCGGCACAAGGATTGGCCCCCCGCCGCGTACGCTCGCCTCGCCGACGAGGCGTCGAGCCGGTTCGGGCTGGTCCCCGTGCTGATTGGCGGACCCGGCTCACGCGACGCGGCGGCTGCGCAGGAGATTGCCGCGCTGGCGCGCGGGCCGGTGGTCATGGCGCTCGATGGCCCGGTGCGCACCACCATGGTTAAGCTGGCCCACTGCCGCGTGGTAGTGGCGCCGGACACGGGACCGCTGCACCTGGCGGTGGCGCTGGGCGTGCCCACGGTGGGGCTGTACGCCTATTCGGACCCGCGCCGGTGCGGGCCGGTGAAGTTCCGCGAGTTGCTCGTGGACCGCTACAACCGGCCCGGCGAGGATGCCGACCGGCCGGTCACGCGGCGCACCCGCTCGGGGGCGATGGCCACCATCACGGTGGAGGAGGTGCTGGCGCGCGTCGATCTGGCATTGAAGGTGACGCCGTGAGATGCGAGAGGGAAGATGCACGATGCGCTCGCTGGTTGGGGGAGGCCGTCTCCACTCTCGATCCTCCCGTCTCGCGTTCCCCCGTGTCCGTGTCTTCCTTTTCTGGGGGTTTCGCCGGCCCCCCGGGCTAAACCGGAAAA
>JBBINC010000211.1:0-3058 GCA_037444085.1 Acidobacteriota bacterium | reverse complement strand
ACGCGGGGGCTGGGTGGGTGGGCGGCCGGGGGCGCTGGAGGCGAGATTCGAGGCGCGTGCGGCTTCGCCGCCGCGCCGAGGGGGGCGCGGGGCATGGTTGTGGTACAAGGGCGCATGCGGTGGCTGGCTGGTTTGCGCTCCGCCGGGCGGCTGCTCGCCTTTTCGGTGGGGTCGTGGCTGGTGGTGGCGGGCGCCTGGCGAGCGCTCATCTCGAGGTTTCCGGCGCGGTGGCGGCGCTCGTGCGTGCCGGTCTCTCGCTGGGCGCGCTGGGGCGCCCGCTGCCTCGGCGTACGCGTCTCGGTAACGGGCACGCTGCCTCCGCCCGGCTCCCTGGTGGTCGCCAACCACCAGGGGTACGCCGACATCGTCACGATCGGCGGGCTCTTCCCGGCGATTTTTGCGGCTCGCCACGACATGCGGCGGTGGCCGATGTTCGGCGCCCTCGCCGCCAGCGGCGCGACCATCTTCATCAATCGCGATGTCAAGCGCGCCGGCTGGCGGGGCGTGGCCCAGGTCGCCGCGGCGCTGGCGGACGGGGCCACGGTGGTGGCGTTTCCGGAGGGCACCTCGACCGACGGGTTGGGTCTGCTGCCGCTGCGCACCGGGGTGTTTCAGGCGGCGGTGGAGGCCGGCGCGCCGGTGGTGCCGGCGGCCATCCGCTACCTCGCGGTGGGGGGACGACCCATCGACGAGAGCACGCGGGCGCACGTCGGCTGGTACGACGGGTCGAGCTTTCCCGGACACCTGTGGCGGCTGGCGGGCCACGGCCGGATCGAAGCCACGGTGGTCTTCGGCGAGACCATTGCGGCGCCCCACGCCGATCGACGGTCTCTCGCCGCGGCGGCGGAGACGCGGCTGCGAGTGCTGCTGGGGTTCGCTGCGGACGACCTGCCGGTGGTGCGAGGGCGCCTCTCGCGACCGGGGGGGAACGAGATCGGCCGGACATGAGTGTCCGGGGAGACCGCCCGGCCGACATCACCGGTGAGCATCGTCCTCCCTGACCCGAGAAGCAGAGGCGGCTCTGCGGCAGCGCTGCAGCGATTGACGGCGCGAGGAGGCGAGATGGCGATTCGCCGAGACGCGTCCCGCCCCCGTTCTGCTAGCGTACGCGGCGATGGAACAGGCGCGTCTGTGGATGTCGAGCACCTTCCGCGCGCTGCGGCACCGTCACTTCCGCCTCTTCTGGGTGGGACAGTGGGTGTCGGTGACTGGCACGTGGATGCAGACCATGGCCCAGAGCTGGCTGGTCTACCGGCTCACCGATTCACCGCTCACCCTCGGTCTGCTGACCGCGGCGCGCTTTGGTCCGTCGCTTTTCGGGGCGCCGGTGGCGGGAGTGATGGCCGACCGCTTCGCGCGCCGGAACCTGGTTCTTGCAGCGCAGGCGCTGGCCATGGCGCAAGCGGGGGTGCTGGCGGGGCTGACGCTTGCCGGGGCGGTGGAGGTGTGGCACGTGCTGCTGCTGGCGCTGCTGCAGGGAATCGTCGAAGCGGTGGACATGCCGGCGCGGCAGGCGCTGCAGCTGGACCTGGTGGGGGCGGAGGACCTGCAGAGCGCCGTGTCGCTCAATTCGGTGGCGTTCAACGCGGCGCGCATGGTGGGTCCGGCGCTCGCCGGGGTGCTGGTGGCGCTGGCGGGCGAGGGCGTGTGCTTCGCCGCCAATGCCGCCAGCTACCTGGCGGTGCTGCTGGCGCTGGTCTCGATTCCCGCCGCCGCGGCGGTGCGGCGGGCGCCGTCGGGGATGGGGGCGCGCCTGCTGGAGGGATTGCGCTTCGTGCGGCGCGAGGCGCTGCTGCGCCGGGTGCTGCTGGCGGCCGGGGTGACGTCGCTATTCGGACTGTCGTACATCACCCTCCTGCCCGTGCTGGCGCGGGACGTGCTCGGCGCCGGCGCGGGTGGGTACGGCGCACTGCTGGGTGGAGCGGGGCTGGGCGCCATGGCCGGGGCGCTGGCCACCGCGTCGCGGCGGCCCGGCGCGGGCACGGTAGGGGCCATCGCCTGGGGGCAGGCGATCCTCGGCGTGGGGTTGATGGCGCTGGCAGCCAGCCGGCAGGTGACCGTGGCGCTGGGGTTCATGGTGATCATCGGCGCCGCAGTGGCGGTGCAGCTGTCGGTCTCCAACGCCGCCATGCAGACGAGTACGCCGGACGGCCTGCGGGGACGGGTCATCTCGTTGTACATCTGGATCTTCGCCGGCCTGGCGCCGGTCGGTGGGCTGGCGGCCGGGGCGGCGGCAGAGGTGATCGGAGCGACGTGGACCGCGGCGGCGTGCGGGTTGGCGTGCGCGGTCTCGGCTCTGGCGATCGCCATGCGCGCCGGCGAGGACGCTAAAATGAAAGCAGGAGTGGGGGAATGAGGGTCGAGATCACCTACTGCGTGGAGTGAAACTACGAACCGCGGGCCGCCGGTCTGGCGGCCGAGCTGCGACAGGCGTTCGGCGTCGAGCCGGTGCTGATCAAGGGATCAGGGGGCGTGTTCGACGTCGTGGTGGACGGCAAAGGCGTGTTCTCCAAGCTGTTCACCGGTCGCTTCCCCGAGCCCGGGGAAGTGGTGGAGCTGATCCGGCGGCGCCAGGCGGGGGGGTAGGGAGCTGATTCGGCCACAGCCCTTGGGCACCGTCAGGTAGGGCGCGACGGGAGGGCGGGCTCTGGCCATGCCCGTGTCTTTCTTTTCGGGGGGTTTCGCCGGCCCCACACCCGCGCCCCCGCCGCGAAACCCCGCGTGCCCAGCTTCCTTGTCTCGGGGGGCCGGCGGCCCGCCACCCATCCTCCGCCGCCTCTGCCCCCCGAACCCCCACCGCTCGCGCCGGCAAAGCCGGACGCTCGCTTCTCTCACCTCCACCGCCCCCAGCCACCCGCACACCCCGCCCCCGCGTGATGGCAGGGCGGGTCGCGGCTGTCCGTGTCGGTGTCCGTGTCGGTGCCCGTGCCCGTGCCCGTGTCGGTGCCCGTGTCGGTGCCCGTGCCCGTGCCCGTGTCGGTGCCCGTGTCGGTGCCCGTGCCCGTGCCCGTGTCGGTGCCCGTGCCCGTGCCCGTGTCGGTGCCCGTGTCGGTGCCCG
>JBBINC010000210.1:1903-3058 GCA_037444085.1 Acidobacteriota bacterium | reverse complement strand
GCTGCTGGCCGCCTCGACCCTCGGCGATGCCGACCCGATGCTGCGCTGGGTGCTCGCCGTGGTCGCCGGCGGCGGCACCGCCGGCGCGGTGCACGGCGTGTTGGCCCTGCTGCGCAAGCTCTCAAGCCTGACCACCGGGGGGCTCGCCAACCCGATCCTCTCCACCGCCGAGGCGGGAGGTTCGCTGGCCGTATCGCTTTTGGCGCTGGCGCTGCCGCTCCTGGCGCTGCTGCTGCTGGCCGTGGCGCTCGCCGTCCTCCTGCGCATCGCGCGCCGCCGGCGTAGGGATCTCGCGGCGCAGCTCTAGCGTCACAGATATCGTGTAGACTTTCGCTCGCAGTCAGGCGAGTGTGGAGGTGCGCGGGCTCGTGACGGGTGGTGCCGAGCGGACGGCAAGCTGGCAACCAGGCGAGGAGCCGCGGCCCGGGGAGGTGTGGCAGCGCGTTGCTCAAGCCGGAGAGACCCTGGCATCGCGCTTTCGCCTGATACGCATCCTGGGAGCGGGGGGCAGCGGCGTGGTCTTCGAGGCGGAGGACCTGGAGCTTCGGCAGCGGGTGGCGGTCAAGGTCATCCACGCGCACCTGGCCGAGCCGCGTACGCTGGAGCGGCTGCGCCGCGAGGTGCGGGCGGCGCGCGGCGGTCACGCCCACGCAGCGGCGGTCTACGACCTGCACGAATCCGGCGGGTTGCGTTTTCTCACCATGGAGCTGGTGGAGGGGGAGAGCCTCAAGGCGGTGCTGGCGGAACGTGGCCGGCTGGAGGTGGGTGAGGCCGTGGCCATCGGCCGGCAGATTGCAGCCGCGCTGGCCTTTCTCCACGGCCGCGGGCTCGTCCACCGCGACATCAAGCCGAGCAACATCCTGCTGGCCGGCAGGCGCGAGGCGCTGGCGGCGGGAGAGGTGGCGGCGAGCACCGTCAAGGTGTGCGACATGGGTCTGGTGCGGTCGCTGGAGGACGGCGTCACCGTGACCGAAAGCGCCATGGTGATGGGCACCCCCGCCTACATGGCGCCGGAGCAGGCCACGGGCCAGGAGTTGACGCCGGCCAGCGACATCTACGCGCTGGGCCTCCTGCTGTGGGAGTGCCTGGCCGGCGAGATCCCGCTCAAGGCGGACACCGCCGTGGCCACCCTCGTCTGGCGCCAGTCCAGCCGGC
>JBBINC010000210.1:0-1803 GCA_037444085.1 Acidobacteriota bacterium | reverse complement strand
GGCAGCCATCCTGGCAGTCCTGCTGGCTGCGGGCGCCGGCCCGGTCGGCTGGCGGGCGCTGGCGCGGGGCGCCACGGTGCGGGTGGAGGCGACGGGGCGGGAGGTGACCGGGTACAACCCGCGCGGCCGCGCCACCTGGCGGCACACCCTGGAGAATCCCGTGCAGCAGGTGGAGCGCGCCGATCTCGACGGCGACGGTGTCGAGGAGGTGCTGGTCGCGGCGTTCCCGGATGGCGGGTCAGGGTTGCGTACCGATCGGCTGCCGATGGGTGAGTTCCTCATCGTCACCCGCTCCGGCACGCTGGTCACCCGCATCCGCCCCGAGCAGGTCGTGCGGATGTGGAGCTACCCCTTTCCGCTGCGCCTGGCGGTAGGGATCTCGCTCGCCGACGTGGACGGCGACGGCGCCCCCGAGGTGCTTCTCAATGCCCGGCAGCGCTCGTTCTTCCCCAACCAGGTGCTGCTCTACTGGCCCCGCCACGGGGTCTGGGACCGGGCGCTCGACCACAGCGGCTACCTGCTGGACCTCGCGGCGGTGCCCGGTCGCTCTGGTCAGATCGCCGTCCTCGGGATCAACAACCGGCTGGGCATGCAGCCGGTATTCGGGGTGTGGAGCGTCGTGCCGCCGGGCCAGCGCCGAGGGGCTGCTTCGGCGGCCGGAACGCTCCTGTCACCGGACCACGGCATGAACGCCGGCTCCACCGCCCGCTGGCTGCTCTACGTCCCACTCGGCGCCGAGCTGTGGAGTAGCGAGGCCGGTGGCGGTTCGTACGTCATGCCCGATGCAAACGGCAGCTTCACGGCGGTGTTCAATGGGCGGAGAGTGCGGGTGGATTCCCGCGGCAACCCCGAGGGCCCCAACTGGGGCCGGGATCTGCTCGCCCAGCGGGGGGAGATTCTCGCTCGCACCGCCAGCCTGCGCGCCGGGACGGCGGTGGGTTCCCCGGCGCTGGTGGAGGAGGAGGTCGCCCGGCTCGAGGCGGAGATGGCGCCACTGCTGGCCGAGCCGCCCTACCGGGCGATCCTGGCGCTAGCTGCAGCGCGCGCCTTCGCCCGAGTCGGCGCCGCCGACCGAGCGCGAGACTCCCTTGTCCCGGCGCTGGCCACCGAGGACGTGGCGTTCCGGCTGGCCAACCTGGAGGCACTGGACGGCAAGCTCCCCGACGCCGCGGCGCGCACCTGGCGAGTTGTCGAGAGCGGGCGCTCGCCTCGCGCCGACTTCGACGCGCCACGGCTGCTGCTCGATCTGGCGGTGGAGGCCCGCGACGGCGCGGAGCTGGAGCGGGTCATCGCCGCCTGGGTGAGATTTGTTCCAGTGGCTTCAAGGGACCACGAAGGGGTGATTCCGGTGTTCCAGGCGCGGGCTCACCTGTGGTGGGACCAGGCCACGGCGGCCGACGGGCGGGTGAGTTCGTGGCCGGTCGCGGACGAGGGCGAGGCGGTGGCCTGTCTCGCCCGCTGGCGGCTGGGGCAAAACACGGCGGCCGATTCGGCGGCCATGGAGCACTACATTCGCGGCGGCTCCGAGGGGGCGCCGCTGGGCCGAGCGGCGCTCGCCGCCGTGCAGCTCGCCACCGGCGCCAGCACAGAGGCGCTCCATCTGCTCGACCGCCTGGTGCTCGAGCTGCAGCGGGACGCAACGTGGGATCTGCGCGCCCGCCAGTATCAGGACCTCGCCCGCGCCCTGCGCGCCCACGCCCTGGCCGCCGCCGGCCGCCCCGAGCAGGCCCGCGCCGAGGCCGAGCGCCTGCTCGCCACTCGCCGCCCCGACCTGCTCCCCGCCATCCTGGCCCGCGAGTTGCT
>JBBINC010000209.1:0-3091 GCA_037444085.1 Acidobacteriota bacterium | reverse complement strand
CACCGTCTCATGGGGCTCACGCCGAAGCCCGCCTCAGGGTGGCAAGAAATTCACAGGGCTTCTAGGAGAAGCGCTTGATGGTGATCACCAGGCTGCGAGTCCGACGGGGCGGCGTGCTCCACTGCATGAGGATGGGACTCTGATAGGTGCCTCGTACCAGGGTCGAGGCTCCCGCCCTGCCCAGCACGGCCAGGCTCACCGACCGCCTTAGCCGCAGCAGCCGGCCAGCCGGCAGCGCCATGGCCCGCGCCAGCAGGCGCTCCAAGGCCGAATCCGAGAGCCCGAAGGCGTCGATCAGGCCTTTGAGTACCTGCACGACATCGTAGCGGGCGTAGCCGAGCGTCTTCACCGCAATGGCCCCCGGATCAGCGAGCAGACGCCTTCCTTGCCGCACCAGGAAGCGCAGCGGGTCGCGCAGCACCTCGGCGAGGTCGTGGCGCATGAGCAGCGTCTCAAACTCGTTGACGGTGACGGCGGCGTCGCGCTCGCCGTCGCCGAGGGAGATCTCGGCGCGCCCGTGTTCGATCCCCTCCCGGCGAACCAGTTCGTCGATGCGCGGCACAAGGCCGACGGCCGGATCGGCGAGGTTCACCGAGTCGATGGGGTGACGCGAGACCGGCACCTCCCACCGCTCCCGCCACACCACCTCCTCACCGCTGTACCCCACCACCGAAGTGGTGCGCGTCCGCGGCACGCCGCCGTTGACGCCATCCAGGTCCACCAGGTGGACCGGCTCGCCAGCACGGTTCGCGTAGCTGACGCAACTGCGCAGTCCCGCACCGATGAACGCCAGATGGGAATCGGCGTTGCGAGGCTCGCTGCGGCGCTGCTCCGAAGACAACTCCCGGCGCAGCTCGAGTCGGTCGTGGTGATAGCCCGCGCCGTCCGGAAAGAGACCCCGATAGACGCGCAGGAAGGCGTCCACCCGTTCCTGCTGATGGGCGAGACGAGTGGCCACGCTCTGTTCGAGAAAGCCCGCGGTGGTGTGGTGGGAGCAGTACAGCACGCGCGGGAACGGTGCCAGGCAGTCGCCCGCCTCCTCGCGCACGCGGGCGCTGAGATCGATGGCGTCGAAGCGGGCGCGAGGAGCCACGCGCAGCGTGAGCGCCACAGGAGCGAGGCGGCGAGTCAACCCGCCGGCCCCAGGCGTCGCCCCAAATAAATCCCGAGTCGCAACCTCAATCATCGCGCGCCACTGTACCGTGCTTTTTCCCAACCGTCAAAGGAGCCGGGGCGCTCCCGCACCGTCCTGGCGGAGGCGCATGCACACCGCCGGGGCACAGCGAGACGCTTCAAACTCCCACGACGACCGCACCGCCTCCTCCACCGACTCCCGTGGAACCACCTCGTAGCCCTCCCGCGCTGCCCACTCCTGCACCGTGGAGGTGAGCAGCACCGCCTCGCGCGCGCCGAGCTCGCGGGCGCGGGCCAGGATGGCGCCAGCGAGCTTGCGCCCAAGGCCGTCGCCGCGCCACCCCGGACCCACCGCCAGCGACCGGAGCAGGGCCGTCTGGCCGTGCATTTCCAGCCCGACGCAGCCTACCACCTGCCCGGCAGCGCGCGCGACGACGAACCCGCCCAGGTGCTCGGGAACTCCGTCGGAAGGCAAGGCGACCACACGCAGCAGCTCGAGGATTTCCGGCAGATCGCCCGGCAGCGCCGGTTCGACCTGCAACGGAGCGGTCTGTTGCCGCGGCTTCCGGCCGGTCACCCGCACCGACATCACCTTCCCCGCGGCCCCGGCCGCCAGAGCGTCCATGGAGGCCGAGAGTCTCTCGCCCCCGCCCGCCTTGGCGGCGACCTCGCGGAGGTACACCGCGATCGTGTCGCGCTGGTAGGGCGCCCGGTCCACCACCCGCACCTCCTCCAGACCCGCCCGCTGCATGGCGGCCAGATACTCCGACTCCCGCACCGCGCCGCCCACACAGGCCGCCACCAGCGCCGTGAGGCGCGCAGCACCGCCGGGATCTCGGGAAAGTCGTCGGCGAAGACGATGTCCGAGATGCTCACCCGGCCCCCCGGCCTGAGCACCCGCGCCACCTCTTGGAACACCTTCCCTTTGTCCGGAGCCAGGTTGATGACGCAGTTGGAGATCATCCAGTCCACCGAAGCGTCATCCAGGGGCAAGGACTCGGCGTCCCCGAGGCGGAACTCGAGGTTGGTGACCGCTGCGGCCCGCGCGTTGCGCCGCGCCTTCTCGATCATCGCCGGGGTCATGTCGACCCCGATGACCCGCCCGTGCGGGCCCACACGCCGGGCCGCCAGCAGGCAGTCGAAACCGGCCCCCGAGCCGATGTCGGCGACGACTTCACCCGGACCCACGCCGGCGAGCGCCAGGGGATTGCCGCATCCGAACGAACTGCTCACGGCCGCGACGGGCAGGCCATCGAGCTCGCCCGCTGCGTATCCCAGATCGGCAACGCTGATCGCCGAGGCGCACGATGCCCCGCCGCAGCAGGAGGCTCCCTCGCCGGCTCGCGCGGCGTAGAACCGCTTGACCTCCTGCTTCAAAGCTGCGTCCCGGTCGAACTCACTCGTCGTCATGACAGCACCCCCTCGCGGTCGCAGCTGACCGCCACGCGTCCACCGCCCGCGTCAGTTCTTCGAGCGCAAGGATCACGCTCTCGCGATGTTCTTCTCCCACCCGCGCCAGGACCTCGGCCACCCCCGCCGCCAGTTCGTCGCGAATGCGACAGGCCAAAGCCTGGCCGGCGGCGGTCGGCACCACCCGCCAGGCGCGGCGGTCCCGCCCGTCCGGCCGGCGCTCCACCAGTCCCTGGCGTTCGAGCCCGTCGACGACCCTCGTCATGGTGCTCACCGACACATAGAGCTTCCTGGCAAGCGCGCCCATGGTTGCCGAGCCCTGCTCCACGGCCGCCTCCAGGGTGTGGCACTGGGAGACCGAAATGCCGTGGCAACAGATCTCGTTGCGGTCGCGATACTCGAAGCGGCGCAGCAGGCCGGAGATGGCCCGCTGCAACCGGTGGCCATCGGCCAGGCAGCGCGCCTAGAAGCCCTGTGAATTTCTTGCCACTTTGAGGCGGGCTTCGGCGTGAGCCCCATGAGACGGTGTTGCTGTGGATGTTGCTTT
>JBBINC010000208.1:0-3168 GCA_037444085.1 Acidobacteriota bacterium | reverse complement strand
CCACCGCCACCGGCAGCGACACGGTCACGGTCACGGTCACGGGCAGCGACACGGTCACGGCCACGGTCACCGTCACGGACACGGCCCTCGCCCACCCCGCCCTATCTCGCGGCTGGCCGCTACATTCTTGCCGGGCCCGGTGGGCCGGCTGTCCTCCCTCGCGGTCTCACCTTCCGAGATGCCGGGTGTTTCTGCGATGATGGCGTGCGACATTCGCGGAGGTGCAACGTGCGCCCGGTGGCAACGTTCGAGGTCAAGGCAGCGCTCCCGCCCCCCCTCGCCGCCCTCGAAGACGTGGCCCTCAACCTGCGCTGGTCGTGGGACCACGAGACGATCAGTCTGTTCCGGCGTCTCGACCCGGAGCTGTGGGAGGCTCTGGGTCACAACCCCGTGCTCATGCTGGGTCGGATGGACCAGCGGCGGCTGGAGTCTCTGGCGGCCGACGAGGCGCTGCTCGCGCACCTGGAGAGGGTGAAGCGGGATCTCGCCACCTACCTCTCCGGCAACGGCACCTGGTACCGCAAGGTCTTCGGCGCGGCAGAGAAGCCGCTGGTGGCGTACTTCTCCATGGAGTTCGGCCTGACCGAGTGCCTGCCGAACTACTCCGGCGGGCTGGGGATGCTGGCCGGCGATCACCTCAAATCGGCCTCCGAGCTGGGCGTGCCCTTGGTCGGTGTCGGTCTCCTCTACCAGAAGGGGTATTTCCGGCAGTTCCTCTCACCCGAGGGGTGGCAGCAGGAGCGCTACCCGGTCAACAACTTCTCCACCATGCCGCTCTCCCCTTTCCGGGATGCCGGAGGGGCGCCGGTGCTGGTCTCGCTCCCGCTCGCTGGTCGTACGGTGGCGATCAAGCTCTGGCGGGTCGCCGTGGGACGAGTGACGCTTGTCCTGCTCGACACCAACCTGCCCGACAACCCGCCCGATCTCCGCGACGTCACCGACGAGTTGTACGGCGGCGACGCGGAGACGCGCATCCGCCAGGAGGTGGTGCTGGGCATCGGCGGAATGCGGGCTCTCGATCGGCTGGGGCTGCGGGCGCAGGTCTACCACATGAACGAGGGGCACTCCGCCTTCGTCAGCGTCGAGCGCATTCGCCGGTTGATGGCCGAGGAGGGGCTTTCCCGGCGGGAGGCGTGGGAAATCGTCCACGCCACCACCGTCTTCACCACCCACACCTCGGTCCCGGCCGGGATCGACGTGTTTCACCCCGACCTGGTGGAACACTACCTGGGTCCCTTCCTCGACGAGATCGGCGGCGATCGGCAGGCGCTCCTCGACCTCGGGCGGCTCCATCCGGGGCAGCGCAACGAGGGGCTCAACATGGCAGTGACGGCCATCCGCTTTGCCGGCTTCGTCAACGCGGTGAGCGCCTTGCACGGGCGGGTGTCGCGCGCCATGTGGCGCGACGTCTGGCCGGGGGTGCCCGAAGCCGAGCTGCCCATCGTTCACATCACCAACGGGGTGCACCCGGGCTCGTGGATCTCCGACGAGATGCACCGGCTGTACGACCGCTACCTCGGACCGCGCTGGGCGGAAGAGCCGGGGGACACCAGGGTCTGGCAGTCGGTGCAGGAGATCCCCGGTGAAGAGCTGTGGCGCACCCACGAGCGGCGCCGCGAGCGCCTGGTCGCCTTCGCCCGCAAGGGGCTGCTGGCCCAGTTGCGCTCTCGCGGTGCCGGGCTGGCGGCGCTCGCCCAGGCGGAGGAGGTGCTCGATCCCGAAGCGCTCACCATCGGCTTCGCGCGTCGTTTCGCCACCTACAAGCGGGCCACCCTGCTGCTGCGCGACCTCGACCGGTTGGCCCGCATCCTCAACGCTCCCCACCGCCCCGTGCAGGTGATCTTCGCCGGCAAGGCCCACCCCCGCGACGATGCCGGCAAGTCGCTGATCCGCGACATCGCGCGCTGTGCCGAGCGGCCCGAGTTCCGGCGCCGGATCGTCTTTCTCGAGGACTACGATGCGGTCATCGCCCGCTACCTGGTGCAGGGGTGCGACGTGTGGCTCAACACGCCGCGCCGGCCGCGGGAGGCGTGCGGCACGAGCGGCATGAAGGCGGTGTTCAACGGCGTGCTCAACCTGTCGGTGCTGGATGGTTGGTGGGCCGAGGCGTTCACGCCGCGTGTCGGCTGGGCGATCGGCGCCGGAGACGAGAGCCCCGATGCCGACGAGCAGGACCGTCTCGAGTCGGGGGCGCTCTACGAGATCCTCGAGCAGGAGGTGGTGCCGCTGTTCTACACCCGCGGCCCGGACGATGTGCCGCGCGGCTGGATCGCCATGATGAAGACGGCGATGCAGGAGCTGTGTCCGGTGTACAACACCAACCGCATGGTGCACGACTACCTCACCAGGGCGTACGTGCCGGCGCAGATTCGCCGCGCCGTGCTGGCCCGCGACGGGCACCACGGCGCGCGCACGCTCGCCGGGTGGCGCAAGGCGGTGCGCGCCGCGTGGCCGGAGGTGGCGATAGTCGAGGTGGACGCGGCGCTGCCCCCCGACCTGCGCGTCGGTGCGACCTTCATCGTGCACTGCCGCCTCTTCGCCGGCGCCCTGCGGCCGGAGGATCTTGCCGTGCACGTGGTGCAGGGACCCCTTGACGAGCACCACCAGGTGGTCCCCGGCGAGGCCATCCCGATGCGCTTCGAGCAGCGCCGCGCCGACGGCTCGATGGTGTTTCGCGCCGAGGTGCCGTGCTCGACAAGCGGCCTGCTGGGGTTCACCGTGCGCGTCGAGCCGTTCCACGAGTTGCTGGCCCACCCCCACGGCACCGGGTTGATCCGCTGGGCTCCCTAGAGGGCGTGTCGCAGTGCTGCGACGCCCGCGGTCGCAGCACTGCGATGCTTCCAGCCTCGACCGATCTCGACGGCGGCGGGCCCAGCCAACAAGAAAGGCTTTTCCTGCAGTAGCTTGAGCATGTTCGGTGAGCGTGCCGTGGGCCTCAAGGGAACCTGGCACGGATTCCGCACTGGTTGGGGCGTGCCGCTCGGCCAGCGTTCGGGAGGGAAGGAGGATCGATCATGAAACGCGATGAGCCCCGTCAACCCCTGGTGCGGTGCCTGACCATCGTGGCGGCGGTGCTGGCTGCCTTTCCCTGTCTCGCCGGCTTTTCCGGCACCGACGTGTTTCTCCCCTCGGTGGGGGCGAGGCCCGGGGTGCCACCGGCGGTGTGGT
>JBBINC010000207.1:0-3181 GCA_037444085.1 Acidobacteriota bacterium | reverse complement strand
TCCTTCCTCGGGGTTTTTCCGGCCCCCCACACAGCCTTCGTGCTGGGGGCGCCGCTCTCCGCCCACCCAAACCGCCCTCGCTCCAGCCCCCCGAGCCCCCACGCTGCGGGCGGCCAACCCGCCCTTTGCTCGCCTCCGCCGCCTTTGCCCCCTCAAACCCCCACCGCTCGTGAGGAAGGAAATTCCGGCTCGCTTCCCTCACCTCCAGCACCCCCAACCACCCGCACACCCAGCCCCCGCGTGATGAAAGGGCGAGTCGCCGCTGTCCGAGTCCGTGCCAGTGACCCTGGCCGTGACGGGGACCGTGTCGGTGTCAGTGTCATTCCGGGGGGCGACGTGCCCCTCCTGGCCCCCGGCGAGGCTACAATTTACCGATGGCGGACGGCCTGTGGAGCGGGCGCCGGGCGCTGGTCACCGGCGCATCATCGGGGATCGGTGCGGCGCTGGCGCGCCAGCTCGCCGTGCAGCGGGCGGTGCTGGTGCTCACCGGGCGCGACCCCGGGGCGCTGGAGGCGTGCGCCGGTGGGTGTAGGGGTGCCGGGGCGCAGGTCGCGACCGTGGCCGGGGACCTCACTGAAGCCGGCGTCGTGGCGCGCCTGGGGGAGCGGGTTGCGGCGCTCGGGGGCCTCGACCTGCTGGTGCACAACGCCGGGCTGACCATGAACGCCCGCTTCGCCGAGCTGGACCTCGAGGTGGTGCGCCGCCTCATGGAGATCAACTACTTCGCCGCCGTGGCGCTTACCAAGGTGGTGCTGCCACAGCTCATCGCGGCACGCGGGCACATCGCGGTGGTGTCGTCCGTCACCGGTCTGGTGGGGGTGCCAACGCGCACCGCCTACGCCGCCTCCAAGCACGCGCTGCACGGCTTCTTCGCCTCCCTGCGGGTGGAACTGCGGGAGGCCGGGGTGAAGGTGACCATCGTCTGCCCCGGCTACGTGGACACTCCCATGCGGTCGCGGGCGCTGAAAGCCGACGGCACCCCCCAGGGTTTCGACCAGGCGGCAGATCGCCGCATGCTGTCCGCCGACGAGGTGGCGAGCGCCACCCTCGGGGCGGCGGCTCGCGGCAGGCGCCTGGTGCTGCTGGGGCGTGAAACCCGGCTGGCCTGGGCGCTCTCGTTCCTCGCCCCCGCGCTGCTGGACCGCTTGCTGGCCCGCTCGGCCAAGTGAGTCGGGCGCTGGTGGCGCTGGGAAACAGCCAGCGATCATGGTCGCGCGCCGGGAGCAAAGCGAGGCGAGCGGCCGCGCCTCGCCATGCCCCACGGCGCCGGAGACGAAGCCTAAGGGTCGGGAGCGCTCGCGCTGCGGCCGTCGGCGGGCCGAGCGGTACCCCTTTCGGCCTCCGGCACCGAAGGCGGGGAGGGAGGAGCTGTGGGGGCGGCCGCGGGGTCGTCCGAGGTCGCCCACCGGCCGGGGTGGGCGAGGGCCCGCTGGGCGGCGGCGCACGGGTCCGGGAGGGGCGCCAGCGCCAGCGGCAAGGGGATGGGCTCCACGGCGTTTTCGCTCCCCGAGCGCACCCACAAGAGGTCGCGACCCAAGCTGGCGAACCCCGGGCAATGGGACACCCCCACCATGCCGACGATCTCGCCCGTGGCGGCCTCCCACAGGTCGACGCGGCAGCGCCCCTCGCCGTCGGGGGGCCGGACCACCACCGCCACCTGCGTCCCGAAGCTGGAGACCGCCAGCACCGGCCGCAGAAAGACGCGGGTGTGGCCAGCGCGGGCTTGCTCCGCCAGGCGCTGGCGGGCCCCTTGCACCCCCTCGCTTCCCTCCCTGGCCCCTCCGAACCGCTCGGTGATCACCTGGGCGGCATCCTGGCCGGTGAGCAACTGCCCGCGCGCCTCCAGGCAGGGGGGTGGGGCCAGGGCCTCCCGCTCCTCCCCCTTGCGGTCCAGCGCCAGGAGGCGGTAGGCCAGCGGGGAAACCAGGTAGGTCTGTCGGCCCACGACGAAAAAGCGCAGCCACGCCCCGGACAGGGGGGCGTCCGGGCGGGCCAGCTCCTGCCGCAGCTGCCGCGGCAGCGTGGCAGCCGGTTCGGCGCGACCGTCGTCCCGCAGGAGCAGGAAGGCCACCCCCGCATCGCCCTCCCCCGCGAACGCCCGCTGCGCGGAGAACGAGTTCAAGAGCCAGCCGTCGCGCACCGCCGTGGCGGCCGTGACCGGTCCCTCCACGGTGGAGCGCTGTTCCTCGCGGCAGGTGGCGACGTTCCAGATGCTGACCTCGGTGCGGGTCTCCCGGCCGGGGGCCGGGGCAAAGGGGGCGATGAGCACCTTCTGACCCTGCACCGCAAAGGTGCCGCCGTCCTCCAGTTGCGCGGCGAAGCTGGCCGGCAGTGGACAGCGGTGCAGCTGTTGGCCGCGGTTGTCGAAGAGCTTGAGGACGCGCTCGTGCCTGTCCACCACCAGCATGTGCCCGCGCCCGTCGCCCGCCAGCCACGCCTCCCGCTGCACGGGGATGGGTTGCGGCCGCCCTTCGGCCGCCGCCCAGGTGGCGGCTGCCAGCAACGCGCCGACGAGCGCGGCCCGCCGCCGCCCTGGCTCACCAGCACCAGGTCCCGACGCCACTGTCACCTCTGCCTCCATCGCACGACCAGGCGATGGTCACGCAGTCCATGTCCCCGACGCGGACCCAGCGCTCGCAGATGACGCACGGCCCGTCGTTCCAGCAGCGAGAGTGAGCCCAGGCAGGGGCGGTCAAGAGCAAAGACATGGCGATGGCCGCCGCCATGGCGCTTCGGGGAAATGGCAGTCGACTTGTTCCCTCTCGCATTTCCTCACTTCCTCCCAGCGAAGGTGATGAGCGCATTTTCTCTCTCTCTCTCTCGCTCTTGTCAAGCGGTTCGACGCACGACGCGGGTGCGGCCGAGGGGCGAAGCGCTGGCGAAGCCGGCGCCCGCCGGGCGACGTGGATGGCGAGGGCGCAAATGCGCCGCTGACCGCCGAAGGTCCACCCCGAGCCGGCGTGCGGCGACGCCCCCCGGCAAGGGCGTCCCGCACCTCGGCGGGGAAAGGCGGGGGCAGTTCGGCGGCGATGCTAGCATCGGGCATGGTGATCGCCTGGCTGACCGTACCCCCGCTGCTGGCCCTGCTGGCCTGGCTGCCGCTGGTGGCGGCGCTGCGGCGGGGGCGCTGGGGCGTCGCAGCGCTGGCGGTGGCGGGGTGGGCCGTGCTGCTGGCGGGCGG
>JBBINC010000206.1:0-3241 GCA_037444085.1 Acidobacteriota bacterium | reverse complement strand
GAGATATCCGGGCTAGCTCCACACCCCGGCGACGGGGGCGTGGCAGTCGCGACAGCGGCCGTCGCCGCCGAGGCGGTTGCCCAGTACCGCAAACCCCTGGCGCCGGACGAGAACGGCGCCACAGGCAGGACAGTGGGTGTCCTCGAGGCTGGCCAGTTGGCCGGGGAGGTTGCCGGCGTAGACGTGGGCCAGGCCGGCTGCCTTGCCCAGCGCCGCGGCACGGGCGAGGGTGGCGGCGGGGGTGCGCGGCGGGCCGGTCATGGCGTAGTCGGGGTGGAAGGCGGTGACGTGCCAGGGCAGCTCGTGGCCCACCTCGGCGAGAAAGGCGGCGATGGCCGCCAGCTCCTCGTCGCTGTCGTTGAAGCCCGGTACCACCAGAGTGACCACCTCGCACCAGATCCCGCGCGCCGACAAGGCCCGAATCGTCTCTTTCACCGCCTCCAGCTTGCCCCCCAGGGCGCGGTAGGTCTCTGGCCGAAACGACTTGAGGTCGACCTTGCAGGCGTCCAGGACGGGGGCCAGGTAGTCCAGCACCTCGGGGGTGGCGTGGCCGTTGGAGACGAAACTGGTGCGCAGGCCGGCGCGCTTGGCAATGGCGAATACGTCGTGGGCCCATTCGGCGGTGATCAGCGGCTCGTTGTAGGTGGAGGTGATGACCGCACAGCCGTGCTGCCGCCCCGCGGCCACAAGCTGCTCAGGGGTCGTCAGGGCGGCGCGGGTACTGGCGCGCTCGTCGCGCAGGCTCTGGGAGGTGAACCAGTTCTGGCAATAGGCGCAGTGCATGTCGCAGCCGAGCATGCCGAAGGAGAGGGCGCGACAGCCGGGCAGGAAGTGGAAGAACGGCTTCTTCTCGATGGGGTCGACGGCGAGGCCGGCGGTGTACCCCCAGGGGACGACGAGGCCGTCGCCGGCGCGGCCGCGCACAAGGCAGACGCCGCGCGCGCCATCGCCGAGCTTGCAGCGGTGCGCGCAGGCGGTGCACATCAGCTTGCCGGAGCGGTGGGCGAGGGCGAGGTCGCGACGAGTCACAGTCAGTTGGTCGAGGGCCGCGCTCATGCCACCAATGTGCGCTCCCGCCCCGGCGGCGGCAAGGTCGCCCCGGCCGGAGAGGCGTGGTGCGATCCCGCCACGGGCGCGCTACCCTAGGACGGCAATGGATCTCAACCAGACGGTCGCACCGCACGCGCCGGGCGGGGTGAATGGGACGATCGTGGTGCCCCCGTCCAAGAGCCTGACGCAACGGGCGTTGGTGGCGGCTGCACTGGCCGGCCCGCCGGCCCGGGTGCTGGCCCCGCTGGACTCCGAGGACACTCGTCTGCTGTTCGAGGGAATGAGGGCGGGCGGGTACTCACTCCGCTGGGAGGCCGGCGAAATCACCGCGGGCGGGCGCGCGCCGGTCGCCGGCGCCACCGTGTTCATGGGCAACAACGGCACGGGGCTGCGCTTCCTGCTGGCGCAACTCGCCGCCACGCCAGGCGAGTGGGTGCTGGACGGCGTTCCCCGGCTGCGCCAGAGGCCGCTGGCGGCGCTGGTGGCGGCGTTGCGCACACTGGGTGCGGAGATCGGCACGCTGCCGGGCGGCGCCTCGCTGCCCCTGGCGGTGCGAGGGAGGGAACTGGCGGGAGGGGAGGTGCGGCTGGACCCGGGCGAGTCGAGCCAGTTCGTCTCGGCGCTGCTGCTGCTGGGGGCGCGGCTGCCGCACGGACTGACCGTGGAGCTGACCGGCCTGTCGCCGTCGCGCCCCTACCTGGCACTCACCGCCCGGGTGCTGGAAGCCTTCGGGGCGAGCGCCACGACCCGCGACCATGGGCGTATCTGGTGTGTGGGAGGGGATCTGCGGCCGGGCTCCTACACCGTTGAGAAAGATTGGTCGGCGGCGGCGTTCCCGTTGTGCGCGGCGGCGGTGGCCGGAGGACGAGTCGAGGTGGCCGGCGTGCGCCGGAGCAGTCGCCAGGGGGACGCGGCGGTGGCTACGTTTCTGGAGCAGGCGGGGTGTCGAGTGGCGGACACCGTCTCGGGGATCCTGCTGGAGGGGCCGGCGGGGCGACCCCTCGAGGCCGACCTGCGCGACACGCCCGACCTGTTCCCGGCGCTGGCGGTGGTGGTGGCGCGTGCCGGCGGCCGGCTGGAGGGCTTGCAGGGGCTCGCCGCCAAGGAGAGCCACCGCCTCGAGGTGATGGGCGGCCATCTGCGCGCCCTGGGCTTCGACGTGCGGTGGGACGAGGTGAGCTTCTCGGCCCGGCCGGGCGAGGGCAGCCGGGCGCCGGACGTGCCGCTGCATCCGCACGGCGATCACCGCATCGCCATGGCGCTGGCGGTGGCTGGTTGCGTGGTGCCGGGGGTGCGGGTGGCCGATCCCGAGTGTGTCGCCAAGTCATGGCCCGACTTCTGGTCGCGCTGGTGCGCGCTGGCGGAGGCGGGGTGATGCAGGCCCGCTCCCGGACCGCGGCGCAGGCGGAGCTGCTCCGCTGGGACGCGCCGTTTCTCCCGCTGCCGAGGGAGAGGGTGGGGGCCGCCAGCGCCACCGCGGGGGAGAGCCTGACGCGCCTGGGCAAGGCCCCTCTCGGCGTCCGCGCCGCCGTCGCGCTGCAGGTGTTGGCGGCGGCGGAGTTCGTGCTCGCTCGGGGGTGGTATCTGGAGCGGCGGCTGCTGCGCGGCGCCCGGGTGGAACGGGACGAGACCGGGGCGGCCGTGCGTCTGCCGGACCTGCCCCGCTGGCGCCTGGACGATCGGGTGTTTCGCACCCCCGCCGGGCAGCGCCTGCTGGGGGTCGACGCCCTCGCCGCGCGCCTGGTTCTGCCGCTGCTCGCCGGCGTCCTCCCCGAGCGCCGCGCCGAACTGGGTGGCGCACTGGCGCGGGCGCTGCCCGGTGAGGCAACGGCGTCGCTGGCCGAGGTGATTCGCGAGTGTGGCCGGCCCAACGCCTGCCTGCAACATCGCCACGGGGCCGGGCGGGCGCTGTGGGCGAGGCGATTACACCTGCCCGGCGAGGGGACGGTGTGGATCGAGGAAGACGATCTCCTCCCCCGGCTGACGGCCGCCGCAACCATGGCGCGCTCGGCCGGAGCGCGGCAAGGACGCGTCGCTGCCGGGCGCCTGGACGAGGGCGAGGTGGCGCAGGAGCTGGCCCGCGCCGCCGCCGCTGGCGAGCCGCTGCTGGTGCTGACCACTCTGCCGGTCGCGGGCTCCCTGCCGCTGGCCATCGACGCGGACGAGGGCGCGGTGTGGGCCTTCCCGCTGG
>JBBINC010000205.1:0-3573 GCA_037444085.1 Acidobacteriota bacterium | reverse complement strand
CATGACTCGGGGAGGGTGTGGGTCGCCACTCCTTTCCCCGATGGAACTTTCATCCCCAACACCTCGCCGGCTTTACCGGCGCACCGGTCACCGGCACGGACCCCGCTCAACGACACGGATACGGGCGCCGGTCTTGGACCGGGGTGACCAGCCGCAAATACGGGCGTCCGTGGGGACCGTGGCGCCGCTCGCTACTGGCGGCGGAAGCCGGCGTCGCGCAGGGCGAGCTGGCCCTGGCGCGCCAGGTCGATGGCCTCGGCGACGATGCGGGCCGCCTCCTGGGGGGCGTGAAAGCCGGTGGAGTTCTCCGACTCCACATAGTCGACACGGAATTGGGCGTGGCGCTGCAGGCGGCGCGGGATGGCCAGCGCCTCGTCGGAGAGCCCCGCGGCGCGCGCCGCGGCGAGGTCGTCGATCAAGTCCACGAGCGCGTCTAAGGCGCGGTCGCGCAGGTCGTGGATGCGGTGCTGGATCTCCTCGGCCCGCGCCTTCAATTCCGTCTCGGCGACGTTGTGGCAGGTCTGGCAGGTGTGGTTGATGTTGAGCAAGGGCGAGCGCACGTGGTGGTCGGAGATCTTGAACGCCCCCACCCGCTGGTACGGCATGTGGCAGTCGGCGCACGCCACCCCGGCGCGGGCGTGGATGCCCTGATTCCACAGCTCGAACTCGGGGTGCTGTGCCTTCAACACCTTCGCCCCGGTTTCGGCGTGCGTCCAGTCGGCGAAGCTCAGCTCGTCGTAGTAGGCGATGACATCCTCGATCTTGTGGCCGCGCGCCCAGGGGTAGACGAGGCGCTTTTCGGCGCCCTTGAAGTAGTACTCGACGTGACACTGGCCGCAGACGTAGGAGCGCATCTCCTGCCGGGTGGCGTCGCGGTTGACGTCGTAGTCCGCAACTCCTTGACTCGCCTTGAAGGCGCGCATGCCCTCCATGAAGGCGGGGCGGGTGATGCGCAGCTGCATGGACGCCGGGTCGTGGCAGTCGATGCACGACACCGGGTGGCGCACGTACTCCTTGGCCTCCACCCAGGGCATGGTGTTCAGGCGTTCGAAGCCGCGCACCAGATCTCCCTCCCCCAGGTTCATGTAGGCCACGTACGCGGAGGCGTGGCAGTTGATGCAGGTGCCGGGCTGCTGGACCACCCGCTGGCGCTCGGTGAAGGTCTGGTCCTCGAGCATGAAGGCATGGCCGCGGGCCTCGCGGTAGTCGACAGCAAACGGGTAGCCGGCCCACATCCGCTTCAGGCGCGCATCCGCCTCCACCTTGGAGCGCGCCACCACCGAACGCGGGTCGACGTCGGTGGGTGTGCGCGGCAACGCCTCGCTACCGCCGAAGCGGGTGCGCACCTGGTCCACGGTGCGCGTGTAGAGGTCGTACTGCAGCGGGAAGTTGCGACCCCAAACGGCGGGATCTTCGGTACGGTCGTCCACCTCGACGACGCGGAAGAATGGGCTCCTGGCTTCCTGCTTGCGCTCCAGGATGTTGACCAGCAGCGCCGCGACGCCGGCGGCAACCAGGGCGACCACAGCGGTGGAAACGACGATCAACCGCACCAGGCGGCGGGGCTGGGATGGGGTCACAGAGGATTCGGTCATTGCCATCTCCTACAAACGCTCTACATGTGTCCGACGCGGCCGTGGCAGCGCAGGCACTCCAGCTTGCCCGAGCCGGGGTGCCCCCCGTCTATGGCGGCGACAATGGCCGCGTGGCAGCGGCGGCATTGCGCCTCGGTCACCCGCCGATTGGACTGCTTGATGCGCAGGGGCTCGGGGAACTCCCCCGAGGTGAAGGCGAAGGAGTGCCAGAACCCGTTGGACGCCTTGGTGGCGTACTTCGGGATCAGGCGGTGCGGGGTGTGGCAGTCGTTACAGAGGGCGACGTGGCGATGGGACGACTTGATCCAGCCGTCGTGGTGTTCCGACATGATGTGGCAGTTGGCGCACGCCGCCGGATCGTTGGTCAGGTAGGAGGCCCCCCTGGCGTACACGAACGTGTACAGGCCCAACCCCACCGCCACACCCAGCACGGTAGAAAACGCCACAGCGGCGACGACCACCGTCCGCCCCCCGGCCATCCCCACCTCCGCGGTTAATCGTACCAGAGCCCTTTCGCGCCCGCCGCGACCCCGCCCTGGTGCAGCGGCGTCTTCGCCGTGACCGGTGTCACTGCCGGGGCGCCGCGGCGCTGCTACGGTGGACGCGGATCCTGGTGCGACGAGGATGAGGAAACCCGCGGCACGGACGACAGCATTGATCGCGGCGGCGGTGGCCTTTGCCGCGGCCGAGCCGGCGGGCGCCGCCGTCTACCAGGTGGGGCCGGGGCGCACCCACACCTCGCTGCAGCAGGTGGTCGGCCTGCTCGCCCCCGGCGACGTGGTCGAGGTGGACGGCGACGCCACCTACCCGGGCGACGTGGTGTTCACCCGGGCGGGCACCACCACCCAGCCCATTACGGTGCGCGGTGTGCGCATCAACGGCCGGCGGCCGGTGCTCTCCGGCGGTACCAACACGGTCACTTTCGCCACCCCCTGGCCGTACACTGGCCCGGGGGCCGACCACTACGTCTTCGAGGGGTTCGAGCTGACCGGGGGGAGCTTCCGATGCCTCTACCACCAGGCGGCCGGCCTGGTGGCGCGCGACCTGCACATCCACCACTGCCCGGCGCACGGCGTGCTCGGCGCCGATGAAGGCTCCGGTTCGCTGCTGCTCGAATACAGCGAGATCCACCACTGCGGCTCGGGCTCGACCCGGCATCAGGTGTACATGGCCACCGACCAAGCCAACCGGCCCGGCGCGGTGTTCCGCCTGCAGTTCTGCTACATCCACGACGGCCTCGGGGGCAACAACGTCAAGTCCCGCGCCGAGCGTAACGAGATCTACTACAACTGGATCGAGGGCGCCTTCTACCACGAGCTGGAATTGATCGGCCCGGACGGCGGCGACCCCGCCCTGGCCCGCGAGGATTCGGACGTGGTGGGCAACGTGCTCGTCAAGCGCAACACCTTCTATGCCACCCGCGTCGGCGGCGACGGCACGGGCGAGACCGATGGCCGCTACCGCTTCGTCAACAACACCATCCTGGCCGGCAGCTCGGCGGTGTTTCGCGTCTTCGACGGCATCGAGTCCATCGAGATGTCCAACAACGTCTTTCACCGCGCCGACGGGCCGGTCAACGTGATGCGCACCGCCGAGGCCGACTGGTCCACCGGCAGCGAGCTCATCGCCGGCGCCAACAACTGGGTTCTGGCCGGCGCCGCCAACGTCCCCAGCCAGTGGACCGGCACCGTGTTCGGCAGCGATCCAGCCTTCGTCGATCTCCCCGGGGGGGACCTGCGCCCCACCGCCGGCAGCCCGCTTGTCGATGCCGCCACCGCCAGCCCGCCCTCGCCCCCCGGCTTTCCCTTCCCGTCGCCGCTGTTCCCGCCGGCGTGGCACCCGCCCCAGGGCGGGCCGCTGCCACCCGGCGCCGCTTCCCCCCGGCCCGGCGCCGGCGCCCTCGACATCGGCGCCTTCGAGCGTAGCGGGGCGGCGCTGACTCCGACGCCAACGCGGACACCGACAGCGACACCGACAC
>JBBINC010000204.1:0-3593 GCA_037444085.1 Acidobacteriota bacterium | reverse complement strand
CTGTGGGTGTACAACCCGTCGTCCACACCCACCCAGGTTACTCTGCGCCGCGTGGTCAAGCCCGACGTCAGCAAGCTCATCGAGCTTCCCGCCCACGGCTCGGCGAAGATCCCCGACGCCCTCGCCTGGCTCGGCGGCGGCGCAAGCGGCGACGGCGTCACCCACGACGCCGTGGTGATTACCTCCCCGTACCGCTGGGGCGAGCAACTCGTCGCCGTTTCCCGCGTCTGGACGCCCTCGCTCGACCCTGGCGAACGCACGCGGGGAGGCACCATGGGCCAGGCGGTGCCGGCGGTGCCCGGCACCACCGGCTACTCCAACCACCTGCGCACCGCCGACGACGGCACCCCGCGCACCGAGGCCGAATTCCACACCGGCAAGGCCGCCATCTGGGTGCTGGACCACCGCGAGCCGGGGCGCTTTCGCCACAACGCCGGCTTCGTCAACGATCGCGACCACGAGGTGACCATCACCCTGTGGTGGGGGTGGAGCAACAGCATTCCCGTGCCCTACACCTCCGAGTGGCCCGCCGGCGGCGCCCGGCACGACCTCACCCTGGCCCCGCATAGCGTCACCATGGTCAACATCGAGAGTCTCTTGCCCGACTCGGTCCAGCGCTCCTACCCCGCCCAGCTGGCCGTCACCGGCACGTACCCCGTAGCGCTGTGGCTGTCGCAGGTGGACAATCGCACCGGCGACGGCATCCACGTCCCCTACACCCTCTACTGGACCAGCGCCGACGCCGCATCCTCGGTGGCCATCCCCGTCGTGGCCCACCTGCCCGGCGCGGCGGGCACCGTGTGGACCTCGGATCTCTACCTGCCGGCCGCTGAGGAATATCACCTTTTTGGCCCCATCGACGAGCCGGATGCCGCTTTCATTCCCGCCTGGCCGGAGCGCTGTGGTGGGGCGAGCCCGATCACCGCGTGGCTCGATGGAGTTCCTGCCTCCGACCCGGCCATCAAGTACGCCTACTGGCCGCTGTACTGGCGCAGCATCTTCCCCGACGTGGTGCGGCGCTTTCCCGCCTGCGCCGGGGAGACCAACGTGCGCGGTGCTCTCGAGGTGCGCACCGCCTCCTGGATGGCCGGCTACGCCCGCACCTACACCACCCGCGCCGACGGTGGGACCTACGGTGAGATGCTGCCGTTCTACCCGCCCTACGGGTGGCCGGTGCAGCACTTCGCCGGCATCGAGATCTCGCCCCGCTTGCGCGTCAACCTGGGTTTGTACAACGGCAACAAGGACCACGCCATCGTGCACCGCCTCACCCTCTACGCCGAAGGCGGCGCCAAGGTGGCCGAGAAGGAGCTGACCCTGCACCCCCGTGCCAACCTGGTGGAGCGCTTGGAGGACCTGCTCGGCATCCCGCGCGACAGCCTGCCCGAGGGTAGCTACGGACTCACCGTGCTCCCGCTGGACGACGACGATGCGGGTGTGCAGGGGCGCTCCTGGGCGTTCGTCTCGGTGGTGGACAACGTCACCGGCGACCCCACGAACTGGTGGTGAGCCGCACGACGCAAGCCTTGAGACGACCCCCGCCCTTGGGCTCACGCTCTTCATCCCCACCCCGGCCTGCCTCGCGGCAGGCCGCTACATTGGTGCCTGGGACGCGGCGTCCTGCGGAAAGATGTAGCGGCCGCCCGCCAGGGCGGCCGAGGAAAAGGATGGCAACCATGGTTCGCAAACCGCTGGCCACGTCGATTGTTCTTGTGCTGCTCGGCCTGGGCCTTTCGGCCCAGGCCGAGCAGCCGCCCTGGACCGAGGTGCAGGCGCCGCTGTACGCGGTGCTGGAGCATTCGTGGTACTCACCCTTCCCGGCTCTCAACGATCGCCAGGGGATCTGGGCGTGGCACCCGGAGGCCAACACCTGGCGGCGGGTAGCACCGTTCGTGTACAACACCTGGGGGTCGGGATCGCACGACAAGCGTGCGGTGACGGCCTATCTGACCACTACTTGGGATCATCTCCTCTTCGCGGGTGGCGGTGTTCGCTTGCACCTCGATCCAGGCTCCGGGCGCATACTTAGACGGTTTTCTCCCACCGTCGCGGAAGCACCTTCCGGCTGGCCTTGGGAAACCAAGGGCCCTTGCCTGGGTGCGCTTCCTGGGGAGAGCGCAACGACGCCGGTCTTGATCGGCTTTCCGGTGAGGGGCGGACTCTCGCCCCTCAGCGCCGAAGTCGCTTTGCCACGTCTGTATCGCGAGCAGGCGTGCGGTGGGCCGGTGGCGCTGCTTGCCGACCTGTCGGCTCTGCCAGAGAGCGAGTACCATCACTTCCACCGCAACCTCAACTACGACCCGCAACGAGCGGGCTTGTGGATGTTGGGGATCCGCGGCAACACGAGCAGCGACCACGAAACCCTGCAGGTGAGCTTCTTGCCCTTCACCAAAGGCGAGGTCGATCTGGCCGGGGCGGTCCGTTCCCAGATCCCGCACCCGCTCGGCGCTGGTTCCTTCCGGCTGTCATTTCTTGATGTGGAAAGGTCGGCGCTCTTTGCCGTCGCGGTGAATTTCGGATACGCCGCGCATGTGCTCAAGTTGGACCCCAAGACCTGAAGCGCCGAAAGTCTTTGGTCCGCTCCAAGCTATGGCACGGGTGAAGGACCCATCCCCCACACCCTCACCCGCCTGCCGCGGGAGCTGCCATCGACGTACGAGCAGACGATTCCCCTCCTGGTGCGCGCTCCCGGGCGGGGGGGCACCCACTGGACCTCCGAGCTGTGGGTGTACAACCCGTCGTCCACACCCACCCAGGTTACTCTGCGCCGCGTGGTCAAGCCCGACGTCAGCAAGCTCATCGAGCTTCCCGCCCACGGCTCGGCGAAGATCCCCGACGCCCTCGCCTTCTCGCTGAGCTTCACGAGCGGTTGGCGAAGTTCGGCCTGGAACTCCACCCGGAGAAGACGCGCCTGATTCCGTTCGGTCGCAAGGTCGGCAATCGGTGGCGGCACCGGGGCGGGTCGAAGCCTCAAGCCTTCAACTTCCTCAGGCTTTCTGCCTGCATGCCCAACGAAGCGGAAGGGGGGGTTTTCCGTGCTGCGGCAGACGCTGCGGCAGCGATTGCAGGCGAAGCTCAAAGCCCGCAAATGAGGAGCTGCGGCGGCGCCGGCACCAGCCCATCCCTGAAGCAACTGGCCTATGTGCGCAGCCTGGTGGCTGGACACGTGCGGTACTACGGCGTGCCCAACAACGGCCATGCCATCGGCGTCTTTCGCAAGGCAGCCGCCTGGTTGTGGCGGTGCTCGCTTCGCCGCCGCAGTCAGAAGACGCGACTCTCGTGGCAGCGAATGCGGCTTCACCTCGACCGCTGGCTACCGTCCGCCCGCCTCTGCCATCCCTGGCCCTCTCAGCGCCTGGCGTATGCGACCCAAGGCAGGAGCCGGATGCCCTGCTGCCGCCCGTCCGGATCTGTGGAGGGGGTGATCAGCACTGCTCATTCCTATTCCGACTGCCGGTGCCCGTGCCCGTGACCGTGCCTGCGCCTGTGTCAGTGACCGTGCCAGTGTCAGTGACCGTGCCAGTGTCAGTGACCGCGCCAGTGTCAGTGAGCGTCGACGGACTGTTCAACCCTCGGCGGGGGGAACACCCGTC
>JBBINC010000203.1:0-3624 GCA_037444085.1 Acidobacteriota bacterium | reverse complement strand
CGGCGGCCTCGACACGCTGCGCGGCTTCGACTACCGCTCCTTCGTCGGCAACTACGCCTTCTACACCAACCTGGAGTGGCGCTTCCCGCTTGTGGACCACCTGGTGTTGCCGTGGTTGTACATCAACAACGTGCGCGGCCGGCTGTTTGTGGACGTGGGTGGCGCCTGGTGGGACGTGCCCGGGTACAAGGAGAAGTTCACCTTCGTCGAGGACGGCCGGCTCAAAGACGCGGCGTCGTCCTACGGGTTCGGCTTCTCCATGTGGCTCTTCGGCGTGCCCGTGCACTGGGACTTCGCCAAGCGGTGGGACTTCGAAGAAACCCTGGACGCCAAGTGGGAGTCCAGCTTCTGGATCGGTTTCCGCTACTGAGGTCGATGATTCCAGGTGGATTCTGCTGCGCGGCCGGATTTCGCCGCGTGGGTGGGGTGAGGGCCGCCGCGGAAGGCGGAGGCCGATGAGAGAGAGCCCGCCCTCCCCTGACAGGTCAGTCAGAGTTTGTGACGGGTCCTTTCACGAGCTTTGAGCCGAAGCCCCGTGAGCGGGGCGCAGGTGGACCAGCTCCTCGACGTTGCCGGCGGGGCCTGGGAGGGGAGAGGACACGCGGCCGCAGCAGGTCAGACCTAGCGCCTCAGCTGCAACCAGGACCGCCTGGATCGCCGCCTCGCGCACCTCGCCGTCACGCACCACCCCCCCCTTGCCCACCTGCCGGCGGCCCGCCTCGAACTGCGGCTTGACCAGCGCCACCATCTCCCCCGCCGGGGCCAGCAGCGGCACCAGCGCCGGCAAGATAAGCTTCAGGGAGATGAACGACACGTCGACGACGATGAGCTCGAACGGACCTCCGGCGTCGGCGGCGGAAAGATGCCGGGCGTTGATCCCCTCGCGCACCACCACGTGCGAGTCGGCACGCAACCGCCAGTCCAACTGGCCGCGCCCCACGTCCACCGCCGTCACCTGCGCCGCTCCGCCTTCCAGCAGCACGTGCGTGAAGCCGCCGGTGGACGCGCCCACGTCGAGGCAGCGTCTCCCCTGTGGGTCGATGTTGAACGCCGCCAGCGCGGCCGCCAGCTTGACCCCGCCCCGCGATACCCAGGGATGGTCTGCCCCCACCACCGCGAGGCTGGCGCCCGGTGCGACGGCGGCGCCCGGCTTGTCGACGCGGCGGCCGTCGGCGCGCACCAGGCCGGCCAGGATCAGGGCCTGCGCCCGCGTCCGCGTCGGCGCCAAGCCGCGCTCCACCAGCGCCTGATCGAGTCGCATGCGGGAAGACGGCACGTAGGATGCTAGCATCTCAGGGGATGACTCTCTGGGGCGTGTGGGGCACGGCGCGGCCGGCGCACTGGGTGAAGAACGGGTTCGTGCTGGCGCCGGCGGTGTTCGCCGGCCACGCCACGGAGCCGAGCGCGCTCGCGCAGGCCGCCGGCACCGCCGCGGCCTTCTGCCTCGCCTCGTCGGCCGGGTATTTCGTCAACGACGTGCTCGACCGCGAGGCCGATCGCGCCGACCCGGTGAAGCGGCTGCGCCCGGTGGCCAGCGGCGCCCTGCGGCCCGCGACCGCCCTCGTCTGGGGCGGGACGCTGCTGGCCGCCGCCCTTGCCGGCGCCGCCGCCCTGGGTGGCTGGGTGCTGGCGTGCGTCGCCGCTTACCTGGGGCTCACGTTCCTCTACTCGCTCTCCTTGAAGCGCGTGCCGGTACTCGAGGCGATGGTCCTGGGAGCGATGTTCCTGGTGCGGCTCGCAGCGGGAGCGCTCGCCATCCGCGTGCCGATCTCCCACTGGCTGCTGATCTGCGGGTTCCTGCTGGCGTTGCTGCTGGCCTTCGGCAAGCGCGTTCCCGAGGTGGATCACCCCACCGCTCGCACCCCCCTGTATCCCGCCACCTTTCTGCACGAGGTGGTGACCCTGCTGGCCGGCGTGACGGTGGTGTCGTACACGCTCTACACGGTGGCCCCCGACACCGTCGCCAAGGTGGGCTCGCACGCGCTGCTGCTCACCGTGCCGCTGGTGCTGTTCGGGGTGCTGCGCTACCTCTTGCTGCTGCACCGAGAAGGGGCGCAGGATCCCACCGCGACGCTGGTGCGGGACCGGCCCTTGTTGGCCACGGTGGTGCTCTGGGGGGCCGCGGCAGGCGCCATCGTCTATCTGGCGGGAGGTCACTGATGCGGGCCAAGGTGGCGATCGTGCGCACCCGGCCGGAGACGGTTCTGGCCGATATTCAGCGGGTGTGTGAACTGGGGGGGCTTGGCCACGCGCTGGCGGCCAATGCCACCACCATCTTGAAGGACAACATCTCGTGGCACTACTTCTTTCCCGGCGCCAACACCACGCCGTGGCAGCTGGAGGGGGCGATCCAGGCGCTGCACGCGGCCGGACACCGCGACCTGGTGTGCGTGCAAAACGACACGGTGGTGACCGACCCGCGCAAGGGTGAGCGGTTGAACGCCCTGTCAGGGCTGCTGGAGCGCTACCAGGTGCCGGTGCGGTTCAACTGCGACCCCGCCGACCTGCGCTGGGTGCGCTTTGAGCCCCGCGCCGAGATGCTCGCCCTGCCGCGCATCTTCCCCCACGGCATTCACATACCCGAGTTCTTCGTGGGCAAGAACATCGTCCATCTGCCCACCGTCAAGTGCCACATCTACACCACCACCACCGGGGCAATGAAGAACGCCTTTGGGGGGTTGCTGGCCACCCGCCGGCACTACACCCACACCTGGATCCACGAGACCCTGGTGGACCTGCTGGCCATCCAGAAGGAAATCCACCCCGGCATCTTCGCCGTGGCCGACGGCACCACCGCCGGGGACGGCCCGGGCCCGCGCACCATGCGGCCGGTGCGCAAGGATGTGCTCCTGGCCTCGGCCGACCAGGCGGCCATCGACGCCGTGGCGGCCCGCCTGATGGGGTTCGAGCCGCTGTCCATCCGCTACCTGGCGCTGGCCCACCAGCGCGGCCTGGGGGTGGCCGACCCCCGCGACATCGAGCTCGCCGGGGACGTGGAGCTCGCAGAAGAGCGGTGGGGGTTCCAGGTGGGGGCCAACTTCGCCGCCCGCGTCGGGCGGCTGCTCTGGTTCGGTCCGCTCAAGCACGTCCAGAAGCTCTTCTTCCACACGCCGCTGGTCTACCTGTTCGTGGCCGGCTCGTACCTCTACCACGATTTCGTCTGGTACCCCACCCTCGGCCGGGCGCGGGTGCGGCGCTTTCTGCGGGAATCCCCCTGGGGCGCGCTCTTTGCGCGCTACCGGCGGGAGGGCGCCGGCGGCCCCTGACGGGAAGCCAACAGCGCCGCCCGGTGAACGCCGCGCCCCGAGGGCCGGCGGCTACCTGGCGTTTGTGCCAAGCTCCCGCACTCCTCGCACGAGAAACCCTCCGACACCCTGCGCAAGGACAGCGGCTCCTGAGAGGCCCGGGCGGCACTCTGCTGTTCACGCACATCCCACTTTTGAGGGATTGACACATGAGAGAGAGAGAGAATCCCCGCCCATCGAGGTGACTTCGGAGAAACGGAGAGAGGAGAACAGACGATGATGATTGCACGAAGCGGTCGACTGCGGGTTGCGATTTTCGCCCGCCTACCCCGGATATCTCACCGGTGGGGGAGTACGGAGGGTTTTCGTTGGTTTGGGA
>JBBINC010000202.1:0-3658 GCA_037444085.1 Acidobacteriota bacterium | reverse complement strand
CCGCGCGTTGCGCGGCGTCCTCACCATGCTACGCCGGCTGGTGCGGGAAGACGTGGAGATTCTCCTCGCCCTTGGCGCCGACGAACTGCCCCTGCATGCGGACCGCGGCCAGCTCGAGCAGGTGATCATCAACCTGGTGGTCAACGCCGCCGACGCGATGCCCGACGGCGGCGTGTTGGAGCTGCGCACGGGCAGGGAGGAAGCCTGGGTGTGGCTGGAGGTGCGGGATTCCGGGTGCGGCATGACGCCGGAGATCCGCGAGCGGATCTTCGAGCCGTTCTTCACCACCAAGGAGGCTGGTCTTGGAACCGGGATCGGCCTGGCCGTGGTGCACGGCATCGTCACCGGCCTGGGGGGGCGCATCGATGTGGCCAGCGTGCCGGGCGAGGGTAGCACCTTCATCATCCGCCTACCCGGCAGCGGCGGGCGCGCCGCCACGCCGTCGGGCGAGCTGCCGGCGGTGGGCAACCTGGGGGACTCGGCCGGTGGGCGGGGGGAGCACATTCTCCTGGTGGAAGACGAGGAGGACATCCGCGCCGCCCTGGCCGAGGTGCTGGCCGCCCTCGGCTACCGGGTGACGGCGGTGGGCAGCGTTCGTGAGGCAGGGCTGATGGATGCCACGGCCGCCCCCGATGTGCTGCTCACCGACCTGGTGCTGCCCGACGCCAGCGGCGTCGACCTCGCGGTCAGTCTGGTGGAGCGCTGGCCGCGCCTGGCCGTGATCATGATGTCCGGCTACACCTCCGACGAGGCGGTGCGGCTGGGCGCGGCGGCAGGTTTGGTGCGCTTTCTGCAGAAGCCGTTCGAGATCGAGCGCCTCGCCGAGGAGATTCGCGCCGCCCTCGACGAACGCGGATGAGCAGCTGTCGCCCGCCGCCTTGACGCAGCGGGGAAGTGGTAGCCTTTCGCCGAGCGAGGGGAGGTGCTGCGTGTCGCTGGAGAGGCTCAATACCACACTGGTGGATGAGGTGCGCGGGATGGCGGCGGAGGGTCGGGCCAAGGCGCCGGAGCGGGTGATCGTCGGCTACGTGCCGGCCCGGGGCGAGCGGGGGCCGCGGTACCGGCTGGCTGGCGCGCCGGGCGAGTTCATCCGCATGAACTCCAACAGCTACCTGTCGCTGTCCCATCACCCGGCGCTGATCGCCGCGGCCGATGCGGCCACTGGCGAGTTCGGCGTCGGCCCCGGGGCGGTGCGCTTCATCGACGGCACCTTCCGCCAGCATGTCGAGTTGGAAAAACGCATCGCCGCGTTCATGGGCCGCCCCGCCGCCAAGATCTTCAACTCCGCCTATACCGCCAATCTGGGCCAGGCTCTCGCCATCGGCAGCGCGCGCACCTTCTGGATCGGCGACGAGCTCAACCACAACTCCATCATCCGCGCCATGCGCATCGCCGGAGTCCCCAAGGAGAACCGGACGATCTACCCGCACAACGACATGGACGGTCTCTCCCGGTGCCTGGACGAGGTGCCGGCGGGGATCGAGCGGGTGGTGGTGATTTTCGATGGCATCTTCTCCATGCGCGGGGACTTCGCGCCGCTGGATGAGATCAACCGCCGCCTGGCGCCACACCGCGAGCGCTTTGCCCAGGGCCTGGTGACGGTCCTCGACGACAGCCACGGCATCGGCGCCTATGGCCCCTCCGGGCGCGGCACCGAGGAGCACACCGGCGCCCGCGCCGACCTGGTCATCGGCACCTTCGGCAAGGCGTTCGGGGTCAACGGCGGCTTCGTGGCCTCAAGCCCCGAGGTGATCGAGGCGGTGCGGCAGAAGTCCGACACCTACATCTATACCAATCCCCTGGGGGTGGCCGACTGCGCCGCCGCCCTTGCCGCCCTCGATGTCATCGAGGGGTCCGAGGGACGGCAGCTCCTGCAGCACCTGCTCGCCCGTATCGCCCAGTTCCGCGACGGCCTCGCGCGCCTCGGTTGGGAGTCGATCCCCGGGCCGCACCCGGTGGTGCCGTTGCTGGTGCGCGACACCCAGCGGGCCCGCGCCCTGGTACAGCACTTTTTCGCCCACGGCGTGCTGGTGGTGGGGCTTACCTTTCCGGTCGTGCCGCGCGGCAGCGAGACGATTCGCTTCCAGGTCAACGCCGCCCACAGCGAGGCGGACATCGGCGAGGTTCTGCGGGTGCTCGCCGCGTTTCAGGGGTAGGCAGGTCGCTGCGGGGATGTTCTGGCGCCGTTGGGCGTCGTGTAACCCAACGCGGCACACCGGCACAGTGGGCTGCGACGGCGCGGCGCCGAATCCGGACCCTCGGCGTGGTGACCTCACAATCAGGAGGATGAAAGCGATGATCAAGACCGTTCAGGCTCTGGCAGTGCTTCTCGCGATCGCGGCGGCGACTCCCGCGGCGGCGCAACAGGTATGGGAGATCGATGGCGTCCACTCCGAGGTGAGCTTCCGCATCCGTCATCTGGTCAGCCAGGTGCGCGGCTCTTTCCGCGACTTCGCGGTGAAGGTGGAAACCAACCAGGCCAACCCCGCCGCCTCCAGGGTGAGCTTCACCATCCAGGCCGCCAGCATCGACACCGGCAACGGCGACCGCGACAAGCACCTGCGCTCGGCCGACTTCTTCGACGTGGAGAAGTTCCCAACCATCACCTTCGCGAGCACCGCCATCGCCCCCAGGGGCAACAACCGCTTCGACGTCACCGGCACCCTGACGATGCACGGCGTCTCCAAGGAGATCACTCTGCCGGTGGAGTTCACCGGCACGATGCAGGACCCCATGGGCAACACCAAGGCGGGCTTCGAGACCTCCACCACGATCAACCGCAAGGACTACGGGATCATCTGGAACCGCGCCCTCGACACTGGCGGGTTCGTGCTGGGCGACGACGTCGATGTCAGCATCAGCCTGCAGGTCAAGGCGGTCGCCGGCAAGTAGGGGGTAGCGGGCGCGCGCCGTCGCGTCGTTCGTCCATCTTCCGGGGCACGCGGTCGCGTGCCCCTCTCTCTTTGGATTCCTCAATCCCTCGCTCCCGGCATGGCGCCTCGAACCCGCCGGACCTAGATTGATACCATGGCGTGGAGAGGGGCGAGGCGGCAATGACGCTTGGTGAACACGCGGTATCGCTCTCCGGGCGCCGCATCCTGGTGGTGGACGACGACGAGGATGTGTGCGCCTTTCTCGCCGCCCTGTTGGAGGATGCGGGCGCCGAGGTCTTCGCAGTCGGCGACGGCGCCGCCGCACTCGACGCGGCCCGCGTCTTGAAGCCCGATCTCATCACCCTCGATCTTTCGATGCCCGGCCGTGACGGCGCCGAGGTGCTCGCCGACCTGCGCGGCGACGGCGAGGTGTGCGACGTTCCGGTGTGCATCATCACCGGCCGGCCCGAGATGCGGCGCCTGATTTACGACCGCCCCGTGCGTCCCCCCGAGGGGTTCGAGACCAAGCCCATCGACCCCTTGCGCCTCATTGCCGACCTCCGCCGCATCCTCCATCTCGCCGACCGCAAGCGCGAGCGGGAGGAAGCTCCCGGATCGATGTAACCACGGCGCACCGGGGCGGCCGAGAGCAGCGACACGGCCGCGGTCACCGGCACGGGCACTGGCACTGACACGGGCACTGGCACGGACACCGGCACGGACACGGGCACCGTCACGGGCACGGTCACGGGCACGGTCACCGTCACGGGCACGGGCACCGTCAC
>JBBINC010000201.1:0-3679 GCA_037444085.1 Acidobacteriota bacterium | reverse complement strand
CCCCATCCGCCGCCCAGCGCCGCCACCAGCAGCCACACCACCAGCCACACCCCGCCGGCGCCGGCGAGCGCCCGCACGGCTTCGGCGCTACCGCGCACCACCGCCAGCGAATCGGCCACCGCCGATCCGGCCAGGCCGGCCAGCGCCCCCAGCGCCCCCGGAACGAGCGCCACCGCACCGCTTCCCGGCACCCCACCGAGCAGCGCCAGGCCCAGTGCAACCAGCGCCAGGCCGGCCGCCACCGGCAGCCACGTGGCGAACCGCCGCCGCTGCCAGCGCGCCACCGGACGAGCCGCGAGGATCGCCTGCACCGCAGCCTCATCCGCCTCCCCCGGCGCTGCGGCCGCCAGCGAGGCCAGCAGCGCGGCGTGCGACCTGCAGTCCGTACACGCCTGCACGTGCACCGCCAGGTCCGGGGGCGTCTCGCCGTCCTCCAGCGCCCGCCTCACCTCGATGCACGTCTGGTTCACTCGGCACCTCCTACTTGCCCGAGGTACGACTTCAGGGCTTCCCTCAATACGCTGTGGGCGCGGAAAAGTTTGTTCTTCACGGTTCCCAGGGGCAGCCCCTTCAGCTCGGCGATCTCGTTGTAGGCGAGTCCGACGAAGTGGCGCAGCGTCACCAGTTCGCGATAGGCGGCGGGAAGGTTGTCGATCTCCCGCGCCAGCGCCTCGGCCAGCTCACGGTTGGCCAGGTCAGCCAGGGGGCCGCGCCGGCAATCGGCTGGATCCATCACCTGCGCCGACCCTTCGTCGTCCTCGCCCTGATCCAGCGACACCAGCGGCTGGCGGCGGCGGCGCAACTGGTCGATGGCGAGGTTGTGGGCGATGCGGAACAGCCAGGTGGAGAAGCGAAACGCCGGGTTGTACTGGTCGAGGTTCGACCAGGCGCGAATAAACGCCTCCTGCACCAGGTCGCGCGCCTCCTCCGGGGTCTTCACGATCTGGCCGACGTAGGCTTGCAGTTTTGGCTCCCAGCGGCGGACCAGGTCGGCAAAGGCATCCTCGTCCCCCGCCAGCACCCGCCGCACCAGCTCCGCATCGTTGAGCACGGGGCGCAGTGTAGCGCGCCGGGAGCTTGTGAAATCGTATTGCAAACTTCCCGGTGATATGCCAGACTCACCGCGCCGGTGGACGCGCCTGCGACGGCGCGGGCGGCGGCGCCGGTGCCCGACGGCACACGCCACCCGCGCGCGGGTGCGGTACCGCACGAAGGAGGAGAGGCGATGGCCGAGCTCAACGCCTTTGCAATGGCGCAACAACAGTTCGACGAAGTGGCCGATCAACTCGGTCTCGACGACGGAGTCCGCGCGATCCTGCGCTGGCCGCTGCGCGAGTACCACTTCCGCGTCCCTGTGCGCATGGACGACGGTACCATGAAGGTCTTCCAGGGGTTTCGCGTGCAGCACAACGACGCGCGCGGCCCGTGCAAGGGTGGCATCCGCTGGGCCGCCAACGAGACCGCCGACACGGTGCGCGCCCTGGCCACCTGGATGACCTGGAAGTGCGCCGTGGCCGACATCCCCCTCGGCGGCGGCAAGGGTGGGGTGGTGGTCGACCCGGCGACCCTGTCGGTGCCAGAGAAGGAGCGCCTGTGCCGCGGCTGGGTGGACCAGATGTGGAAGAACATCGGCCCGCGCATGGATGTCCCCGCCCCCGACGTGGGCACCACACCGCAGATGATGGGGTGGATGATGGACGAGTACTCCAAGCTCGTCGGCAACTTCACCCCCGGCGTCATCACCGGCAAGCCTCTGGGCGGCGGCGGCTCGCTGGGACGTACCGAGGCCACCGGCTTCGGCGTCATCTACACGGTACGCGAGGCGCTGAAGCACCTGGGCATCGAGTCAAAGGGGGCGCGCGCCTCCATCCACGGCTTTGGCAACGTCGCGCAGTACGCCGCCATCGGCTTCATCGAGATGCTGGGCGGCCTCGTCGTGTGTGTCGGCTGCTGGGACCGCCACGAGCGCCGCGCCTTCACCTACACCAAGGATGACGGGGTTGACCCGCACTTCCTGCTCACCATCACCGACCAGTACGGCACCATCGACAAGGCCAGGGCGCAGGCCGCCGGCTACCGCATCGAGGACGCCGACGCCTGGATCTCCAAGGACGTGCAGGTGCTCATCCCGGCCGCCATCGAGGGCGTGCTCACCGGCGAGACCGCCAAGGCGATCCACCCAAACGTCAAGGTGGTCGCCGAGGGCGCCAACGGCCCCACCACCCCCGAAGCCGACGCCGTCCTGAAAGAGCGGGGCATCTTCAACATCCCCGACTTCCTCTGCAACGCCGGTGGGGTCACCTGCTCCTACTTCGAGGGCGTACAGAACGACATGAACTTCTACTGGTCGCGCGAGGAGGTGCTCACCAAGCTCGACCAGAAGATGACCGTCGCCTTCCACGCGGTCAAGGACATGGCGCTGTCCCGCTCGGTGTACATGCGCAACGCCGCCTACATGGTGGCCATCGACCGGGTGGTCAGGGCCATGCGGCTGCGCGGCTGGGTATAGCCGTCCTTGCTGCCGTTTCGAACGAGCGCTCCCGGCCGGGGGCGCTCGTCGTCTTTCCCCCGCTCACCGTCACTTCTGCGGCGGTAGGACCGGTGTCAGCGGCGGGCGACCGGCCAGCACCGCCAGGGCGTTGTCCACCGCCAGGGAGGCCATGGCGGCTCGCGTCCCCCTTGTACCCGACCCCAGGTGCGGCAGCAGCACCACGTCGGAGCGCCCCAGCAGGCCCGGGTGCACGCGCGGCTCGAACTCGAAGACGTCCAGCCCGGCGCCCGCCAGCCGCCCCGTTTCCAGCGCCGCCACCAGCGCCCCCTCGTCCACCACCTCGCCGCGGCTGGTGTTGATCACCACCGCCGAGGGCTTCATCAAGCCGAGGCGGCGCGCGTCGAGCAGGTGGCGGGTGGCGGGGGTGAGCGGGCAGTGCAGCGACAACACGTCCACCTCCAACAACATCGCCTCCAGCTGCGGGTAGTGGGTCGCCGGAAGTCCCTTCCCCGCCCCTGGATCCGGGTCGTGGTAGGCGACCCGCATGCCAAACGGGCCGGCACGCCGGGCCACCGCGCGGCCAATGCGCCCCATGCCCACGATACCCAGCATCGCCCCTTGAACATCGGCCGACAGGAAGAAGTCCGGCCGCCACCCGGTAAAGCCACCAGCGCGCAGCACGCCGTCGCCCTCCACCACCCGGCGGATCACCGCCAGGATGAGCGCCCAGGTAAGGTCGGCGGTGGCCTCGGTGAGCACGTCCGGGGTGTTCGTCACCACCACCCCGGCCGCCGCCGCCGCTTCGAGATCGATGTTGTTGACGCCCACGCCCAGGTTGGCGACGATCTTCAGGCGCGGGCAGCGGGCGAACACGGTCGCGTCCACCTTGTCGTTGACCAGCGGGATGAGCGCCTCGGCGGCGCCGGTGAAGGCGGCCAACGCCTCAGCTGCGAGCCGCTCCTCGCCCCGAAAAACGCGCACCTCATGCTCCCGAGCAAGCCGCTCCAGTCCGTCCCCGGGCAGGGGGTACGTCACCGCCACCTCAGCCATCTCGCCTCTCCCCATCGAGCATCCCCACTACTCTATCCCCTCAGCATCGCCACCGCCCCCCTCTTGCTCCTGACCGTGTCCGTGTCGGTGCCGGTGACCGTGTCTTCCTTGTCGGGGGGTTTCGCCGGCCCCCCGCCC
>JBBINC010000200.1:0-3754 GCA_037444085.1 Acidobacteriota bacterium | reverse complement strand
GCGCCAGCTCTTGCGGGTGCGCGCCGAACTGCGGCGGCTGGTGGCCACGCCGGGGCGCACCGCGGCGGCCATCGGCCTCTCGCTGGCCGCCTGGGGCGGGGTGTGGTGGGTGACGCTGCTGCTGCTGCGCGCCATGGGGCTGCGCTGGCCGGCCGCAAGCGTGCTCTGGGGGACGCTGGGCGCCACCGTGGGAGCCGCCCTCCCCTTCAACGCGGTGGGCAACTTCGGCACGCTCGAGGCGGGATGGACCGCCGCCCTCGCCGCGCTGGGCATTCCGGCCGGAGAGGCGCTGGCCGCCGGGTTCGCCACCCACGCCTGGAGCCTGGCGTTCAACGCCGTGCTGGCCGTGGTGGCGGCGCCGCTGGTCCCGCTTTACCCGAAGAGGGAGCGAACGGCGGCCCGCGCCTCGGCGAGGGCCTCCCGCAGGGCGTGAGGATCCGGCGCCAGGAGGACGAGCTCCAGCTCGACCGCTCGGCGCTGCGGGTGCACGCTGACGCGGGCGGCGAGGGAAACCCGGCGCCCGGCGAGCATCCCGGCCACCTCCTCCAGCGTCCCCTGCAGCGGCGCGTACGGGTCCACCACCTGCGCCAGGTACACCCCAGGCTGAAGCAGCAACAGCAGGTGGGGGGCGCGGTGGCTCTCGCCCGCCAGGAGGACGCCGAACAGGCGGTTGGCGACGGCGTCGCGCTGCGGCGCCAGCGCCACCAGGGCGGGCTCCTGGCCCGGCATGACGGTAACCGAGCCGACGGTGCCGCGGTGGCCGGCACACACCTCGGCGGCGCTCCCGGCCAGGGCACGGGCGGCCTGCGGGTACGCCGCGGCAGGCACGCTCAACGTCACGGTGAGCCAGGAAACGCCGCGCACGGCGCCGCGCCGCACCTGCGCCCGTGGCATGACGCCGCGCCGGCTTCCCCCGACCCACCGCGCCCCGCCGAGCCTTGCCAGGACCGCTGCGATGCGGCTCTTGCGCGGGCTCGCTGGAGATCTCACCACAGGGGCTTCCCGACCATTTCCCGATCGAGACGGTCGGCCATGTCGTCGAGCTGACTCGCCAGCTCGAGGCAGAGCTGGCCGATGTCGCCCGCCAGCCGCTCGGCGTCCCAGGGGTCGCCGTACTCCACCACCACCGTGGAGAACGGCCGCGGCAGGACCATGCGGTCCCAGGAGCGCAACAGCTTCGGCCGGCGGCAGGAGAAGGTCGCCGGCACCAGGGGAACGCCGGCCCGCCGAGCCAGCACCAGCGCGCCCGGCTTCACCTGCCGCCACGGCCCGCGCGGCCCGTCCACCGTCAGCCCCGCAAAGGGAGCACCGGCGAGCAGGATCTCCTCCACCTCCTGGAGTGCCTCGCGGCCCCTTTCCGAGCTGGATCCGCGCGCCGAGCGCAGGCGCAGCGCCGAAAGCGCCCCGGCCGCCACCGCACCGTCGGCCGAGCGGCTGGCCATCGATACGGCACGGCACCCCAGGTTATCCATCATCACGCCCATCAGACGACCGTGCCAGAACGCCAGCACGCACTGCTCTTCCATGGCCGCGTGGTTGCGCGATTCGAAACGCAGCGTCGCCCGCCAAACCCAGATGAGCAGACCGAGGAGAATGCCCAGCAGGTAGTGCAGCCTTTCTCGCACCCGGTCATTTTCCCACGCCCGCCGGCGGGCGGCACCCGGGACAGCGCCCGCGCGCGGTGTTACGCTTCGAGCATGCGAACCCTGCGCGTCTTCAGGAGGGTGCTCGGCTATTACCGCGAGCATCGGGCGGCGACGCTGGCCGGGTGCGCCAGCGCCGTGGCCGGCGCGTTGATCTCGCTGGCCGCGCCGGGCATCGTCCGCCGCGCCATCGACGCGCTGGTGGCCGGCCAGGGCGCCACCTCGGCATTGCCCTTTGCCGCCCTCGTTCTTGCCGTGGCGGCCGGCTCGGGGATCTTCCTGTTCCTCCAGCGCCGCCTGCTGGTGGGCATCTCGCGCCATCTCGAACACCGGCTGCGGGTCGACCTGTACGCCCACCTGCTCACCCTCCCCCCGTCGTTCTTCATGCGCGAGCGGATCGGCGATGTCATGACCCGCATGGCCTCCGACGTCGGGGCGGTGAGGCTCGCCGTCGGCCCCGCCCTGATGTACACGCTGTCCACCGGTACCTTGATGATTGCCGCGGTGGCGCTGATGATCCGCATCGACGCGCGACTCACCGCCCTAGCGCTGGCGGTGGTGCCCGCCGTCGCCCTGGCGACCCGCTACTTCGGCTCCCGCATCCACACCCGCTGGGGCGAGGCGCAGGAGCATCTGTCGGCGTACACCGCGCGCCTGCAGGAACACCTGGTGGGGCTGCGAGTGCTGCGCGCCTTCTCCTGCGAGCGGCACGAACAGCGCGCCCTCGGTGAGCGCAACCGAGACTACGTCGCCGCCAACGCGCGGTTGATCTCCCTGCAGGCCGCCTTCCACCCGCTGCTCCAGGCGCTCATCGGCGTGTCGTTCGTCATCGTCCTGGGAGTCGGTGGCAACGCCGTGCGCGCCGGCACCATCACGCTCGGACAGTTCGTCGAGTTCAACCTCTACCTGGTGCGCCTCATCTGGCCGATGGTCGCCGTCGGCTACGTGGTCAACCTGGTGCAGCGCGGCGCCGCCTCGATGTCCCGCATCGAGGCGCTGTTCGGCGAGGCCAGTCTCCCCACGGCGGAGGCGGGAGACGGGCCGGCCACGGTGGCTCAGCCCGCCTCGCTGGAGCTGCGCCGGACATCCTTCACCTACACCAAGGGGCGAGAGGATGCGCTGCGCGGGGTGTCGATCTCCCTCGCCGCCGGCGAGCGGGTGGCGGTGGTGGGTGGCGTGGGCAGCGGCAAGTCGACCCTGCTGCACCTCATCCCGCGCCTGCTGGAGCCCGCACCGCAGAGTGTGTGGCTGGACGGCCGGGACGTGCTGGAGATCCCCCTCGCCGAGCTGCGCCGCAGCGTCGCGCTGGTGCCTCAGTCAAGCTTTTTGTTCTCCGCCACGCTGCGGGAGAACATCGCCCTGGCGCGCCCCCAGGCCAGCGACGAGGAGGTCCTCGTCGCCGCCCATGCTGCTGGCCTGGCCATCGATCTGGCCGACATGCCGCGCGGTCTCGACACGATGATCGGCGAGCGGGGGGTGACGCTGTCGGGCGGCCAGCGGCAGCGCGTGGCCATCGCCCGCGCCCTGCTGGCGCGGCCGCGCCTGCTGTTGCTCGACGACTGCCTGGCCGCCGTCGACGCCAGGACCGAGCAGCTCATCCTCAAAGGGCTGCCGGCCACCACCGTGGTGTTCGCCACCCACCGCCTGGCCGCCGCCGAGCTGTGCGACCGCGTCGTGGTGCTTGATCAGGGCAAGGTTGTGGAGGAGGGCCCACCGGCCGAGCTGGCGCGGCGGGGCGGGCGGTACGCCCACCTCCTGGCACTGCAGCGCCTCGACGACGCGGAGTCGGACTCCCCCACCCGTCGCGCCGCGTCGTGACGGCCCCGGCGTAGGGGAGAGCAGCCTGCCTGCTCCCGCCGCGGACCAGATCACGGACACCACCATTGGCACCGTCACCGACACCGGCACCGACACCGGCACTGGTCCGAAAATAGCCGCCAACTTCGCCGCAGCAATGGCTCCCGAATGCCATGACACTTCGACTTCTCTGCCTTGCGACCCTGTTTTCATTCTTTGTGGCGACGACGAGTCGTCATGAGTGACTGGCACGGACACGGGCACGGACACGGGCAGGCAGGACCCGCCCTGCCATCACGCGGGGGCTGGGTGGG
>JBBINC010000199.1:0-3788 GCA_037444085.1 Acidobacteriota bacterium | reverse complement strand
GCCCCCGCGCCCACCCCTCCGCCCGGCCCCCGCGGGATGAATGGGCGGGTCGCGCCTGCCCGTGCCGGTGTTCGTGGCGGGGACGGTGTCCGTGCCCACGGCGGAGGTACGGCTACAGTACTGCGCCACCGGTGGGTTGCGGGAGCTCCTCGGCGGCGCGAAAAACCATCGCCGGTGCGCCCTCCAGCCAGAACACGGTGCGGCCGGCAGCCCACAGGACGTGGTGGGCGTCCAGCCCGACGGTGGTCCAGCGCCCGCGCGCGTGGGGGTCCGCAGCCGGCCGGGAGAACGGAGAGGCGCCGCGGCGCAGGCCGGCGAGCATGCGCTCCAGTGCGCGCTGCGCGGCGACGGCATCGCTGTAGCGGGACAGGTACACGCGCAGCCGGCCTTGGCCGTACTCGGCAACGAGGCTGTCGGCAGGGGCGACGTCGCGGCCGTGCAGGCGGGCGAGGTGGCGGCGCGCCTGCTCGCCGGCCAGGACGCGGGCGCGCGGCAGGTCGGCCAGGCGTGGTGGCAACGGCGATTGCCCGCACCCCACCAGTACCCCGGTCAGGGTCAGCAGCGCGGCGACGCTAGATCGCACTGGCCAGGCCCAGAGCCGGGGCAATGCCGGCCATGGCGTCGCGCACGAACGCGACGTGCTCCTCCAGCGGCATGCCGATCTCCTCGGCCCCCCGGCGGATGTCGTCGCGGTTGACGGAGCGGGCGAACGCCTTCTCCTTCATGCGCTTGACGACCGAGCGAACCTCCACATTGGCGATCGATCGGTCCGGCCGCACCAGGGTGCAGGCGATGAGGAACCCTGCCAACTCGTCCACCGCGAACAGACAGCGGGCCAGGTCGGTGTCGCGGGGAACGCCGGTGTAGTCGGCGTGCCCCTCGATGGCGCGCACCCACGCCTCCGGCCATCCCTGCTCGCGCAGCGCCCGGACGCCCACCCAGACGTGCGTTTCGACGGTGGGATTGCGCTCATAGTCGAAGTCGTGCAGCAGCCCGACCGCGGCCCACGCCTCCTCGTCCTGACCCAGGCGGCGGGCGTGGGCGCGCATCGCCGCCTCGACGGCGAGGGCGTGCTTGCGCAGGTTCTCGGATTGGGTCCACTCACACAGCAGGCTCCAGGCGGCGGCGCGGTCGTGTGTCATGCCGTCAAGGCTAGCTCAACTCGCCTGCCGGCCAAAGCTGTCACTCGTCGCGGAGCGCGTCGATGGGATTGAGTCCGGCCGCCTTGCGCGCCGGGTAGAAGCCGAAGAAAATCCCGACGCCTGCGGCGAAGGTGAGGGCAAGCGCCACGGTGGGAGGCGACACCACCGTGTCCCAGCCGGTGGCGTGACCCAGAAGCGCGGCGCCGGCGAACCCCACACCGATGCCTGCCGCTCCCCCCAGGACGGCCATGACCGTGCTCTCCACCAGGAACTGGACCATGATGTCAAAGCCGTGCGCGCCCACTGCCAGGCGGATGCCGATCTCGCGCGTGCGCTCGGTGACCGACACCAGCATGATGGTCATGATGCCGATGCCACCCACCAGCAGAGAGACGGACGCGATGGCGGCGAGCAGCATGGTCATCACTTCGGTGGTTCCCTGCGCCGCTTCGGCCAGATCGGCCTGGTTTCTAACCGTGAAGTCGTCGTCCTCCCAGGCCGCAAGGCGGTGTTGCTCCCGCATGATGGCGCGGATTTCCTGCATGGCGGCGGGGATCTGCAAGGATGAACTGGCGGCCCGCCAGCCGGGTCTGCACGGTGGTGTAGGGCGCCAGCACGACGATAATCTTGAAGGGGACGTTGCGGATCTGGATCTCCTGTCCCACCGGGTCCTGGTCTGGGTAGGGGGTGCGAGCGACGGTGGCGCCCAGCACGGCCACCTTGCGGGCGACGCGCACGTCAGTGGCGTCGGAAAACGACCCCGAGACCACGCCCCAGTCGCGAATCGCCGGGTAGTCGAGGGACACGCCGTTGATCGCGGTGCGCCAGTTGCCGGCGCCTCCCTGGAGGTGGGCGCCGGCGAAGATCACCGGCGAGACCAGGCCGACCCGCTGCAGCGCCGCGAGAGCCAGGTCCCTCGCCGTCCCCTGGCGGCGCGAACGGTCGTACGGCAGCGGCAACTCGACGTTCTCCAGTGCAAAGGTGCGGGCGAGCAGGTTGAAGCCCTGGAAGACAAAGCCGATCTTGCGGTTGCGAATGTCCGCCAGGGCGTCGCGGTCCAGGCCGGCGGTGGACTCGCCATCCAGCTCGTAGCTGCCGGTGCTGGGCACGTGGAGGCACCCGAGGATGTTCATGAGTGTCGACGTGCCCGAGCCTGAAAGAGCCCATCACCGCCACAAACTCGCCTGGCGCCACGGTGAGGTCGATGCCGCGCAGGGCGTGCACCTCGCTGGCTGCCATGGTGTACGTCCTGGTCAGTTCGCGGGTGCGGATGACCTTGGTCGGGCTCACGGGTCCAGAGCCTTTTCAGAACCCACCGAACGGGCGCGGGCCGCTGGGCTGGTTCGCCTGGAATGGGTTTCTCGAGCGGGGCTGCACGCCGCGGCTCATGCCGGCGATCACCTGCATCCCCTCCTCGAGCAGCGGGCCGCGCACCTCGGTGAACTGCCCGGCGGTGATGCCCGGCCGCGCTGGCATCATGGCCAGCTCACCATCCTTGAGGTAGAAGAGCATGGAGGGTTGCGGCCGGGAGTTGGACGCTCCGTGCTCCAGCGATGCCTGCACGTCGCGCAGGTTGGACTCCAGCAGCGTGGTGTCGAGGCGCGCGATGATCTGCCCCTTCTCGACGCGGTCGTTGAAGTCGGCGAACAGCTCGGCGATGAGACCCGACACCTGCGTGCCTACCTGCGCGGTGGTGACGGCGGAGAGCATGCCGGTGGCGGAGACAACCGAATCGATGTTCCCGCGCTCGACTGTGACCAATCCAAACGTGGGGGCGCTGGCGTCCCCCCGCGAGGTGAGGGAGGCGGCGGCGGCGCACCAGGGCGCCGCCGCAACCTCGCCAGCTATCTGATCTACTCTACTTCCCGCGGCCGCCGCCCATTCCCTTCAGGCCCCAGCCGCGGCCACCCCAGCGCTCCTCGAAGCGGGCGCGCAGCTCGCCGAGTTGCACGAGCTGCTCCGGCGTGAGGACGGCCAGTGCCTTGGACCGGGTGCGCGCCGCCACCACCGCCAGCTCGGTGTGGATCTTGCCCTGTGCCTCGGCGTGGGCGCGCACGGCGGCCTCGTCGAACTCGGTGGGCGGGTGGGCATCGCGGAACGTCTGCCGGTTTTCGCGCAACTGCTGGCGAAGGGCCTGCACGGTGTCGCGCTCGGCCTCGAGGATGGTGCGGATGGCGTCGCGCTGCTCCTGGCTCAGGTCGAGGTGGCGCAGTGCTCGGCCCATCATTCCGAAGCCGCCCATGGACCCGGGACCGTCGCCCGTGCAGTCCCCTCGCATGCCGAAACCGGCCCCGCCCTTGCCAGGGCCGGCGAGCGCGTAGGCAGAGCCCACAACCAGAACCGTGGCTACTCCGAGGATGACGAGGTTTCGTGTCTTCATCGCTTCCCTCCCGGCGGCTGTCTTGGTTTTCTTCGCCGCTCACCAGAGCAAGACGAGCGGCGCCTGCAAGTGTTGTCGCGCCCTGCGCAAGGCAACGTGTCGGTGGTGTAAAGAAAGGTAAAGGACGGGTGGGGGGGTGAGAAGCTGAGGCGCCTGTGTCGGTGCCAGTCACTCATGACGACTCGTCCTCGCCACAGAGAATGAAAACAGCGTCGCAAGGCAGAGAAGTCGAAGTGTCATGGCATTCGGGAGCTATTGCTGCGGCG
>JBBINC010000198.1:0-3788 GCA_037444085.1 Acidobacteriota bacterium | reverse complement strand
GCCCGTTCCTGGTCGTCAGCATCTCAAGCGACTGGCTGTACACGCGCGAGCAGGCGGTCGAACTGGTGGACGCCTTAAAAAACCTGAAGCGCGCGGTAGATTACCGGCACATTGAAGCATCTTTTGGACACGACTCGTTCCTGGTAGAAGTCGAGACGATGACCCACATCGTCGGCGGCTTCCTGGACGAGTTGTGGGACGAGCTGGAGCACCACCTGCCGCCGCCCGTGTCCGACGCCACACCGCCTCAGCCTGAGCTGGCGGTGGCCGTGGTGGGGCGGCCGAATGTCGGCAAGTCGAGCATTCTCAATTCTATCCTGAAAGAAGAGCGGTTCGTGGTGTCGGAGGTGCCCGGCACCACGCGCGACGCGGTCGACACCCTCCTCGACGCCGGAGGCCGGACGGTGCGGCTGGTTGACACCGCCGGCATCCGCCGCCGCGGCCGCACCGACCGCGGCCCCGAGGTGCTCTCGGTGGTGATGGCGAGGAAGGCCATCGAGCGCGCCCACGTCTGCCTGTTGGTGCTGGACGCCGGCGAGGGGGTGACGGCGCAGGACGCGCACATTGCCGGGTTGGCGCTCGAGCGAGGTCGCGCCGCCATCGTAATCATCAACAAGAGCGACCTCCTGCCGGCGGGCGAGCCGGCGCGGCGCCAACTGGCGGCGCGCGTCGTCGAGGCGCTGCACTTTCTCAAAGGGACGCCGGTGCTGTTCGCCTCGGCGCTCACCGGTGCCGGCATCGTGCGCATCCTGCCGCGGGTGCTGGAGGTGGGCGACGCCTACCTGTCGCGCATCGGCACCGGGGAGCTCAACCGCGTGCTGCGCGCCGCCTGGGAGGCGCACCCGCCGCCCCAGGGCCGCAAGCCCGCCCGCCTGTACTTCGCCACCCAGGTGTCCACGGCGCCGCCGACCATTGTGTTGATGACCTCCACCGAGCGGCCGCTGCACTTCTCCTACGTCCGCCTGCTTGAGAACGCGGTGCGCAAGGCGTTTCCTTTGGCGGGCGTGCCGATTCGGTTTATCATGCGCAGGAGAAGCTGACGGAGCAAGTAAATGGTCCAGTTTCGACCGCAGGCCAAGGAGATCATTGCGAAGGTCGTGTACTACGGCCCGCCGCTGGGCGGCAAGACGACCAATCTGCGCACGCTCTACCGCGGCTACCCGGCCAACACCCGGGGCGAGCTGGTGGTGGTTCCCACCGGGACCGACCGCACCATCTTCTTCGATTTCCTGCCGGTGAGCGTCGGCACCCTGCGCGGCATGAACCTGCGCGTGCAGCTGTACACCGTCCCCGGACAGGTGCACTTCAACACCACTCGCCAGGTGGTGCTGCGCGGCGTCGACGGCGTGGTGTTCGTCGCCGATTCCCAGAAGGAGATGCTTGCCGCCAACCTGACCTCCTACGCCAACCTCAAGGAGAACCTGCTGTTGCAAGGGCTGGCGCTGGCCGACATGCCCCACGTGGTGCAGTACAACAAGCGGGATCTCAAGGACATCCTGGGGGTCGAGGAACTCAACGAGGCGATCAACGGGGCCAACGCTCCGTTCTTCGAGGCGGTGGCGCCGGTCGGCATCGGCGTCGAGGAAACGCTGCAGGGCGTGGTGCGTCTGGTCGCGCGGTCGCTGCGCGAGCGCTTCAGGCTGCCCTTCGATGCGGCCTCGGCGCACGATGGGCTGTTCACCCATGTGCCGGGCGAGAAGGCCAGCATCGACCGGCCGTTCGAGACCGCCAAGATCGACACCCCCTCCGTGTACGTCGCCGCCCCCGCCACCGGTGGCGAGGAAACGCGCCCGTTGAAGGTCGTGGCGGCGGCGCCGGAGCCCCGGGAGGCGGATCGGGTGGTTCCGTTCGCCTCTGCTAGGCTGCCTGAGTCTCTCGCCGAGGTCGAGTCTCCAGCCGTCGCGTCGGCCGTTGTCGAAGGCGCGGGTGCCGTGCTCGACGAGGCGTTCGAGGTGCCGCTGCCGGCGGCGGTCGAGTTCGGCGGCGCTCGTCCAGCCGCCAAGGACACCGCGGCAGCGGTCTTTGTGCCGGTCGCACCGCCGCTGGAGCCGTTCGGTGCGGCTTCTGAAGGCGGCCTCGGGGCGCCTGCCGCCTCGCTGCCCGCCGGCGAGGCCGGCGAAGCAGCGGTCTTCGCAGTGGAAAGCGGGTTCGTGACGCAGGCGCCGTTGGTGGCGGCCGAGGCGCCGCCGGCGCCGCCGGGAGGCGAGGAGCCCCGCGCCGAGGCCGTGTTCGCGGCCGCGCTGACGGCAAGCGCGGTGGCTGCCGCCGGCGAACCGTTCGGATCTTCCCAGGCAGGCCCCGGGGAGGACGTCTTCGCCGCCGCCGAGGTTCCGGCCGAATCGGCGCTGCCGGCCGCGCCGTCGCTGCTCGTCGATCCCTACGCCGATCCTTTCGCCGACGAGGTGGCCTCGCCGCTGCCCTGCGTGGCCGATGTTTTCCGCATCGGGGCGGAGATCGAGCCAGAGGTCGATGCGGCAACCGCCGGTGCGCCCGCCTGGAAGGAGGAGGAAAGGATCCCCGATGGAGACCTCGTCTGCGAGCCGCTCGCCCCCATGGCCGTGCAGGTGGAGGTGGAGGAGGGCCGGGCGCCGGGCGAGCGGCTGCTGCCGCTGCAAGAGGCCGCGGTGCAGCGGGTGCTACCGCGAGCGCTGGCGCAGTTCGGCGAGGTGCGCGAGCTGGAGCTGGAGGTACCTGTGCCGTCGGCGTGGGTGGGGGGACGGCGGATGACGCTGCAGCTCCGCCTCACCCTGGTGCCCGAGGAGGACAGCCATGTCGGCTGACGTGGTCATTCCGGATAAGGACGACTTCCGCATCGGCGAGGTGTGCGACATCGCCGGCGTCAAGCCCTTCGTGCTGCGCTACTGGGAGACCGAGTTCCCAGAGCTGCAGCCGGGCAAGGGCACCGGCGGCCAGCGCACCTACAGCCGCGCCGACGTTCAACTCATCCTGCGCATCAAGCACCTCCTCTATGAGGAGCGCTTCACCGTGGCCGGCGCCAAGAAGCGTCTGGCCGAGGAGGCGAGCGCAGGCATCATTCCCGCCGCCCCGGCGGCGATGCGACTTGACAGCGCCGGCCGGGAGGAAGTAGAAAGGCTCCGCCGAGCTCTCGTCGACACCAAGCGGGAACTCGAGGTCATCATCGCCCTGTTGCGGTAACACCTGTCGTCTCGGTCGGGACGTGGCGCAGCCTGGTAGCGCACTTGAATGGGGTTCAAGGGGTCGCGAGTTCGAATCTCGCCGTCCCGACCAAACAACACAAAGTACTTCCATGCCACGTTCGCCGCGCTCATACCCCAAGGCGCCCTCGGTGCGCCCACCAAGGCGGTGGAGGAATGCGGAACGTGAAGGTGAGCAGCCAGGCAGGCAGCGGGGCGGAAGGGCCTCGGATCTCCCCGGCCTCGCTCGGGGGCACGCGCTCGCGACGACGGCCCGGGCGGGGATCGCGACGGCCGGCTCGTCGCCCAGCTGCGTGGGGCAGGGGGTCTTGTGCCTTCCGGCTCGGCGACCCTTGAGGTCGCAGCCGCGCCCGTTTCCACCAGGAAACACCCTGCTCAGCGGCCGGTCAGGACCTCGTCCACCAGGATGGCGGGCAGGAGGCCGTCCCGCAGCAGCGGTCGCAGCCGCCGCGCTTCCTCCCAGGCAACGGGGCGGTCTCCCGCCGCCGCCCTCAGCGCTACGCGCACGCTGCGGGCCAGGTGAAGCAGCTGCTGGGCCGCGAAGCTGCTGCTGGTCTCAAGTTCCAGCTCGGCAATCACCTTATCCCAAGGCGGCAGTCGCTTCTGAACCGC
>JBBINC010000197.1:0-3823 GCA_037444085.1 Acidobacteriota bacterium | reverse complement strand
GGGGGTTTCGCGGCGGAGGCGCGGGCGTGGGGCCGGCGAAACCCCCCGAAAGGAAAGCCACGGTCAGGAGCGCCGAACGACTCGCGTGACGCTGCTGGGGCGGTTGACCTGCCTAACCTGTCACGTTTCGCGGCCGTTGTCGCCGTTGGCGAAGACGTACTCGCACTGGCCCGGACCTAACACCGCGGTCGCGACCGGGATGAGCAGCGCCGGATCGACGCCCACCACCCGCGTCGGCACGAGGTCAGCCTCCCATCCGGCGGCACACAGGCGCAACGTCACCGGCAACGCTCCAGAGTGCTGCAGCATCAGATCATGAAGACGCGTCAGGTTTTCCACCGAGTTCACGCGATCCAGATTCACCTGAACCCGCAACGCCGAGGCGCGGCGGCGCTCGATGCCCTCCAGCCGCGATACCTCCTCCGCCTCGATCTCCACGTGTTCGCCACCGTCTCGGGAGCGCAGCGAGGCGCTGACCAGCAGCGCCGCGCCGTCGGCCAGAAGCTTCTCGAAGCGCGCAAAGCTGCGGGCGAACATCACGGCGCGCACCGTGCCCGTCTGGTCCTCGAGGTGGAACATGGCCATCCGTTTGGCTGGGTTGTTCTCTCCTTTCGGCTGACGCACCCGCAGGGCGCTGACGATCCCCGCCACCGAGGCACGCGTGCCTCCATCCGCCAGCAGTGCAGGCAGCTCGGCCACCGGGGTCACCCGCAGTTCCCTGAGCACTCTCGACCAGCGATCCAGGGGATGGCCCGAGAGGTAGAACCCCAACGCCTCCCGCTCTCCCTGCAGCCGTGCGTGCAGGTCGGGCACCCCCTGTGCTGCTGCCCCCTGCGGGGGTGGCCCTTCGCCCTCGCCGTCGAGGTCGAACAGGAATCCCTGGCCCACCTGCAGCGCCTGCCGCTGCTTGTGCGCCTGATCGATGATGCGGTCGAGGCCCGCCAGCAGCGCTTCGCGGTCGGGGTGCAGCGAATCGAGCGCCCCGGCCTTCACCAGACTCTCGATCACCTTGCGGTTGGCCGAGCGATCGCCGAGGGAGCGGACGAGGTGCGACAGGCTCTTGAACGAGCCCTCCGCTCCTCGCGCCGCCACCACCGCGTCGGCCGCCGACTCCCCCACCCCCTTCACCGCCTCCAGGCCGACACGAATCGCATCCCCTTCCACGGTGAACGACACCGCCGAAGCGTTGATGTCGGGGGGAAGCACGGGTGTGCCGGCGGCGGTGAGGGCCGCGATGTAGGCCGCCAGCTTGTCGCTGTTGGCCGTCTCTGAAGACAGCATCGCCGCCCAGAAGTGCTTCGGGTAGTGTGCCTTGAGGAATGCGGTCTGGTACGCCAGGTAGGCGTAGGCGACGGAGTGAGACTTGTTGAAGCCGTACTGGGCGAACGGCACGATGCGCTCCCAGAGCTTCTTGACCTTCGCCTCGGGGAACCCCTTCTTGACCCCGCCGGCAACGAACCTTTCCCCCTGCTCGTCGATCAACTCCTTGATCTTCTTGCCCATCGCCTTGCGCAGGGTGTCGGCCTGCGCCATCGAGAAATCGGCGACCCGGCCGGCGATGCGCATCACCTGTTCCTGATACACGATGATGCCGTACGTCTCGGCGAGAATTTCCTCCAACTCCGGCAGTTCGTAGACGATCTCCTTGCGCCCGTGCTTGCGGTCGGCGTAATCCCCGGCCCAGGCCATGGGCCCGGGGCGGTAGAGAGCATTCAGCGCCGCCAGCTCCTCGAAGCGGTCCGGCTGCACGCTGCGCAGCAGATCGCGCATCCCCCCCGACTCGAACTGGAAGATGCCGTCGGTATCGCCGCGCTTGAACAGAGCGTAGACCTCGGGATCATCGAACGCCATGCCCGCGAAGTCGGGCGGCGTGACGCCGCTTCGCCGGATCGACTCCAGGCAGTCCTGCACCACGGTCAGCGTCCGCAGGCCGAGGAAGTCCATCTTGAGAAGGCCCATCTTTTCAATGACGTCCTTGTCGAACTGGGTCACCACCTCGTCCCGCGAGGTGCGAAACAGCGGCACCGTTTCGCGCACCGGGTGCGGCGTGATCACCACCCCGGCGGCGTGCACGCCGCAGTGTCGGACCAGGCCTTCCAGGCGCCTGCCCACGTCGACGACCCTCGCCACATCTCCTTCGGCGGCCACCATCTCGGCCAGGGTCGGAGACTCGGCCAGCGCTCGCTCCAGCGTAACCCCGAGCAACTCGGGGACGGCCTTGGCGATGCGATCGGTCTCGCCGTACGACAGACCCAGGACGCGGCCTACATCGCGGATGCACGATCGCGCCTGGAGCACGTTGAAGGTGGCGATCTGGCAGACGTTGTCGGCACCGTAGAGGTCGCGCACGTGGGCGATGACCTCGTCCCGGCGCCGCTGGCAGAAGTCGATGTCGATATCGGGCATGGAGATCCGCTCTGGATTGAGAAACCGCTCGAAGAGCAGATCGAACTCCAGGGGGTCAATGTCGGTGACGCGCAGAGAGTAGGCCACCAGCGATCCGGCCGCGCTGCCGCGCCCCGGACCGACGGGAATCCCCGACTCTCTGGCGAAGCGGATGAAGTCCCACACGACCAGGAAGTAACCGTCGAAACCCATGCGGTGAATGATGTCCAGCTCGGTCGCCAGGCGCTGTTCGTAGTCGCGGCGGTCATGGCGCCGGGGCCGGCCCTCCAGCAGGCGCTCGTGAAGGCCCCTGGTGGCCAGGGAGGCCAGGTAGGTCTCCGCTACTTCGCCGTCGGGCACGGCGAAGCGGGGCAGGTGGAACTCCTCCTCGGGCCACGAGACGTGGCAGCGTGCGGCGATCTCCGCGGTCCGCGCCAGCGCGTCGGGGCGGTCACCGAACAGCGCCGCCATCTCGGTCGCCGACTTGACGTAGAACTCGTCGTTGTAGGCGTAGTCCTCGCGGAGCTGGTCGAGGCTCTTGTTCTGCCCGATGCCGATGAGCACGCGGTGGGCCTCCACGTCCTGGCGACGATGAAAGTGGCAGTCGTTGGTGGCCACCAGAGGGATTCCTGTCGTGCTTGACAGCGCGTACAGCCCTTCGCGCGCCTGCGCCTCCTCCACCATGCCGTGGTCCTGAATCTCGAGAAAGAAGTTGTCGCGACCCAGGATTTCGCGGTACTCCTCGGCCGCCCGCTGCGCCCCCTCCCGGTCCCCGCTCAGCAGCTTGGCCGGCACCTCGCCCGACAGACAGGCCGACATGGCGATCAGCCCGCGCCCGTGCTCAGCAAGCAATTCCTTGTCAATCCTTGGTTTGTGGTAGAAGCCTTCGAGATAGGCGCGGGTGGACAGGCGCATCAGGTTGCGCCAGCCCTCCTGGTTTTCGGCCAGCACCACGAGGTGGTGGTAGGGTTTGTTGGCGCCGTACGGATTACCGCTGCGCTCGCTGCGGTGCCCGGGGGCCACGTAGAACTCGCAGCCCAGAATGGGCCGCACCCCTGCCTTTCGCACCGCCGCATAGAACTCGTACGCTCCGTAGAGGTTTCCGTGGTCGGTGAGAGCCACCGCGGGCATTTCCGCCTCAGACACCTGGCGGGCCAGCTCGCCGGGCTTGATGGCCGAGTCGAGGAGCGAGTAGTGGGAATGGAGGTGCAGGTGGACGAACGGCTCCGGCATGGGTGAATTGTAGAGGAGACGCGAGACGCGATTGGTGAGACGTGCCCCCGCCCGCCGTTTCGACGCGTCCGATCACCGTCACCTCTCCGGCGCGGGACGCAGGGCTGCCGATCCCGTCTCCTGCCCGTGCCCGTGCCGGTGACCGTGCCGGTGCCCGTGTCTTCCTTTTCGGGGGGTTTCGCCGGCCCCCCAGGCTTTCGTGGGC
>JBBINC010000196.1:0-3829 GCA_037444085.1 Acidobacteriota bacterium | reverse complement strand
GCCCGCGGCGCGAGGGGGGGCGCGGGGGGTTTCGCGGCGGAGGCGCGGGTGGGGGGCCGGCGAAACCCCCCGAAAAGGGAAGAGCCCGGCGGACGGGCCGCCGGGCTCCAGGGGGACTGACTCAGGACGGCTAGTTCTTGGCCGCGTCGCCGGTGGCGGCGCCGTGCAGCTTGACTTCTACCTTCTCCTCGAGGTTGTCGTAGTATTCCTTGAGGACCGCGATCACTTCGGGCTTGGAGAACTCTGGCGGCACCGGCTTGCCCTCGCTCATCAGCTTGCGCAGCAGGGTGCCGGAGAGGAGGAGGCGGGCGCCTCCCTTGTACTGGCCGTTGTCGTCGATCACCGCCTTGGACTCGTGCGGGCAGGTCTTCATCGAGGCCATGGTGCCGCACTCGTAGCAGTAGAAGGTCCAGTCCATGCACAGCGGCTTGAGCTGCAGGGCGTCCTGGGGGATGTCCAGGAAGATCTTCTGGGCATCAAAGGGGCCGTAGTAGTCGCCGACGCCGGCGTGGTCACGCCCGACGATGAGATGCGAACAGCCGTAGTTCTGGCGGAAGACGGCGTGCAGCAGCGCCTCGCGCGGACCGCCATAGCGCATGTCCAGAGGGTAGCCGGCCATGGCCACGCGCTCTTTGCGGAAGTACTTGTTGACCAGGGCGTCGATGGCCTTGACGCGGACGTCCGCCGGGATGTCGCCGGGCTTCAGCTTGCCGACGAGCTGGTGGATGTAGACGCCGTCGCACACTTCGATGGCCACCCAGGCCAGGTAGGCGTGGGAGCCGTGCATGGGGTTGCGCAGCTGCAAGGCGGCGACGGTGGACCAGCCGCGCTCTTCGAACATCTTCCGCGCCTCGGCGGGGCGCTGGTAGAGCCCCGCAAACTGCTCGGGGAAGTACGACTCGGAGAGGACCTTCACCGGGCCGGCCAGGTTGACCTCGGCCTGCTCCATGACCATCTTGACGCCCGGGTGGGCCGGGTCGGTGGTGCGGAACACCTGCTGGCACTCGTGGTTCTTGTCGATGGTGTACTTCTCGGTCACCTTCATGGTGGCCATCAGGGTATTGGTCTCGGTGTCCCACAGCGCCACGTCCTCGCCAATGGCGATGGAGTCGGCCAGCTCCTTGGTGGCCGAGAGGGTGATGGGGATGGGCCAGAAGAGACCGTTCTTGGAGGGCATCTTGTACTCGTCGCAGACGCCCTTCCAATCCGCGTAGCCCATGAAGCCATCGAGCGGGGTGAATCCGCCGATGCCCATCATGATGAGGTCGCCGGTCTCGCGGCTGGTCAGCGGCACCCTCTTCAGGCCGGCTGCACGCTTGACCTCGTCCGCCAGGGCCTGGCCTTCCAACAACAGTGTTTTCAGCTCGTTACTTCCGTGGGGGGGGACCAACTTGCTCATCGTTTCCTCCTCTTGCATTCGACGTTTCGTGCAGTTCCCAGCTTCAGACCATCGCCTGCGCCGCGCCGCGGCTCGCAGTCACTGGCCGCGCTCGCGCAAGTCAGGCATGCTCGTCTCACTCTTGCCGGCCACGCTGGCCTCGACACGGCGCATGTCTACTGCAAACATTGCGCCATATTTCACAACCGATTCCAACCTGGGGAAGCACTGCCAGGGTTGAGTTTCGGCTTCGGGCGTGGACGGCGCGGCGAGGAGCTGTTACGTGCGGGTAACGAGTGTGTGCAGCAGTGTCGGTGCCAGCTCCCGTAGAATACCCGGCGCCGCCGCGGCGACGGCGGATCCTCGCAGGGAGGCGAGATGACGAGAATGGCGGTGGCGATCATCCTGTTGAGCGCAGGCATGAGTGTGACGGCGTCGGCGGTTCAGGAAGGCAACCAGCACCGGTGGGATCTCACCGACCTCTACCCGACTCCCGAAGCGTTCGACCAGGCGCGGCAGGCACTGGCTGGACGACTGGGCGAACTGGAGCAGGGGCGCGGGCGGCTTGGCAGCTCGGGTGCCGAGCTGGGCGCCGTGCTAGAGCGGATGTTCGGCTTCGCCAAGGAGCTGGCGCGCCTATCAAGCTACGCAGGGATGCGCTCGGACGAGGACACCCGCGAGGCCGAGCCGCTGGCCGCCCGCCAGGAAGTCCAGCAGCTGGCGGTGGAGTTCGGAGCGCGCACGGCGTGGATCGCCCCGGAGATCCTGGCGCTGCCCGCGGGGCGCATTGCCGAGCTGGTTGAGGCCGAGTCGCGGCTGGCGCCGTACCGCTTTTTCCTGGAGGACCTGGAGCGCCAGCGCCCGCACACCCTGTCGCCTGACGAGGAGAAGCTGCTCGCGCAGGCCGGCACGCTGGGGCGCGCTCCGTATAACCTCTACGGTATCCTCGCCAACGCCGACATGCCGTTTCCTCAAGTGAAACTCTCGAGCGGCGAGGTGGTGCGCCTGGACCAGGCGGGCTACACCAGGTACCGATCGCTGCCCCAGCGCGCCGATCGGGCGCTGGTGTTCCAGGAGTTCTGGAAGGCCTTCAAGGGGTTCGAGCGAACCTACGGTGTGGCGCTGGACGCGCAAGTGAACGGCGACGTCTTCAAGGCGCGGGCGCGGCGCCACCCCTCGGCGCTGGCCGCATCGCTCGCCGCCAACAACGTTCCCGAGGCGGTGTACCACACCCTCATCGCTCAGGCGCGGCGAGCGCTGCCGCTGCTGCACCGCGCCTTCCGCCTGCGCGCCCGCCTGCTGGGGATTGAGGACCTGGCCTACCACGACATCTACCCGCCGCTGGTCAAGGAACTCAATCTGCCGTTCCCCATCCAGCGAGGAAAGGAGCTGGTGCTCGATGCGGTGCGCCCGTTGGGCGAGGAGTACGTCTCGGTGGTGGCGCGGGGCTTCGCCTCGCGCTGGATGGACGTCTACCCTCGTCCCGGCAAGCGCTCCGGCGCCTATTCCAACGGTAGCGCCTACGACGTGCATCCGTACGTGCTGATGAACTACAACGACGACTATGAAAGCGTCTCCACCCTGGCGCACGAGTGGGGGCACGCTATGCACTCCTACCTGGCCAACGCCGCGCAGCCGTACCCCACCGCCGACTACTCGATCTTCATCGCCGAGGTGGCCTCCACCTTCAACGAGGCGCTGCTGCTGGAGCGCATGCTTCGCGAAGCGAAGGGCGACGACGAGCGTCTTTACTACCTGGGCTCGTACCTGGAGGGACTGCGCGGCACCTTCTTCCGCCAGACCATGTTCGCCGAGTTCGAGCTGGCCATCCACGAGGCGGTGGAGCGCGGCGAGGCGCTTACCGGGTCGAGGCTGTCGGCCATGTACCTGGAGCTGCTGCGCCGCTACCACGGGCACGATGCCTCTGTGGTGCGCATCGACGACGCGTACGCCGTGGAGTGGGCGTACATCCCACACTTCTACTACAACTTCTACGTTTACCAGTACGCCACCTCGCTGGCCGCCTCGGCGCTGCTAGCGCAGCGGGTGCTGGCCGGCGAGGCCGGCGCGCGGGAGCGCTACCTGGGTCTGCTGGCGGCCGGGGGGTCCCGCTACCCGCATGAGCTCCTGCTGGAGGCCGGGGTGGACCTTGCCTCGCAGGCCCCGTACCGCGCCCTGGAGCAACGCATGGCCTGGGTGCTGGACGAGATCGAGACGATCCTGGCCAGGCGCGCTTCCCGGTAGCATCCGGCGGACGAGCGAAGATGAGTACGGCGAGGAGGTGAGAGGGCAAGCAGGTGTGGCGGAGCAGCACGCCTGCTCCCGCCTCTCGCGCCAGGTGCCCAGCGGGGTGGCCGCCTCCGCTCGAGGATCGTGCCCGTGCCCGTGTCCGTGCCAGTGCCTGTGTCAGTGAGCGTCGACGGACTCTTCCACCCTCGGCGGGGGGAACAC
>JBBINC010000195.1:0-3838 GCA_037444085.1 Acidobacteriota bacterium | reverse complement strand
GCGCATCTGCCGGCGTGCCCGTGCCCGTGTCCGTGCCCGTGCCCGTGCCTGTGTCCGTGCCCGTGCCTGTGTCCGTGCCCGTGCCCGTGTCCGTGCCCGTGCCCGTGTCCGTGCCCGTGTCGATGACCGTGTCGGTGACTGTGTCAGTGACCGTGACGGTGACCGTGTCGGCGACCGTGCCCGCGGCGGGTGCTGCAGCTACCCGGGAAGAAGAGCGGCGAGGGGGTCGCGCCCGAGCACCGCAGTGAACGCCAGCGCCCCCAGCAGCGCATGCGCCACTCCCAGCACCCAGAGGTTGGGCTGCCGCCGGTACAGCCACGCCCACACCACGCCGGCCGGCAACGTCAGCGCCGCCACCGGCCAGTCCGGTGCGTGAGAGGCTGCGAACAGCGCCGCCGCCAGCAGCACCGCCGCACCAGCCGGCATGATCGAGGCGAGGTTGCGCGCCAGCGCCACATTGAGGAGGAACTGCTGCGCCAACCCCCAGGCCGGGTAGAGCAGCAGCAGCGCCCAGAACCCGCCCGGCAGCGGCAGGTTGCCCAGCCGCCACGCCGTGCCGATCATGGCGGCCGTGGCGGCAGCGGTGGGCGGGCCCACCGTTCGCAGCGCCCCGGGCAGATTGTCTGCCCGGAATCCCCACTCCCTCGCCACCCCCGGCTGCCGCCGCACCCGCATACCCAGGTACACGCCCCACACCACCACCCCGGCGCCCACCACCAGCGCCTTGCCCCACCCCAGCAGCTCGGTGGCCAGGTTGGCGGCGCCCAGGGCGAGCGCCAGGCCCAGCTCCAGTCGGCCCCAAGGCGTCATGCGAGCATCCTACGGCATGCCGTGCGCCCCCTCGGCGCTGGCAGCGCTGATGTAGAATGTTTTGGTACAGAACACGCGAAGGACGAGCCGGCCATGACCCCTCTACCCTCTCCGTCGCCCAGGGAATGGACGGCGCTTTACGTCATCTGCGGCGCCTTCGCCGCCGCCACCGCGGCATACGCCGGGGTGGGGTGGTTCCTGGTCGCCAACGGTAGCTTCGAACTCCCCCGCCCCGCCAAGCCAGGCGGACTCGCCATCATCCTGAGTGTTGCGGCGGTCTTGCTGCTGCTGGCCGCACCGCTCGCCCAGCGATTGCTGGCTCAGGACCGCGACGCGCGCCGGCGCAGCATGCCGGTGGTGCCGTTCGAGACCTACCGGCAGGCGATCATCGTGGCCTTCGCCCTGCGGGAGGGGACGGCCATCATCGGCCTGGTGATCACCCTGTTGACCCGGGACGTGCGCTGGGCACCGGGGCTGGGCGCGGTCGCGGTGCTGGCCATGCTGCTGGGCTGGCCGAAGCCGGCAGCGTGGCAGCGGCTCAACGAGGATCCGCGGTTTCGCCAGCTCGGCTGACCTCGAGTTCTGCCAGCAGATCCAGCAGTTCGCGGGAGCGCCGGGCGGTGACGCCCTCCTCCAGCGGGTAGCGATAGGCGGCGATGAGGGGGCGCGGCCAGCCTCCCGGGTGCAGCGCCAGGACGGTCAGCTCCTCCACCTCCCCGGCCGCCTCCGGCAGCCTTCCGCGCGCCGTGAACGCCGGCCCCCACGGGGTGACGAGCTCCTTGGAGCCGGCGAAGCGACCGCCCGCCGCCTCGATCACCCGCTGCCGGCGCTCCACCCCCGCCACCAGGTTGACCCCCGCCGGTTCCTCGTCGCCCAGCGAGATGACCAGGCTTCCACCGCCCCGAGTGAAGATCAGCCGCTCCGGAGATCTCTCCCGAACCGTCCAACCCTCGGGCAGAGCGGCGATGGCGATGCCCAGCCCGGCGCTTTCGACGCGCGGTGGGACGGGGGGAGGGCCGGGTTCCGGCGTACCGCCGCAGGCAGCCAGGCCGGCAATCAGGAGGACGAGGGAGACGCGAGGCGCGGTCATGGACGGCGATGATACCCCTGCCTCGCTCATCCCCAGGGAGACCGGCTACACCCGCACCCACACCTCCCAGCGACCGGGGGCGAGGCGGGTGAACACCTCGTACCCCCTGGCCTTGACGGCGTCGGCCAGGGGCGCCGGATTGAAGGGCGCCACGAGCAGAACCACCTGTCCGGGGGAGGCGGCGGCCAGGCGCTCCATGACCACCGCCACCGGGGTGCGGCCGCTGCCCAGAATCTCCTCGGCGGAGAGGGTGCACGAGGGCGCCGACCCGGCGACCCAGGGAGGGGCCGTGGCCGCCTCGGCGTCGCCGGCCGGCACCGGCTCGGCCTCCGGCGACGCCTGCCCCAGCGCCTGCCGCAGCCGGCCGACCAGCTCGCGCACCGGCACGTTGCCGATCCTGGCCGCCTGCTCCAGCGTCGCCACCCGCGCCACGGTGCGGCGCAGCAGGGGGGTGCGCAGGCGGCGAAACTCCGGCGACAGGGCGATGAGCAGCTCTTCAAGCTCCGGGTGGGCGTCGAGCAGGGGACCGATCCTGGTGGCGGGGCTGACGATCTCGCTCACGCCGCACTTCCCTCCGCCAGCAGGCGGCGCTCCCCGGACAGCGCACGGATGGCGGTGACGTCCTGGGTGACCTCGAGGCATCCCAGGTAGTCGCCAACCTCGCCCCGCACCGCGAAATAGCGGATGTGCAAAAAGCGCCCGTGCAGGGTGATCCAGAACTCGGCCACCTCCCGCCTTCCGGCACGCATGTCGTCGAGAATCTGCTGGACGATGTGCACCGAGGACGGCGGATGGCAGTCCTGCACCCGCCGGCCGATGATCGCGCGGTTGCGGGCGAACACCCGCTCGGCCCCCTGCGAGAAGAACCCGACCCGGTCCTCCGCATCGACAAAGGTCAGGTCCACGGGCAGGGTGTTGAGCATGGCCGTCAGCTGCCGCACGGAGAGGTGCCCCGACGGCAGGGCCACGGCCTCGTCGGCGGGCAGCTCGGCCAGGCGCTTAGGGACCTCGGGTGGGCGCGGCCGCCACTTAGCTTCCGGTTCCACCAGCAGCGGCGGGAACTCCTGCCACTGCTCCACCACCGCCGCCCAGTCGGTGTCGGCGAAGTTCTCGGCGCACATCGGGAAGAGGAAGCGCTCCTCCTTCTCGGTGAGCCCGTCGATCTCGGCGAGCATGGGCGCGAGGACGGTCTCTCGGATGAGGACGAGCTCTTCGCCAGTCGCTTCCGCCGCCGCCGCCGCCGCCTCGCCCGCCGCCTTCAAGTGCTCGCGGATCTCGTCGTGCAGCCGCCACATCACCTTGGGTGGGCCGGCGATGCCCGCCTTTTCCAGAAACGGGAACAGCAGGTACTCCTTGCGCAGGTAGTGACCCTCGACGTGGGCCAGCCGGCCGTGCGCCGCCTGCCATGCGGCAGCTTGCGCCTCGTTGAGACGCTCATCACCGTCGGGAAACGCGGCCACCACGACGCGATACGCCGCCACCGCCTCGCGGATCGCCTGGTTGTCGCGGCCCAAGGTGTGCAACGGGTGGCCGGGGGCCTCGTGGGAGCGCTCCCGCTGTTCCAGATGGTCGCGGAACACCGCGGCGTGCACCTCGCACATGCGCCGCACCTCCTCCACCGGCATCCCCTCGGCGATCAACTCGCTCTCCAGCGTCCCCACCTCCCCCGCCCCCACCCCCTCCAGCACCGCCCGGAATCGATCCTTCACCGACTCGGCCGCCGCACCGTCGTGCAGTTCGCGGATGATCCGCTTCAGCGCCTCCAGCCGGTGCTTGCGGTTATCGATCAGCTCGCTCATGACCACCCTCCGGGGCCGAGGATCTCATGCGGCAGCAGACCACTCCTTGACCCACGTCAACCCGTCTGCAGCTGGGGTACGCTGTGCCGATGCCCGCGCCCACCCGCCCAGCCACCGACGCCGCCCCAGCCACGCGGCG
>JBBINC010000194.1:0-3859 GCA_037444085.1 Acidobacteriota bacterium | reverse complement strand
GAACGGGACACCGCCGCAGCCAGCGCGGTGGCGCTCAACGCCGCTGCGGCGCTGCTGGTGGCCGGCGCGGTGGAGCGCCTGCCGGACGGTGTCGAGCGGGCGCGGTACGCCCTCGCTGCCGGCGCGCCGCTCGCCGTGCTGGAGGCGGTGGTGAAGCAGGCGAGGGAGCTGGGGCGATGACCAGGAGCGTGTTGGCCGACATCGTGGCGTCGGTGCAGGAGCGGCTGCAGCAGGAAGGGGAGGCCCCGGGGCTGCTCCTGAAGGCGCGGGAGGCGGCGGGGGCGCGGCGCCGCAAGGGTCGGCGCTCGCTCATCGCGGCGCTGGCCGAGCCGGGAGTGCGGGTGCTCGCCGAGTGCAAGCGCCGCTCCCCGTCGGCGGGGGTGCTGAGGGAATCGTTCGACCCGGTGGCGCTGGCTCGTGCGTACGAGGCGGGAGGGGCGGCGGCCATCTCGGTGGTCACCGAGCCGCAGTTCTTCGCCGGCCAGCCGGGGTGGATCCCGCTGGTGCGTCAGGCCGTCGCGCTGCCGGTGCTGCGCAAGGACTTCATCATCTCGGTGCGCCAGCTGGCCGAGTCCGTGCTGCTGGGGGCCGACGCGGTGCTGCTCATCGCCTGCTGCCTGCCCGGCTCGCTGCTGCCCGAGCTGGTGGCGGTGGCGGCGGAGCTGGAGCTGGAGGTGCTGTTGGAGGTGCACGACCGCGATGACCTCGAGCGCGCCCTGGCCATCGCCGCGCCGGTGATCGGCATCAACAGTCGGGATCTTTCCAATTTCGCTGTGGACCTGGCGGCGGCGGCACGGCTGGCCGCCGAGGTGCCGCCTGGGCGGGTCGTGGTGATCGAAAGCGGCATCGACGGCCCTGCTGCTGCGGCGCCGCTGCTCGCCGCCGGTCTGCGCCACTTCCTGGTGGGCAGCGCGCTGGTGCGCGCCGCCGACCCTGAGAAGGCGGTGCGGGAGATTCTGACGTGCCGATAGGGCGTGGCACGCCGTCGGGAGTCATCAAGATCTGCGGCCTCACCAGTCCGGCGGATGCCGCCGCCGCCGCGGCGGCCGGCGCCGACCTGCTGGGCTTCGTCTTCTTCCCCGGCTCGCGGCGCTGCCTTGGCCCGCAGGCGACCGCGTGGATCGCGGCGCTGCCCGAGCAACCGCGCCGGGTGGGGGTGTTCCGCGACCAGGACGTGGAGCGGGTGGAGGAGGTGGCGGAGCGGGCCCGTCTGGCGCTGCTGCAGCTGCACGGCGAGGAGACACCGGAGACGTGCGCGGCGCTGGGGGGGCGCGGCCGGGTGATCAAGGCGGTGAGCGTGTCGGGGCCGGTGGATTGGGGGCGGGTGCGGGCCTGGGCCGAAGTGGCGCAGGTGCTCTGCGACACCGCCTCGCCCACCGGCGGCGGCACCGGGAGGATTTTCGACTGGGGTCTGGTGTCGGAGAGGCCGGCCGATCTGAGGGTGTGGCTGGCCGGCGGCCTCAACCCTGACAACGTCGCCGGCGCCATTTCCACGGTGCGGCCGGCCGGGGTCGACGTGGCCAGCGGCGTGGAAGCCGCGGTGGGCCGCAAGGACCTTGCTAGGATGCGGGCGTTCGTCGCCACCGCCCGCGCCGCCTGGGCCGCGGCGGGCTGTCCGGCTGAGGGGGAAGCGAGATGAAGCCATTGCCCGATGAGCGCGGTTACTTCGGCGCCTGGGGGGGGCGGTTCGTCCCCGAGACGCTGATGGCGCCGCTGGAGCAGTTGACCTCGGCCTGGCGCGAGGCGCGTCGCGACCGGCAGTTCAGGCGCGAACTCGACGACCTGCTGGCGTCGTATTGCGGCCGTCCGACCCCTCTGAGCTTCGCCGAACGTCTCTCCAAGCACCTGGGAGGGGCGCGTATCTACCTCAAGCGGGAGGACCTCGCGCACACCGGCGCGCACAAGATCAACAACGCCGTCGGGCAGTGCCTGCTGGCGCGGCGCATGGGCAAGCCACGCATCATCGCCGAGACCGGCGCCGGCCAGCACGGCGTCGCGGTCGCCACCGCCGCCGCCCTGCTGGGGCTGGAGTGTCGCATCTACATGGGCACCGAGGACGAGCGGCGGCAGGCCCTCAACGTCTATCGTATGAAGCTGCTGGGCGCCGAGGTGGTGGGGGTGGACGCGGGCTCGCGCACCTTGAAGGACGCCATCAACGAGGCACTGCGGGACTGGGTCACCAACGTCGCCACCACCCACTACGTGCTCGGTTCGGTCCTGGGTCCCCACCCCTATCCGGCGATGGTGCGCGATTATCAATCGGTGATCGGCGCCGAGGCGCTGCTGCAGATCCGCTCCCGCCACGGTTCACTGCCGGCGCTGGTGGTGGCCTGCGTTGGCGGCGGTTCCAATGCGGCCGGCATCTTCTCCGCCTTTGCGCCGTACCGGCAGGTGGAACTGGTGGGGGTGGAGGCGGGGGGGCGCGGCTCGGCGCTCGGGGAGCACGCGGCGCGCTTTGCCGGCGGCGCCCCCGGGGTGCTGCACGGCACCCGCACCTACGTGCTGCAGGATCAGGGCGGTCTGGTGGCCGCCACGCACTCGGTGTCGGCCGGGCTGGACTACCCGGCGGTGGGGCCGGAGCACGCCTTCTGGCACGACTCACGGCGCGCCTCCTACGTACGCGTGTCCGACCGTGAAGCGCTCGATGCGTTTCACCTGCTCGCCGAGCTGGAGGGGATTCTGCCGGCCCTGGAAACTGCCCACGCCCTCGCCTACGTCGGTCACGTGGCTTCCCGCCTGCGCCCCGCGCAGGCTATCCTCGTCAACCTCTCGGGCCGGGGGGACAAGGACGTGGCGGAGGTGGCTCGCCTGGAGGGGGTGAAGCTATGAGCACCCGCATCGCCGCCGCCTTCACCCGCGCCGCCAAGGCCCGGCGCGCCGCCTTCATCCCCTACATCACCGCCGGCGACCCGTCTCTGGAGCGCACGCTGGAGCTGGCGTTCGCCCTGGAGCGGGCGGGCGCCGACATCCTGGAACTCGGGGTGCCCTTTTCCGACCCCATAGCCGACGGCCCCACCAACCAGCGCGCCGCCGAGCGCGCCCTGGCGTGCGGCACCTCGTTGGCGGACATCCTCGCCCTGGTGCGCCGGCTGCGCTATCGCTCCGAGCTGCCGGTGGTGCTGTTCACCTACTACAACCCGGTGCACGCCTACTCCCTGCCGCGCTTCGCGGTGGATGCGGCGGCGGCGGGCGTCGACGGCGTGCTGTTCACCGATGTGCCGGTGGAGGAGGCGCGTCCGGCCGCCGAGGCCCTGCGCCGCGTCGGCATCGACCTGGTGCTGCTGGTCGCTCCCACCTCGACCCGGGAGCGCATCAAGGCCACCGCCAAGCTGGCCTCCGGCTTCGTCTACGTGGTGGCACGCACCGGCGTCACCGGCGCGCGCGCCGCGCTGGCGGAGGCGCTGGAGGGGCAGGTGCGGCTGGTGCGCAAGTTGACTCGTGCCAAGGTGGCGGTGGGGTTCGGGATCTCCACCCCCGAGCAGGTGCAGCGCGTCGCGCGGCTGGCCGACGGCGTCGTGGTGGGTTCCGCCATCGTCGACCGCATCGCCGAGATCGGCGATGCCCCCGAGCTGAGCGAGGAGATCGGCCTTCTCGCGCACTCGCTTGCCGCCGCCACCAGCCGAACCCGTTAGGACCCCCGGGGGGCGGCAGCAAGGCCGCACGCGCCTCGAAAGTCGCCTCCTGCCCCCCCGACCACCCACGCACCCGGCCCCCGCGCGATGGCCGGGCGGGTCCTCCCTGCCCGTGCCAGTGCCCGTGCCAGTGCCCGTGCCAGTGCCCGTGTCGGTGCCCGTGCCCGTGCCCGTGCCCGTGTCGGTGCCCGTGCCCGTGTCGGTGCCCGTGCCCGTGCCGGTGTCGG
>JBBINC010000193.1:0-3966 GCA_037444085.1 Acidobacteriota bacterium | reverse complement strand
GGCGCGGGGGGTTTCGCGGCGGAGGCGCGGGTGGGGGGCCGGCGAAACCCCCCGAGATGAAAGACACGGGCACGGACACAGTCACGGGCACGGACACGGACACGGGCCGGGGAGAACTCCGCCCCGCCAACGCAGCGCCGCGGGGCGGCTTGCCTCCTCACGCTCTCATTCGGCGCGCAGGGCGTCGACGGGGTCGAGGCGTGCCGCCCGGCGTGCCGGCAGGACGCCGGAGGCCGCGCCGACCAGCAGGCTCATGGCGAGGGCGGCGGCGACCGCCCCTGGCGGCGTCGCCAGCGGCACCCCCGGCATGAAGGAGCGCAGCGCCGCCGCCACGGCAAAGCCGCCGCTCACCCCGGCGAGACCGCCGAGGACGGCGATGAGCATCGCCTCGGCGAGAAACAACCCCTGCACACCCCCTCGCGACACCCCGAGGGCGCGCAGCAGGCCGATCTCCCCGGTACGCTCGTGCACCGCGATCCACATCACCGTCAGGATGCCGGCGCCACCCACCAGCAGGGAGATGGCCGCGATGGCGGTGACCGCCAGGGTGATGACGCCGATCACCCGGTCGAAGGTCTCCATCATCTCGGTCTGGGTGGTGATGGTGAAGTCCTCCTCGCCGCGGTGACGGCGCGCCAGCACGCGGCGCGCCTCCTCGACCACGCCCGGGATGACTTCGGTGCTCACCGCCAAGATGTCGATCTCGTTGAGTTCGTCCACGTTGAACAGGGCCATCGCGGAGGCCACGGGGATGTAGCAGGCGTCGTCCAGGTCGAGCCCCAGCAGTTGTCCCTTGGGCTCCATGACGCCGACGACGGTGAACGAACTGCCGCCGATCCGCACCCGGCGGCCGAGCGGTGAGCCGCGATCGAACAGTTCGCGGGCCAGCTTGGGACCGAGCACCGCGAAGGCGCCGCGCCGGTGGGGATCGATCTCGGGCAGGAAACGCCCCTCGGCGACCTTGAACTGCCAGGCATGGGTGGCATCGTGGTTGACGCCGTAGACGTAGACCGCCCGCCCCCGCCCGCCGCTTTCGACGCGGGCCTGGCCCATGACCAGCGGCACCACCCGCTCCACTCCCGGGATGCGCCGCAGCGCCTCGGCATCGGCGACGGAGAGCTTGTGCGTCGTGCCCCCGAGTACGCCCGGCACGCCCAGGGTCTTCACCTTGCCCGGGTTGACCGCCAGCAGCGAGGTGCCGAACTGGGTGAACTGCCCGACGACATACTGGCGTGTCCCCTCCCCCAGCGATGTCAGCAGCACCACCGCCGCCACTCCCATGGCCACCCCGAGGGCGGAGAGAGCGCTGCGCAGGCGTTGGCCGGCCAGCGAGGCGAGGACGAAGCGAAGGAGGTCTAGGGCAGCCATGTCACCGCCGGGCCAGCGCCGCCACCGGGTCGAGGCCGGTGGCGCGGCGCGCCGGCCACACGCCGAAGACAACGCCCACGGCCAGCGCCAGGGCCAGCGCCGAGGCGACGGCCCAGCCCGGAGGAGCGGCCGGGAAGTCCGGGAAAATGTGTACCAGCGCGCGCACCAGCGCCGCCCCCAGCGCCACCCCCGCCACTCCGCCGGCGCTGGAGAGCAGCGCCGCCTCCACCACAAACGCCGCCAGCACCTGCCGGTTGCTCGCCCCCACCGCCTTGAGCAGACCCACTTCCGAGCGCCGCTCGGACACCGACACCAGCATGACGTTCATGATGCCGACGCCCGCCACCGCCAGCGACACCGAGGCGATCGCCACCAGGGCCAGGGTCAGCCCCTGGAGGATCGACGAGAAGGCCGTGACCATGGCGTCCTGGGTGATCACGGTGACCGCCTCGGCGCGGTGGCGTTCCTTCAGCAGCGCGAGAATCTCGCGCTTCACCCGCTCCAGGTCGTCGCCGCGGTGGCAGTCCACGAGGATGCGGAACAGCGAGGAGCGGTTGAACATGCGCATGGCGGTGCGGGCGGGCACGAAGGCCAGGTCGTCGAAATCGAAGCCGATGGATCGACCGCGGGGGGCCATCACGCCCACCACCCGGAATCGCCACTGCCCGACCCGCACCACCTCGCCCAGGGGGCTCGAAGCGCCGAAGAGCTCGCGGGCCAGCTTGACGCCGAGCACCATCTCCATGCCGCCCTGGTCGGGATCCCCGGGGGCCAGGAACCGCCCCGAGGCCAGCCGCAAGCGGCGGACCTCGACGAACTCGGCGGTCGTGCCGAGGACCGGCACCGCCCGGCCCCGCTCGCCCCAGCGTATTGTTTCGCTGCCCGCCACCAGCGGCGCCGCCTGGCGCACCAGCGGCACGCGCTGGGCGATGGCGCGGTAGTCGTCGAGGGTGAGATTGCGTTCCGCTCCGCCGAACGGGGCGTGGCCGGTGGTCTCGACCTTGCCGGGCAGCACGATGACCAGATTGGAGCCGAGCGCCGCGAACTCCCCCACCACGTACGCCCTCGCCCCCTCGCCGAGGGCGGTGAGCGCCACCACGGCGGCGATGCCGATGGCCACGCCGGCTACCGACAGGCCGGCGCGCAGGCGATGCCCGCGGAGCGCCGCGGCGGCGAACTTGACCAGGTCCAGCGGGCTCACACGGACCTCGCGCCGTCGCCCGCATCCGCCAGACCCGCCGGAATCTGCGCCGCGGCTGCGGGCCTCGATTCCTCCACCAGCTGGCCGTCGTCCATGCGCAGCACCCGCCTGGCGCGCGCGGCGATGGCCGGATCGTGGGTCACGACGATCAGGGTCAATCCGTCCCGGTTCATCCCCTCCAGCAGGGTCATGACCTCGGCCGCGGAGCTGCGATCCAGGTTGCCGGTGGGCTCGTCGGCGAGCAGGAGGGCGGGTTCCATCACGACCGCCCGGGCGATGGCCACCCGTTGCCGCTCGCCGCCCGAGAGCTGGTCGGGCCGATGGTGGGCGCGATGCGCCAGGCCGACCCGCTCGAGCCCGCGCCGCGCCCGCTCCCGCCGCTCCTCCCTCCCCGCACCGGCGAACAGCAGGGGCAGCTCGACGTTGCCCTGGGCGGTGAGCCGGGGCAGCAGGTGGAAGAACTGGAAGACGAATCCGATGCGAAAGCGGCGCAGCAGCGTGCGCTCCTCGTCGCCCAGCCGGCCGGCCTCGCGACCCTCGAAGAGGTAGCTGCCCCTGGTCGGACGATCCAGGCACCCGAGGATGTGCAGCAGCGTCGACTTGCCGGAGCCGGAGGGCCCCACCAGCGCGACGTGCTCACCCGCCGCCACGGAGGCGGAGAAGCTCCGCACCGCGTGGACCTCTCCCCCGCCCACCTTGAAGGTCCGCCAGACGTCGTCGAGCCGGATCACCGCCCGTTCCTCGCCACCGCGCGCGCCCCCGGCTTGACGGCCGGCGAGTCGCGCATGGTGACCACCAGCTCACCCTCGGCCACGCCCGCCAGGCACTCGGTGAACTGCCAGTTGCGCAGCCCCGCCGTGATGGTGCGGGCGGCGAGCACTCCCCCTTCGAGCACCAGCATGGTCCCGCCGTCGCCCACCGCCGAGGTCGGCACGCGCAGGACACCCTCCCGGCGCGCCAGAATCACTTCCGCGTCCGCCGAGGTTCCGGGAAGGACTTCCTTCACCTCGCCGGGGTCGTCGAAGTCCACCTCGATCTCGACGGTGCGGTTCTGCTCCAGCACGTCGAGCACGAACGGCGCCACCCGCGCCACGCGGCCGGCAAAGCTGCGTCCCGGGACGGAGTCGACGGTCAGACGCACCGCCAGGCCCACCTGCACCCGCCGGGAGTCCACCTCGTCGATGGGGGCACTGACGTACATCGAGGAAGGGTCCAGCAGATCGATCACCGGCGGGATCGGCACCCCCGGCGGCGCCGGGGTGATCCACTCCCCCACCTCGGTGGAGAGGTCGGCGACGATGCCCGCGAACGGCGACCGCACCTCGGTGAGCTCCAGCTGCGCCCGCGCCAGCTCCACCGCCGCCTGCGCCTGCGCCTGCGCCGCGCGCGCCGCCGCG
>JBBINC010000192.1:0-4049 GCA_037444085.1 Acidobacteriota bacterium | reverse complement strand
GCGTGGTCAGATCCCCGAGCGAATGTGGACCACGTCGCCGTCCTGCACCACGTAGTCTCGGCCCTCGAGGCGCAGCGTCCCGCGCCCCCGCAGGGCAGCCAGGGAGCCGGCCTCGACCAGTTCGTCCCAGCGAGCCACCTCGGCACGGATGAACCCCCGCTCCAGGTCGGAGTGGATGGCGCCGGCGGCCCGTGAGGCGGTGGTGCCCTCGGGGACCGACCAGGCGCGACACTCATCCTCGCTCACGGTGAAGAAGGAGATGCGCCCGGTGAGCCGATAGGCGGCGCGCAGGAGGCGGTCGAGGGCGCGGTCGGGCAGGCCCAGATCGGCCAGAAAGGCCGCCTGGTCGGCGGGCGCCAGGCGCGAAACCTCCTCCTCCAGAGTGGCGCACACCGCGGTGACGGCGCAGCCGGGCCGGTCGCGCCAGGCCGGCAGGAGACCTGCGGGCTCCTCGCCCAGGCGCGCGGCCTCCTCCTCGCCGAGGTTGACGATGATCAGCATCGGCTTGGCGGTGAGCAGACCGAACCCCTTGAGGATGCGCATCTCCTCCGGGGAGAGCTCCACCTCGCGCACCGGGCGGCCCTCGGCGAGGGCGGCGAGGGAGCGCTCGCACACCTGTTGCTCGGCGAGGAGTTCGGGGCTGCGCCGTTTGACGATGTCTCTTGCCAGCCGCTCGAGGCGATTCCCTACCACTTTGAAGTCGGCGAGCAGCAGTTCGGTTTCCACCAGCTCCAGATCCCGCGCCGGGTCGACGCTACCCTCGGGGTGGGGCACATCAGGGGCTGCAAAGGCGCGCAGCACCACCGCCAGGGCATCCATGGCGCGCAGCTCGGGCACGTTGAGGGCGTCCTCGCCGCCGCGAACCAGGGCGGGGACGTCGACGAACTGCACCGTCGCCGGGGTGTGCTTGCGCGGCGCGAACAGCGCCGTCAACCGGTCCAGCCGCTCGTCGGGAACCTGGGCCACCCCCGTCTGGGCAGCGCGCTTGCCGTGGCCTGCCTGGAGGTGGCCGGTGAGCAGGGCGAAGAGGGTGGATTTTCCGGACAGGGAGAGACCGAGAATGCCGAACTCCATGATGGCATTGTAGCCCGCCGCCCCACAGCGCCGCGCGGTCTCGCCCTCAGGCCGGGCGCGGTTGCCGGTTGACACAGCTCCCCGGGACCGATGGTATAGTCATTCGTATCAAGTACGTGGCTCCGCTGCAAGGCGCCCTCGCTGCACCGGGTGGCCGGCATCGGCGCCGAAGGCGACGAGGGCAGGTGCCTATGACAAACGTTCGCTGGTGTGCAGGTGTCGCATTGACCATGGTGCTGCTGGCCGGAGGGGCGTGTTCGTCGAGCGGCCATGCCGTTCGCGCGGAGGGTGACGCCGAGGTCCGCGAGGGATGTCTCAACTCCGACCACGCGCGCAGCTTCACGCCGCTGCACGAGCGCTTCGTCTACGTCCGTGGTCGCAGCGGCGAGCACTTCCTCCTCACCATGGATCGCTACTGCCTTGGCCTGCCGCACGCCGCTGGGATCACCCTGACCAGCACGTTCCCGCGGATCTGCTCGGGCAGTGCGGCGTTTCTTACCTACTCGCACATTGGCCAGCGGCAGCGCTGTGGGGTGCTCACCGTCGAGGTGGTACCCGACAAGGAGACGGCAGAGCGCCTGGTGTACGAGAGGACCCCGCCGCGGCCGCAGGAGCGTTAGGTGCGCGGCGGGCGCACGGTGGGAGTGCCGTCGCTGCGGTGGCGGTCGCGTCGCTGGGGTGATCGGCTGGTTCCGTTGATCCGCGCAGGCTGCGCCCTGCCGGTGGTGCTCGCGGCGGCGGTGGCATTGGCGGGAGACGTGCAGGTGCTCTGCGAACCGGGGCTGCGGGTGCTGCTGGACGGGCGCCTGGCCGGCCTCTCCAGCGCCCGGGAGGACGGCTTCTTCCTGGTCAACGTGCCCGCCGGAGTGCGCACGCTCAGGGTGGAAAAGGAGGGCTACCTTCCGCAGACGTTTCGGGTCGAGGTTCCCGATCACCCCATCGAGATCACCGTGGGCGAGTTCGTCCGCGACCCGGCAGCACCGGGCGACGCCACGACCGGCGCTGCCAGTCACGAGGAGACAGGCGGGACGGTGGTGATCACCTCGGCGCCCCAGAACTGTACGGTGGAGCTCAACGGGGCGATGCACAGCAAGCGCTCGCCGCAGGTCGTACTCTCAGGAGTGGCGCCGGGCGAACACGAGATTTCCTTCTCCAAGGACACCTACCCGCCGATCCGCGGGGTGTTCGCGGTCCGGCCGGGGGTGAAGACGGCGGTGCGCGGCAACCTGATCGACGGGCGGGTCGAGGTTGTGCACGCTGGCGTGGGGTCACTGCGGGTCCTCTGCCGGCCTGACCGTTGCCGCCTGCGGTTTTTGGGGCGGGCCGCCGAGACCAGCCGGGGCCGCTGGAACGTCTCGCACGTGCCCGCGGGGGAGCACCGACTCGCGGTCTCCGTACAGGGGCAGGAACGCACCGTCGACGTCCTGATCGCTGACGGGCGTCGAACCGTGGTGTCGGTCAGCTTCTTTCCCGGCGATGAGCCGGTCACGGTGTCCTACCAGCCGGAGTGAACCGCGCGGGGGCCGGCCATGGCTGCTGCTTCGAAAATTCGCGCACGCCGGCTCATCGGGGTCTTCGCGGTGGCGCTTTCGCCCGGCTGCACCGGCGGCGTCGCGCCGTCTCCGCGCGCCGTGCTATCGGCTACGGAACTCCTGGTGGCGGCCCCCTTGACTGCGGTGGCCGGGGCGGCGCCGGCAGTGCCCGATGCACACGAGGTATTGGCCGTGTCTGCGGAGATGCGGGCGTTCGCGGATGCCCACGTGGCTCGCAAGGGAAGCGCCAATCTCAAGCTGCGACAGCTGCTCGCGGCCATCGCCGACGAGCAGAGCTTCGGCCTGGAGTACGACGCCAGCACTCAGACCGCCGCGCAGACGTTTCGGCAGCGGCGAGGCAACTGCCTCTCGTTCTCCAACATGTTCGTGGCCCTGGCGCGGGAGGTGGGGATCGAGGCCCACTTCCAGGAGGTGGACGTTCCGCCCGACTGGGCGCTGGAACATGACACCTATGTATTGAACCGGCACGTCAACGTTCGCGTACATCTCGGCGCGGGGTCGGTGCGAGTGGTGGATTTCAATCTCGGGGACGCCCGCGCCTCCCTGAAGTCGCACCGCATCGCCGATGAACGGGCGCTGGCCCACTACTACAACAACCTCGGAGTCGAGCGCATGCAAGCCGGCGACATTGCGGCGGCGCTGGGCTGCTTCCGCCGGGCGCTGACCGAGGGTGATCGCCGCTTCGCGCCGGCGTGGAACAACCTGGCGACGCTGTATCTGCGGACCGGCCACCGCGTCCACGCCGAGGGTGCCTATCTTCATGCCCTGGAGGCGAATCGCGCCGATCTGGTAGCGATGAGCAACCTCGCCCGCCTGTACGAGGGCCAGGGTGACGCGGAGCGGTCGGCCGCTCTGCGGCGCCGGGTGGCCTACCACCGCATGCGCAATCCCTACTATCGGCATCACCTGGCGCTGCAGGCCCTGTCCGCCGAGGAGTACGACGAGGCCATCCACCATCTTCGTTGGGCGGTCCGCAAACGCCGAGATGAGGACCGGTTCTGCTATCTCCTGGGCGTCAGCTACCTCGCACGAGGTGACGAGAAGGCGGCGCGAAGGTGGTTCGCGCGGGCCGCAGAGGTGGCCACCAGCGAGGCCGCCAAGCGCCGGTACGCCGGGAAGATCGACGCCTTGCTGCGGCGCAACCCGGCCCCGCCTCGGTGAGTGACGTCACGCCAGGTTCGGGTTTCCTAAAGCGCGGGAGGGTGAGAACGCACGATGCGAACTGCTACACGCGTGAGCAGCCCAGCGGTCAGGAAGAGCTGATCTGCCACTCGCAACGGCAGGCTTGGGCACCTACCCCCGCGGGGTGGCCGTGGGCACGGACACCGACGCCGACACGGTCACCGGCACGACCCGCCCGGCCATCGCGCGGGGGCTGGGTGGGTGTGTGGTGGGGGCGGTTGGAGGCGAGAGAAGCGAGCG
>JBBINC010000191.1:0-4204 GCA_037444085.1 Acidobacteriota bacterium | reverse complement strand
AGGCACAATGTTCACAGGGCTTCTAGCAGCCGTGAGAAGAGACGAAAGCGGAAGAAGGGTCGCATCCGGCATAATGCCTTTGTGAATCTGGACCGGCAGCGGGGTGAGGAGCGGCTGGGGGCAGTCCGTCCACCTCCACCCCGACCCCGCACCCTGGTGGTGGCGGCCGCCGCGATGGCCTTCACCCTGCTGGTGGTGGGCGTGGCGGGGATCGACGGTATGCGAATCGCCAGCCCACCGCGCTCCAACCTGCGTTTCTCCCAGGGTGAGATCGACGTCGTCGCGGTGGCCGCCGGCGACGTCCTCGATCGCGCCGGGGTGCGCCCGGGGGATGTCATCACCTCGTTCGCGGGGAGGACGTTCACCCACACCCTTGACTTCGCCGACGCCTTCCGCACGCTGCGGCCTGGGGACACGGCGATCCTCCTGGTGCGGCGCGACGGCGAGGTGCGCGAACTGCGCCTGCACGCCTGGCGCCACCTCACGCCATTGAACAGTGCCATCTATGGCCTGGTGATCACGACACTCATCGCCCTTGGTGCCGGTGTCTACGCCGTTCGCCTGCGACAGGCCGCGGTGTTCATCTTTCTTCTCTTCTGCCTGGCCACGGCCATCAACAACGCCACGTACCTCACCTGGCCTCCCGGATCGGCGTGGCCGCAGCGCCTGCTCACCCTCGCCTACACGGGACCCGGAATGGTGGCACCCGCCCTGCTCCTGCATCTCTTGCTGGTGTTTCCCGAGCGCGGGCGGCTGCAGCGCAAGCTCTTCGCCTTCGTGCCCGTGGCCTACGCGCTGCAACTCGGTCTGGGGGGGGCCTACCTTCTGGCCACGTTCAGCACGCGAGCGGCGGACATGCTCGCCTCCTCGGGCATCCGCCCGGTCCTCTTCGCCGTCTATGGCCCAAGCGTTGTCGGGTGCTACGCCCTGGCCGCAGTCAGCCTGCTGGCGACGGCGATCTCCGACGGCCGACACCAGGTGCGCCAGCAGTCCAGGCTCCTGGCCGCCGCCTTCGCCGCACTAGCGGTGAGCTACGCGGGGCTTGTCCTCCTGCCCCTGTGGCGCCACGCCAGCTTCCCCACCTCACCCGTGCTGCACGCCTTCATGGACCTCATCGTGCCGGCGGCTGTGGCCACCGCCATCGTCGCGCACCGGCTGTTCGACATCGATGTGCTGCTGCGCCACTCGCTGGTCTATGGTGCGGCGTCCACGGTCGTCGCAGCCCTCTTCGTCGCCGCCATGGCAACCCTCGGCTGGGTGGCCCGGCGTGTCCGACCCGATCTGGACGTGGTCGCGGTGGCGGCCGCCGCGGCCGTCGCCGCGCTCGCCTTCGATCCGCTCCGCCGGCGCGCGCAACTGCTGGTCGACCGGGCCTTCTACCGCAGGAGGTACAACTATCGCCTCGCCCTGGCGCACATCACCGGCCGCTTCGCCGCCTTCGTCGAGACGGCTCCAGCGGCGGCGTTTCTACAGCAGGAGGTGCAGCGGGTGCTCGAGCCCTCATGGACGGCGGTGGCGCTGCGACGCCCCGGGGGCGGGGACTTCCTACTCCTGCGCCAGGGAGAAAGCCCCGCTCCCTGGGCGGCGGGCGAGGCGGCGCAACACCTCATGCGGGCCCTCGGGACAATCAGCGGCCCTTCGGCCCCTGCGCCCGGCGCCTTGCCGGACATCGACCCTCCGGCGCTGGTGGCGCCCATCCGCGGACGCGAGGGTGTGCTGGGCGCCGTCCTGCTCGGCCCGCGACCGGGGGGGCACCGTTTCTCGCCGAAGATCGCGACTTCCTCAGCATGCTGGCAGATGTCGCCGGGCCGGTCCTCGAACGCGCCCGACTGCACGAGGAGCGCGCCCAGCAACAGCGCCTGGCGCACCTCGGAGCTGCCGCCAGCGCAGTCGCCCACGAGCTGAAGAATCCGTTGGCCGCGGTCAAGAGCACCGCCGCCGTGCTGCGGCGGCGCCTCGGCAGCCACCCGCGCGGGGCCGAACTTACCGAGATCATCGAGCAGGAGGCCGACCGCCTGCACGACACGGTGGTCCAGGTGCTGTCCTACGTGCGGCCGCCGCGGGCAGTCACGGCGCCGGTCGATCTTCAGGCGCTGCTCGGGCAACTCGTGGCGACGTTGGAGACGGAATTCGCCGCCGCCGCCATTCGCGCCGGGATCACCGTCGAGGCCCCCGACACAGTCGTCTGGGGCGATCCCAACGGGCTGCGCCAGCTCTTCTTGAACCTCCTCATCAATGCCCGCGAGGCGATGCCGGCGGGGGGGGCGATTCACATCACCATCGCGCCCGGCGATACCGACACCCCCGGCCTGACCGTAAACGTCGACGACTCCGGCGAGGGCTTCAGCGATGAGGCGCTGGCGCGAGCCAGGGAGCCGTTCTTCACCACCAAGCCGCTCGGCACCGGGCTGGGGCTGGCCAACGCTGCCCGCGTCGCCAGGGAGCACGGCGGCCTCCTGGAACTGGCGAACCGCTCCGGAGGCGGGGGCCGGGTCACCGTGCAACTCCCCCGCCACCACCGGCCGGCGCCGCCACCCGCCGAGGCGGCGAATTCCCGGGTGTCGTAGCCGCCGCGTTATCCTTATCGGACAGCATGGCCGAGCGACTGCTTCTCGCCGACGACGACGCCCCTCTTCTGCGCACCCTCCGCGTCCTCCTGGAGGACGAGGGTTTCGAGGTGGTCACTGCGGCGTCGGGGCTGGCGGCGAAGGAGGCTCTCCTGGCGCAGGGGCGGTTTGCGGCGGTGATCAGCGATCTCGCCATGCCCGGCATGGACGGCCTGGAGCTGCTGCGCTTCGTGCGCGAGCATGACCCCGAGCTGCCGGTGCTGCTGATGACCGCCTTCAGTTCGGCACGCACCGCGGTGCAGGCGATGCAGGCGGGGGCGTTCCAGTACCTCGCCAAGCCGGTGGACCCCGAGGAGCTGTTGCTGCTCCTGCGGCGCGCCATGGACGGCGCGAGGGCGCGCGCCGAGCACCGGCGTCTCGCCGAACGCGCCGGAGACCCCGAGCAGTTCGACGTGCTGGTCGGCAACAGCGCGCCGATGCGGGAGCTGCGCGCCACCATCACCAGCCTCGCCGCGGTGGACTCCACCGTGCTGCTGCTCGGGGAGACCGGGACTGGCAAGGAGCTGGTCGCCCGCCTCATCCATCGTTCGGGGTCACGCGCCGAGCGGCCCTTCGTGGTCATCAACTGCACCGCCATTCCCGGGGAGCTGCTGGAGAGCGAGCTGTTCGGGCACGAGAAGGGGGCCTTCACCGGGGCCAGCACGGCGCGCGTCGGCCGCATCGAGGAGGCGGAGGGGGGCACGGTCCTGCTGGATGAGGTGGGCGACATGCCACCCGCGCTGCAGCCCAAGCTCTTGCGATTCCTCCAGGAGCGCAGCATCCAGCGGGTTGGCGGCGGACGGGAGCGTCGCGTGGACGTACGCGTCGTCGCCGCCACCCACCGCGACCTGAGCGACGCCATGGCGACCGGCGCGTTCCGCGCCGACCTGTACCACCGCCTCAACGCCCTCCCGATTCACCTCCCGCCCCTGCGCGAGCACCTGGAGGACCTGCCCGCCCTCACCTCCCACATGCTCGCCAAGCTGTGCCGGCGCCTGGGGCGCCCGGTCGTCGAACCCCCGCGGGAACTCCTGGCCAGTCTCGCCAGCCAGTCGTTCCCTGGCAACGTGCGCGAGCTGGAGAACCTGCTGGAGCGGGCCGTGGTGCTGGGTCAGCTGGCCGGGGGAGCCCCGACACCTCCACGACCCGACGCCTCTCTGGCGGTTCCCCTTGAGAACGGCTTTCAGCATCTCGCCCGGCTGCACGAGGGGGCGGAACGCGAACTCATCCGCCGCGCCCTCGAAGCCTGGCCCGGCCTTTCGCATGCCGACGTGGCGGAGCGGCTGGGCACCACCCGCCGCGTACTGGAACTCCGCCTCAAGCAGTAACGCGACCGGGAGCGCCACCACCGCCCCACCCCTGCACCTCGCGGTGCAATCCTGCACCTCGCGGTGCCTCTCGCCGAGGGCCAACGCCCCCGTCGCCCCGCCCGACCGGTCATCGATTCGCCGTCCCTCTCCCCCCTCAAACGTTGCCCGTTCGCCAGCTGGGCGGGAGCCGGCACGGGCACGGACACGGGCACGGGCACGGGCACGGGCACGGACACGGACACGGGCACGGACACGGGCACGGACACGGGCACGGACACGGGCACGGAC
>JBBINC010000190.1:0-4351 GCA_037444085.1 Acidobacteriota bacterium | reverse complement strand
GCAGAGCGCGCGGAGGAAAGGGAGGGGGGCGCGCGGCCCCCCGAGAAAAGAAGGATCTCGCCGCGCCGCTCGGACCACGTCATGCCGCGAGATCCCTCGCCCGCTCTGCGGGCTCGGGATGACGGGTGTTCCCCCCGCCGAGGGTTGAACAGTCCGTCGACGCTCACTGACACAGGCACCGCCACTGACACTGACCCGGACACCGTCACGGGCACGGACACCGCCCACCCACCCCGGCCTGCCTTGCGGCAGGCCGCTACATTCACGCCGGGGCCGATGTAGCGGCCGCCCACCAGGGCGGTCGAGGCCGGGCGGAGGTCGGGTGGGAGAGCGGAGCCCCCAGCTCAAGAGAGCTCGGAGGGCCGGCAAAACCCCCCGAGTAAGGAAGACACGGGCGCGGATCTCCGGCCGTGGCAGCTTCCTGAAAGGTCGCCTGCGGAGCGGGCGAGGAGCCTGGCCGTCACTCGACTCCTCGCCTTCTCACGAGGGCGGCCGCGTGGCCGCCGTGACGGACGGCTCGATTGCTTCCCCGCCGGCGAGCCTACGGGTTGGGGGCGAGATCGGGCCGGGGAGCCTTGGAGGTAGGCCCGACGCGCACCGGGATGGGCAGGGTGATGGGGCGGCTCTCGCTCCCGTAATAGGGCCGATACCCCAGATCGATCGCCTCGATGGGCCCCTTCTGCAGCAGGGTGTCGATGGTGGCCACGGCCTCCTCGCGGCCGGTGAAGGCCATCTCGTGGTGGCGGGTCATGATGATCGCCTCCTTGGGGCAGGCGTCCACGCACAGGCCGCAAAAGATGCAGCGTAACAGATCGATGTTGAAGACCTTGGGGCGCTTTTCCCACTCGACGGAGGAGGTGGGGTCCTCCTCGGCCTCGATGTGGATGCAGTCGGCCGGGCAAGCGGTCTCGCACATGTAGCAGGCGACACAGCGGGGCGAGCCGTCCTCGCGGGTGAGCAGGACGTGCCGGCCGCGCAGGCGGTCTGAGTACTCCCGCTTCACCTCGGGCCACTCCACAGTGACGGTGTACTTGCGGCCGAAGAGATTCCCGAGGAAGTGGCGCAACGTCACGCCCAGCCCTTTCACGATCTCGATCAGGTAGAACCGCTGCGACAGGCGCAGCGGCTTGGGATCGCACACGATGACGTCGGTGGTCTTCATCGGTCCAGCTCCCCGGCGATGATGTTGAGGCCCCCGAGAATGGCGATGGAGTCGGCGATCATGTGCCCGGGGAGCATGTGCGGGTAGGCCTGGAAGACGGCGAAGCACGGCGGCCGGCAGTGCAGCCGGTAGGGGGAGCCGCCGCCGTCGGAGATGGCGTAGAACCCGAGTTCGCCGTTGGCGCCCTCGGTGAACCCGTACACCTCGCCCCTGGGCACCTTCATGCCCTCCATGATCAGCTTGAAGTGCCAGATCAGCGCCTCCATCTCGGTGTAGACCTTGTCCTTGGGGGGAAGGGCGACGTGGTGGTTGTCGGTAATGATCGGCCCGGGCGACAGCCGCTTGAGCGCCTGCTCGACGATCTTGAGCGACTGCCGGATCTCCTCCACCCGCACCAGGTAGCGGGCGTAGGTGTCCCCGGTGGTGGCCACCGGCACCTTGAAGTCATAGGTCTCGTAGCCGAGGTAGGGGGCCACCTTGCGTACGTCGTAGGGAACCCCGGAGGCGCGCAGGCACGGGCCGGTCCACCCCCAGTCGACGGCCTCCTCGGCGGAGATCACGCCGATCCTCTCGGTCCGCTCCCGGAAGATGCGGTTCTCGGTGATCAGCCGCTCCATGTCGTCGACCAGCGGCGGAACGCGGCGCAGCAGGTAGCGCACCGCATCCTCGAAGCCGGGGGGGACATCGTTGGCGAGGCCGCCGACTCGCACGTAGGAGATGGTCAGGCGCCCGCCGGCGCACGCCTCCAGCAGCGAATAGATCTCCTCGCGCGCCTGGTAGACGTAGAGGAACGGCGTCATGGCGCCGACGTCGTTGAGGTTGGCGCCGACGCAGACGATGTGGTCCATGACGCGCGACAATTCGGAGAGGATGACGCGAATCACCTGGGCGCGGGGGGGCGCCTCGACACCCCGCAGCCTCTCCACCGCCAGCGCGTACCCCACCCCGTTCAGCATCGGCGAGCAGTAGTTGAGCCGGTCGGTGTAGGGGATGATCTGGTTCCAGGTGTGCCGCTCGGACATCTTCTCGAAGCAGCGGTGCAGATAGCCGATCTCGCACTCCGCCCGGGTGATCACTTCGCCGTCCAGGCGCACCACGGTGCGCAGAGTGCCGTGGGTGGCGGGGTGAGACGGACCCATGTTGAGCACCTGGGTCTCGAAGTGGTCCTCGTCCTCCTGAACCTCCCGCGCCCAGGAGGGCTCGTCCTGCTCGCCCTCGCGCAGCAACCAGCGCTGACCCGGGTCGTAGTCCTTGCGCAGCGCGTGCCCCTGGAAGGAGGGGTGGCAGAGGATGCGCTTGAGGTTCGGGTGGCCGGCAAAGCGCACCCCGAACATGTCGAACACCTCGCGCTCGAACCAGTCCGCCGCCTTCCACACCCCGAACACCGAGGGGACGACCGCATCGTGCTCGGCAACCGGCACCTTCAGTCGCACCCGGTGGTTGTGCGCCGGCGAGTAGAGGTGGTAGACGACCTCGAAGCGGGCCTCGCGCTCTGGCCAGTCGACCCCGCACACATCCGACAGCAGCTTGAAGTCGAACTGGGGATCATCCTTGAGCCGGCGCGCCAGCTCCGGGAGCAGGTCGCGGTCCACCCTGAAGGTGGGCAGGTCTTGACCCGGGATCTCCTCCACGCCTCGCGACGGCGGGAAAGCACGGCGGAGGGCGTCCTGCCGGTCCTCGCTCAAGCTCATGAAGCCGCTCCTTTGGTGGCCGCCCGGGAGGCCGCGGCCATGCGCTGGTAGTGGGTTTCGCCCGCGGCGATCATCTCCTGCAACCGGACGAGGCCCCGCAAGAGCGCCTCCGGCGTCGGCGGGCAGCCGGGCACGTAGACATCCACGGGGATGAACTCGTCGATCCCCTGGACGACGTGGTAGGCGCGGTAGAACCCACCGGTGCAGGCGCAGGCGCCCATGGAGATGACGTACTTGGGCTCCGCCATCTGCTCGTAGATGCGCACCATCACCGGCGCCATCTTGTCGGTCACCGTGCCCGCCACGATGAGCAGGTCGGATTGCCGCGGCGAGAAACGCACGACCTCGGCGCCGAAACGCGACATGTCGTAATGCGACATGATCGTCGACATGAACTCGATGGCGCAGCACGCCGTGCCGAAGGGGAACGGCCACAGACTGTTCTTGCGCGCCTGATCGATGAGCTGGTCGAGTTTGGTGGTGAGGAAAATGTTACTCCCGTCGCTCACTCGCGGGCCCGCGGGCGGCTGGCTCGCCACCGGCAACGTCGATCGACCGACGTGTGCGTCACCCATTCTTCGTTCCTCCGTGGTGTCCAACACTGCCCGCACCGGCCGCTGTTCCCTGCACGGCCTCGCGCATTATACGGACTTTCACAAGCCTTCGCTCCCCACCTCCGGGCAGAAGCGGGAGAGGATGCGCCGCACGTAGGCGCGCGTCTCGCGGTACGGTGGCACCCCGCCGTGCCGCTCCACCGTGGTGGGACCGGCGTTGTACGCGGCCAGCGCCAGCGACAGCTCGCCGAAACGCTCGGCCAGGCGCTTGAGATAGGCGCTGCCCACGCGCAGGTTTCCCTTCACCTCGTGGGGATTGGCGAGGCCGGCGGGGATCCACACCGAAGGCATGAGCTGCATCAGCCCCCGCGCCCCGACCCGCGACACCGCCCGGGGGTCGAACCGCGATTCCGCCTCGACCACCGCTGCCAGCAGCCACGGGTGCAGCCCCGCGGCGCGCGCCGCCGCCTCGATTTCGGCGGCAAAGGGCGTCCCCGCGGGCAGGGGATGGTCCTCCCAACCGGGCGTGCACGCCAGTGCGGGCAGCGGTTCAGGCTCTGGCTCGACCACCGCCTCCACCACCGCCTCCAGGCGCCCGGCCGGAAGGTCCAGCCACCCGCCGGTCGCCAGCTCCAACCGGATGGTGCGCTCGTCGAGCAGACTGGCCCCCGCCACCGGCAACACCCGCCCGTCCTCGAACACCGCCAGGTACTGCGCCGCAGCCGCGTTCGCCGCCAGCCACGAGCCGACAACGAGGACGCCCGCCGGAAGCCAGCCCCACCACCCCCGGACCGGCCGCCGCCGCACCTCGGGGCCGCGCCGATTCACGGCCTCAGCGCGCCTCTCGCGTGGCAGCATGCTTCTCACGTCTCGACGCCCCTCACGCCCGTGGATGCGCGCGATCGTACATCTGCCGCAGTCGCTCCCGGGTCACGTGGGTGTAG
>JBBINC010000189.1:0-4363 GCA_037444085.1 Acidobacteriota bacterium | reverse complement strand
CGGAGCAGGCGGGCAGAGGTCAACGCGCTGCGCAGCGCCGCGTGCTGCTCCGCGCGCTGTCGCTCGACCTCAAAGAGGAGCGGGGCGAGCTGCGTGGCGGCGGGGTTTCCCAGCTCCTCGCCGTATCGCTGGAGGTCCATGAGAAACACGTCGAGATCGCGGCAGGCTCCGGTCACCGCGCCGAGCCAGCGCAGCTCTTCCCGCAGCCGCGCATGTCTCTCCTCATCGTACGAGCCGGCCAACTGCCCCAGCGCCGAGCGCGCTCGCCGCACCGCCACGCGCAGGTCGTGCAGGAATTCCGGATCCACGTCTTCGACCGTGCCGGCGATGTTGGCGGACGCCATGTCCAGGAGGCGTCGCAGGATGATCCGGGTCGCCTCCGCGGCCGGCATGTCCGGCGTCAACTGGATGTCGAGGCGGGAGCTGTAGTCGCCGGGGGTACGGCCCCGCGCGCCGGCCGCCCGCGCCAGCTCGGAGTCGGAGATTCTCCCGAGGAAGGGCGCCCGCTCGAGAGACGTGACCAGGGAGCGCCACGCCCCGTCGTAGCCACGCACCCCCTCCACCCGCGCGCTGGTGAGTGGGCGGCCGGACGGCTGGCCGTGGGCGTCCAGACACACGCCGCGCTCCCACCACACCCGTGCGACGACCTTGCCGCCGCGGTCGCGAACCGCGCCGCTGCGCTGGTCGACCCGCACCTCCCCGAGAGGGAGGAGGGCACGCTCGCCGATGAGGGGTTGGACCTCGCGGCGGACGGTCCCGTCGGGGAAGTCCGCGGTGATCCGGGGCAGGGACGCGCTGCACACGGTGACGGCGCCGGCATGGCGTGGTCTCCAGGTCAGCGAGGTCACTCCGCCTGTGGTCTCGGCTGCGAGGGTCGCGCCCGCCGCCCAAAGGCGCCAGTCGTGGGTGTCGAGGTAGCGACGCTCGACGGTTCGCAGGGCGCCCAGCGCCAGCACGCAGCCGTCGGGCATCAGCCGGCCAAGCGCCACCGGACGGCGGCGCCTGACGAACTCGAAGACGCGGATTGAGGGTTCGGGGGTGTCCGCTGGCATTGTGGGCTCTTTCCGGCGCATCGCTCTGCTTGCTATTCTAGGTGCGCCCGGAGGAGAACGGCAGAGCTGCCGTGAGCGATGCAGGTGTTCCCTGCGCGGTCGGCGGGCGGGTGGACGTGATGTCGGAGAACGGCCGCAGCCCAAGAAAGCGAGTTCACTGGATGTCCGGGGCCACCACACCGCCAGTCGCCGCCACCTCGTCCGAGGCCTTTATCAACCGCGAGTTGTCCTGGCTCGCCTTTGCGCGCCGAGTCCTGGCGCTGGCCCAGGACGGCGAGGTGCCGCTGCTTGAGCGGGTGAAGTTCGCCGGCATCCTGGGGATGCTGCACGACGAGTTCTTCATGAAGCGCATCGGCGGCCTCAAGCGCCAGATCCGGCGGGGGATCAGCAAGCGCTCTGTGGACGGACTCACGCCCGCGCAGGAGCTGGCGGCCTGCCGTGAGGAGATCCTCGACCAGGCGAGGGAGCTGTCCACGCTGGTGGCGAGCCAGCTGCGCCCGGCGCTGGCGGCGGCCGGGGTGCCGATCCTCGATGTCACGGACCTCGACGAGGAGGGTCGGTCGCAGCTCACCGAGGTCTTCCGCCGGGCCGTGCTGCCCGTCCTCACGCCGCTGGCCGTGGACGCCGAGCACCCTTTCCCGTTCATCTCAGGCCTGGGCCTGAACCTGGCCGTGACGCTCGCGGAGAAGAAGCGCAAGCGATTCGTGCGCATCAAGGTGCCGGCCAACCGTAGCCGCTGGATGGGGGTGGCCGGCGGCGGCGTGGTGCCGTTGGAGCAGGTCATCGCCGCCAACCTGGGGGAGCTGTTCCCGCGGGAGCGCGTGGCAGGGGTGCACTTCTTTCGCCTCACCCGTGGGGTGGAGGCGGAAGACGAACTGGCGCGGGGCGTCGATGAGGCGGAGGTGATGCTGCCCGGGAGCATCATCCGCCAGGTCACCGACGAGCTCAAGGCGCGGCGCTTCGCCGGCGTGGTGCGCTTGCAGGTGTCTTCCGACATGCCCGCCGACCTGCAGCGCTGGCTGGCGGAGCAGGTCGGCGCCGACGCCGGCGATATCTACCAGAGCGACACCTTCCTGGGACTCGCCGACCTGCTCAGTCTGGGAGTGGAGGGGCACGAGGAGCTGCACTTCCCGGCCCACCGCCCGGTCACCGTACCCCGTCTACAGGATGTCGACGACCACTCCCCTGCGGCGTTCTTCGCCGAGATCCGCCGTGGCGACATTCTCCTGCACCATCCCTACCACTCCTTCGACACGTCGGTGCTGCGTTTCTTGGAGTGCGCCGCGGCCGATCCGCAGGTGCTGGCCATCAAGCTCACCATCTACCGCACCTCCACCGACTCGCCGATCGTCCGGGCGCTGGCCGAGGCGGCGCGGCGCGGCAAGCAGGTGGCAGTGCTGGTGGAGATCACCGCCCGCTTCGACGAGGCGCCCAATATCGCCTGGGGACGCCTCCTGGAGCAGGAGGGGGTGCACGTCTCCTACGGGGTGGAGAAGCTCAAGACGCACGTCAAGCTGGCCATGGTGGTGCGCGAGGAGGATGGGGGCCTCACCCGCTACGTCCACGTCGGCACGGGCAACTACCACACCGGCACGGCGCGAATCTACGAAGATTTGGGGCTGCTGTCCTGCGACGAGGCTCTGGCGAGCGATGTGGCGGCGGTGTTCAACGAACTCACCTCGGCGACGCCCTGTCCCGGCTACTCTTGCCTGCTGGTTGCCCCGGCAACCATGCGCGAGCGATTCAATTCGCTCATTCGGCGTGAGATCGAGCACGCGTTGGCGGGCCGGCCGAGCGGCATCCGCGCCAAGATGAACCAGCTCCAGGACCCGGCGATGATCCGGGAGCTGTACCGCGCCTCCCAGGCCGGAGTGCCCATAACCCTCAATGTGCGCGGGCTGTGCTGCCTGCGCCCGGGGGTACCTGGACTGTCGGAAAGCATTCGCGTCTACAGCGTGGTGGGACGTTTTCTCGAACACAGTCGCGTGTACTGGTTCGAAAACGGCGGCGAGCCGGAGGTGTTCATTGGATCCGCCGACTGGATGAAGCGCAACCTGGACGGGCGCGTCGAGACGATCGCTCCAATCGGCGACCCGGCACTTCGCCAGGAACTATGCCAAATCCTCGGCGTCTACGATCGCGACAACGCCTCCGCCTGGGACCTGCAGCCCGACGGCAGCTACGTGCGCCGTGGCCCGCGCGCCGGCGAGCCGGCTCGCGCCGCCCAGGAGGTGTTCATCGCCATGGCGCGCAGCGGCCCGGGACGAGAGGTGGCGGAGTAGTTCCGGGCTCGATTCATCTCAGCCCACCCGTCGCCGCCTGATCACAGGTAGAAGCGAAAGAGGATTTCCGCGGCCATGGCGGGCTTGCTGCCGCCTTCCACCTCGACGGCGGCGCGGAAACTCATCTGGAACCCACCCTCTACCGGGTCAACCGCGAGAACCTCGGCGGCCAGACGCAGGCGCGAGCCCACCGGCACCGGCGCAGGGAAACGCACCTTGTTGGCGCCGTAGTTGATCACCAGCCGGGCTCCCTGAACGTCCAGCAACGCGAACAGCATGGGAACCACCATGGAGAGGGTCAGGTAACCGTGGGCGACGGTGGCTCCGAAGGGGGAGTGGCGGGCAGCGCGCTCCGCGTCCACGTGAATCCACTGCGTATCGTCGGTGGCGCGGGCGAACTCGTTGACGCGCTCCTGGGTGATGGGGAGCCACGACTCGGAGACGAGAGTGCGACCCACCAGGGTTGGCAGCTCCGACAAGGTGACGGTTGTGAGGGGCATTGGAGATCCTCCCGGCGCCGCGATGCGCAGCCGCAGGGTAGCATCAGATCGGGGCGCTGGACGACTGCAGGCCTGAAGCGTCGTCCCCCGGCCCACAGTTTCCTTCAAGGACACTTGATTGGGGCAGGATGGGGCCCTGGGAGGAGTTGGCAGAATGACGGTCCTTGAAGGAAGAGGGGCAGGCTCCCCGGAGGGAGCCCGGAGGGCGACCGGAGGGGAGCCTGGGCGCGGCGAGCGCGGGCGGTTCTCGTCCCGGCGCAAGATGGAGGCGGTGCTGCGCCTGCTTCGCGGCGAGGCGTTGGACGGCCTCTCACGCGAGCTTGGAGTGACCGCGGTGACGCTTGCAGCGTGGCGTGACCAGTTCCTCCATATCGGCGGCCAAGCGAGCTTGAAGAGTCGCCCTGCAGATGAGCGCGACGACGAAATCCGGCGCCTGCGAGCCAAGGTCGGCGAGATCACCATGGACAACGAGCTGCTGCTCGAGCGGTGCCGCACCATCGAGGGTGGCCTGGGTTTACGACGGCGGAGG
>JBBINC010000188.1:0-4402 GCA_037444085.1 Acidobacteriota bacterium | reverse complement strand
CGGCGCAGTTCCAGGCGCTCATCGAGGAGTACGTCGCCACCCGCTACCCCCGCCGGTCGCCCTCGGCCTGAGGGCGCCGCAGTCCCGAGGCGAACGAGAGATTCGGCTGGAGCTGGTGCGGTGTCCCACGGGGGACAAGCAGGGGCGCCCGGCGATCACGGCTGGCCTGGCCGGGGTGTGAGGACCACGGGCAGCAGCACCCCCTCGCACGGGTCCGGCACCTCCAGGTGGCCGGACAACCCCTCCTCTTCCGCCCAGACGCGCCAGCGGCCCGGGCTCAAACGGAAGCGGACCGCCCCGCTGGCCGCCCCCTCCTCGGGAAGGCGGATCGCCACACGGTCGAGCCCGGTGCATGTCAACCCCTGCACGGGGTAGACGTTGCCCGCGGTATCGATGGGCAGAATCGCCACGCTGCACTCGCGGGCAAGCCGCAGGCTCACCCGTTCCTCGGCGCGGTGCACGAGCACTCGGGCGGAGGTGGACCCGTCGGCCTGTGCCCACACCCACCACGGCCCCGCCCCCGGCGCGGTCACCTCGAACGCACCATCGCCTCCGGTCGCGGCGAGGTTTCCGGTGCCGTCCACACGCAGATCCTGGCCCGCCGCTATCACCAGGACTCCCCCCACGGGCTGCCCGCGCTCATCCCACACCTGGCCGCGCAGCACGGTCGTGGCCTCCAGAGCGAGGTCCGCGTTCTCGCGGGGCTCGACGATATCGAGTTCCACCTCGCCCCGCCGGAAGCCGCGCGCTTCGGCCACCACCCGCACGCGGCCGGCGCCCACCGCCACCTCCACCCGCCCCCTCGCGTCGCTTTTTTCCTCGACGAGAAGCACCTCGTGGGGCAAGGCGACGATGCGGATCGTGCCGTCCGCCACCGGCTTGCCGGTGGTGCTGGCGGCCAGGGTGACGCGCAGCCGGTGGGCTCGGGGGAAAACGACCTCCACCACGCCATCCTCTTCCGCGAGGTCGTCCAGAAAAGGGGGCAGCTCGTCCGCGAGGGCGAAGGCGATCGCGTCCTCCCCGTAGCCCGCCACGAGAAACAGCCCCCCGTCGCCTTCCACGTGCGCCTCTGACCGCACCCGCGCGAGACCCGCCCCGCGCAACAGCGGCGAAGGCTTCCCCACCACCACGCGGCAATCCGCGACCACCCGCCATGTCCACGGCTCCCGGCACACGAGCGCCACCGACCGTCCCTCGGTGAGGGTCACCTCCAGCGGCTGTTCCTCCAGGGGTCGCCGGACTTTGAGGAAGGTGCCCGCCGTGTTCGGCCCCACGACCGCCATGACCCCCACGTGGCCAGGTATCACACGCGGTCCCTGCACCTGTCCGTCCTCGACGGGGGTCGCCCGCTCGACCCCTTCCTCGGCCAACCACACCACCCGCGCGCCGGCCGCGAGTTCCGGCGGGGAGAGCCTCACCGCCCATGGGGAGGGTACCCACGCATCATCGCGAAGATCCAGAGATGCCCGGGAGGCCCGCACCACCCTGGGTTCCCAGCCGGGGCGCGCAAAGGTCAGCTGCGCGTCGCGCGGCAACTGGCAGGAAAAGCGAAACAGCCCCGGGCCGATTTTCGCGGCGCAGCCCTGCGCCTGCACCGGGTCGGTGGCGACCAGCTCCAGATTCTCCGGCCCGCGGACCTCCAGCTGGCCGGCGGCGGGGGATTGCAAGCTCGCCGCCAGCAGCGTCACGGCCAGTGCCTCGAACAGGCTGGTCATTGTTCCTGCTCCGCAAGGGTTCGACGGAACAGCGTCTTGAGGGCCGCTGGCGCGTGGACGCCGGGGCCCGCGGCGGCCACCGCTTCCTCCAGCGACCCCCGAAAGCGCACCGTGCCGTGGTGGAGGAAGACGAACTCGTGCGCCACCTCCGCCAGGTTTCCGAGATCGTGGGAGGAGATCAGCACCGCCGCCTTTCTTCCGCGCTCCGCCAACAACCTCACCACCTCGTCTTGAGCGAGCGGGTCGAGCCCGCTCCATGGTTCGTCGGCGAGGAGGACCGGCGGGTCGCCCAGGAACGCGAGGTTCAAGGCCACCTGCAACCGCTGGCCCCGGGAAAGGCGGGCAGGAAGCAACGAGGGAGGCCGCCCCAGCGCGGCCTCCAGTTGCTTGGCCGCGTCCTTCTCGTCGATCCCCAGGTGGCGGCAGCGCAGCCGCAGCAAATCGAGCACCGTCGCCCGCGCGGGAAACGCCGGCTCGGTGGGAGCCAGCGCTACCTCCTGCCGCAGCTGCTGAAGGCTAGCCACGCCGCCGCCAAGGTGCACCTCGCCCTGCTGTGGCGGAAGCAAACCGGCCAGGAGCCGCATCAACGTGGTCTTGCCGGCGCCGTTGCTGCCCAGCAGGGCGACGATGCGGCCCGGGGCCAGCGACAGATCCACAGGTCCCAGCCGGAACCCCTTGGTGTACGAATACGTGATCCCCGCGGCCCTCAAGGTGGCGCTCACCCCGCCTCCCTCGTCAGCAAGGGGCGCCGCGCGGCGTGTCTGCTGGCCAGCGCCAAGAGCGCGAGCCCAGCCAGCGCCCGCATGGCTTCCCAACCCCAGCTGGTGGGCCCGAGCCGGCTGGACAGCTCGCCCACCGGCCAACCGGCCAGCACCGCCACGATCCCCTTGCTCAGCCACGGCAGCTCCTGCGGCGGCAGACCGGTGAGCCACAGACAGCCCGAAACCACCCACCACACGCCCAGCACGGTGGCGAGCACGGCGAGGGTCAAGGCCGCCGCCCCGGACAGCCAAAAGCTCACGGCCACTCCCACCCCCGCCCAATAGACCAGCGTGCTCACCCAGGCCAGCGCCTGCCCCGGCGACGTGGCGCCGCTGGCGACGCTTGCCCCCAGGTGGGCGGCAAGCACAGCGGCGGACGCAGTCACCGCAAGGCCGAAGCGGGCGATCACCCAGCGCGCCAGGCTGGGACCACGGGAGACGAGGAAATCCCAGGAGCCTCGCCGCCACCCCTCGGCGGTGTCTCCCGCCGCCATGAACACGGCGAACAACGGCGCGAAAAACGGCATGGCCGGTTCGGGGTTCAGCCACGACATCACTCCACCCAACAGGACGAGGACCGACCAGGTGGCCACGAACGCCGGCTGCCGCAACCAGCGCCTGAGGTCGAAAAGGACGCAGCTCACGGCACCTTCGCGAAGTCCGCCACCCGCCATACGCCGGCAAAGGCATCCAGGACCAACACCCGCTCGCCGTCGTCGCTGGCCAGGCAGTACCCGTTTCGGGGCAGGGTATACGTGGCCTTGACTTCTCCCCCCCAGCTCACGTGCAGTACGTGCCGCCCCTGTGCCATCTTCTCCGGGTCCTCGGCCCAGCTCCCCTCCCACCCGGAGAGCACCCACACCCCGTTCGCCAGCGCCAGGACGTCGCGAAACGGACGCGGCCACCCAGCAGGGTTAGCGCCAAAGGTGGACGGGGAGGGGCGCTGGCCAAAAGTGGGCAGGCGTACCGCCCGCAGCGGGCCGTCACCGGCCCACAGGTGCAGTTCGGCGAGTCCGAAATAGAACGCGGCCGCTCCTCGGCCTCCCCCGGCCGACACCACCAGGGAATTGGCGAACGAGGCGAGCCACGGATCGAGTCCGGGGTGCTGCCGTGCCTGCAGCGCCCAGGGTGACAGCTTGAGCAGAGGACCTCGCCAGAGGAGCGTTTCACCGCCGGTCATGGCCCGCTGCACGGCGAACAACTCCTCGCCGTCGACGGCGATGGCCTTGAGCAAGACCGGAGGCGTGAGACTCGCCAGCACCCGTCCTCCATCGTCCAGTTGATACAGAGTTCGCCCCTTTTCGGCCAGGGCCCACAGCGTACCTCCGCTGCAGGCGATATCGGCGAGCGGCTCGGGGGCGTCGATGATGTTGCTTGCGCCTTGGGCCAACTCCAGGCGGTGGAGTTCCCCCTGCCTCGAAAGGGAAAACAGCATCCCGGCGCGGCCGCACGCCCGCACCGGCACCACCGGGTCGCTTCCCGGCGCCAGCACCGGGGTTTGCTGCTCCGCCCCCCCCAACTGGGCGAGGAAGAAGAGCAGTCCGAGGAGGTTGCGCCAGCCCATGAACATCCCTCGCAACTACCCTAGATCATCACCGAAAATGTCGTGCCAAGCAAGCTTCGAACTCGAGGCCGGCCTCGAAATAGCAGAGCTGCCTTACGAACCAGTGATCGAACCCGTTGCAGTCCTCGATCTGTGCGAGCAATCGGTCCAGGCATGGTCCGGCCTCCACCGGCGCTGCCGCCGCGCCGACCAGCAATATCAGGGAGACGGTAGCCATCCCCAGCATCCGTGCGAACCCCGCGCCAGCATGGTGCGTGCTCATGGTCTCTTCCCTACCTTATCTCTTTCCTTCGGTGCGCTTACCTGTTGAATAGGTACCACGTCCAGCGTTATTGACATTATTTCGCTCGCCGGCGCGCGTT
>JBBINC010000187.1:0-4407 GCA_037444085.1 Acidobacteriota bacterium | reverse complement strand
AGCCCTGGGCGGAGATCGTGATGTGTTTCAGGCGCCGCGTCTTGTTGCCCCGGTAAAGGAACCGGGGGCGGTTCAGGCTGGGCGCGTCTCGCGCGCTGCGCGCCGCGGCGGTGTTGGTGATGAGCCGGGCGGAGCGGTTGAAGGTGAGATAGCTCCACGCCTACTGGGCGAGCACCAGGAGGCGGTTGGAGAACTCCACCATCGTCATGAGGTGGACGAACAGCCACGCCAGCCAGGCGGGAAAGCCCGCAAAGTGCACCCCCAAGAGATCGGCCACGGCGGCGTGGCGGCCGATGGTGGCCATGGTGCCCCAGTCGCGAGAGCGAAAGGCGGGGACGGTGCGCCCGGCCAGCCGCGCGGCGATCAGGCGGGCGGCGTAGGCGCCCTGCTGCATCGCCACCTGGGCGACGCCGGGCAGAGGCTGGCCGCCCGCGCCGGGGAGGTTGGCGAGGTCTTTCAGCACGAGAACCTCCGGGTGGCCGGGGAGGGTGTGGTCGGGCTCGACCTGCACGCGCCCGGCGCCGTCCAGGCGGGCGCCGGCCGAGGTGGTGCGGGGTCGGTTGGGTACGCGGTTTGCGATTACTTCGTAAGACTTCCCCCGTCGCGGTTTCCTCGCCTCCCGGTGATGCGCGGCGTGCCAGCATGGGCGTGTTCCGTCGCCCGCTTCACATGCCCCAGGATCCTTCCTCACGCCGCCGCGAGTTGGGCGAACAGGTCGGGCAGGGGGATCGCCTCCACCCCTTCGGCCAGCGGAAAGCGCTCGTTCCCGCCGTAGACCACCAGGCGCCGCTCCGGCCGCACGGCCTCGGCGGCGAGGTGGAAGCCGCGCTCGATCTTCGGCGCGAGGCCGCGCTTGATCTCGATCGCCCAGGGGTGGCGCCGGCCGGGCAGCTCGAGCAGCAGGTCGATCTCGGCGCCGGCCGATGTCCTGAAGAAGTGTGCCTCGCTGCCTGGGGGCGCGGCGGCGATCGACGACTCGATCACCATGCCTTCCCAGCTTGCCCCGGCCACCGGATGCGCTAGCAGGGCCTCACGATCACCGATGAAAAGCAGCGCATGCACCAGCCCGCTGTCGCGGACGTAGACCTTGGGCGACTTGACCAGCCGCTTGCCAATGTTGGCGTGCCAGGGAGGAAGGCGGCGGAGGAGGAGCAGGTCGACGAGCAGGTCGAGGTAGCGGGCCACTGTCTTGCCGTCCACGGCCAGGGAGCGCGCCAGGGCCGCGGCGTTGAGCAACCCGCCCTGCTGGTGCGCCAGCATGGTCCACAACCGGCGCAGCGTTTCCGCCGGGATGCGGGGTCCGAGCTGCGGGACGTCACGCTCGAGGCAGGTGCGGATGAAGTCCCTGCGCCAGCGCAGGCTCGCCGCGTCCGATGCGGCCAGCAGGCTTCCCGGAAAACCGCCGCGAAGCCAGAGCGCATCGAGCCGCTCGCGGCCCGCCTCGCCGGCGTCGAGCGGGGCGAGTTCGAGGTAGCGAATGCGGCCGGCGAGCGATTCGCTCGACTGCCGGAGCAGATCGATGGAGGCCGACCCGAGGACGAGGAAGCGCCCCGTTCCCCGCCCGCTGCGGCGGCCGGCGTCGATCAGCCCGCGCAGGCTCGCGAAGAGCTGCGGCGTGCGGTGGACCTCGTCGAGGATGACGAGCTTGTCCTCGTGCTGCGTGAGGTACAGGTGCGGCTCGGCCAGCTTGGCCCGATCGGCCTCCGACTCGAGATCGAGGTACACGGACGGCCGCGACCGGGCCAGCTCCAGCGCCAGCGTGGTCTTGCCCGCCTGGCGCGGGCCCAGCAGCGCCACCGCCGGGGCCTCGGCCAGGGCGGACGCGAGGGCGGGGAGAAGCCGGCGAGGAATCATCCTTGCAATTATGGCGCGACGGTCCAGAAATGCAAGGACGGGTGATCGCCTTTCGCCTTCGACGCAGCGTCGAAGACGGTGGCCCCTTCGCGCTGGAGCAGGGTGAACTGGTTCATGGCATGGCGCGGCAAGAGAGTTGCCGCGAACGCGACGCCAGGTGTGGCGCGATTCCCGCGCGGGTCATCCTCGGTGAGCTCGCCGCGGCGCATGCGCACCACTTCGGGCTCGATCTCGGTGACCAGGGTGGAGGTGCGCACCTCCACCCCGAGGGCGCGAAGCGCGGCCTCGGCCTTGGCCGAGAGGTCGGCAGGGTAACCGGGCAGGAGGCGGTCAGCGCCCTCCAGTAGCACGATGCGGGCGTCGGCCGGGTTGATGGCGCGGAATTCCTGGCCGAGGGTGACGCGGGCGATTTCCGCCAGGGCCCCGGCGAGTTCGACGCCGGTGGGGCCGGCGCCGACGATGACGAAGGTGAGCAGGGCGCGGATGTCGGCGGGGGAGGCGGCGCGCTCCGCCTGCCCGAAGGCGGCCAGTACCCGGGCGCGGATCTCGGTGGCGTCCTCGACCGTCTTCAGGCCCGGCGCCAGCGCCGCCCATTCGTCGCGGCCGAAGTCGTGGTGCGACGCGCCGGTGGCGACGATCAGGGTGTCGTAGGGGAGTTCGCCGTCGGCCAGCAGCAGCGCCCGGCGGGCGGGATCGACTCCCTCCACCTCACTCAGCAGCACCCGCGCGTTGCCCTGCCGCTTGAGCACCGAGCGCAGCGGCGCGGCGATGTAGGCGGGTGAGAGGCCGCCGGTGGCCACCTGGTAGAGCAGCGGCTGGAAGAGGTGAAGGTTGCCCCGCTCGACGCGGGTGACCTCGACCGGCGCGCGCTTGAGTGCCTGGGCGGCGTACAGCCCGTCGAAGCCGCCACCGAGGGTGACCACGCGATGTCGCTGTGTCATGTCGGCCTCCCCTCGCGGTGCGCCGGGCGCGCCGCTTGTTCTCGCGTTTCACCATCTTCCCGCGAGTGGCGCCATTCCCGAGACGCTTTCGCATCTGAAGGTTCCGGCCGGGAACGCGGATGGCCGGCGCGAGGGAGGGTGCGCTAGCATGCACGAGCCGAATGCCCGCCGCGCCCCTCCAGCGCCCGCTGCCCGATCTCCCCCCGGCGGGGGGGGCGGCGGAGTCACGCTTCTCGCTCGGCCTCAAGTACATGGCCGCGAGCGCGTTCTTCTTCTCGCTGATGAGCCTGCTGGTGAAGCTGGCGGGGCAGCGCTTTCCCACCATGGAGCTGGTGTTCGCCCGCGCCCTGGTGGTGTCGGTGCTGGCGCTGGCGGTGATCAGGGTGCGCGGCGTGTCGCTGCACAGCCCCGACACTCCTCTGCTGATCCTGCGCGGCCTGTTCGGGCTCGCGGCGCTGTCGTGCTTCTACTACTCGGTGGTGAAGTTGCCGCTGGCGGTGAGCACCGTGCTGCACTTCACCAACCCGTTGTTCACCGCCTTGATCGCCGCCATCTTTCTGGGGGAAGCGCTGCGCGTCAAGGCACTGGGGTTGATGCTGGCCAGCCTCGCCGGGGTGGTGATCGTGGCGCAGCCGGTCTCGGCGTTCGGGTTGCCGGGACAGGGGTACCCGCTGCCGGCGCTGGCGGCGGCTCTGGCCGGGGCGCTGCTTTCGGCGGCGGCCTACACGCTGGTGCGCCGGTTGCGCCGCAACGACCCGATGGTGGTGGTCTTCTACTTCGCGGCGGTGTCGGTGGTGCTGGCCGGGCCGGCGATGATCCCGGTGGCGGTGCGCCCCGAAGGCTGGGAGTGGGCGCTGCTACTGGGGGTCGGCGTGGCGACGTTTCTGGGGCAGATGTTCCTCACCCTGGGCCTGCAGCGGGAGCCGGCCGGGCGCGCCATGTCGTTCAGTTATCTCCAGATCATCTTTGCGGGCGGGTGGGGCTACCTGGCCTTCGCCGAGGTGCCGACGCTGGACACGCTGCTCGGTGCGGGGGTCATCGTGGCGGCGACCGTGGTGCTGGGTCGCCTCCGCCCCGCCGGTGGTGAGTAGCTGCCGGGAGAGAGCGTGAGGAGGTGACGGTGGGGGCGGCGCTCGCCTCCGCCCGTCCTGTCTGTGCCCGTGCCCATGTGGGGCAAGCGCCCTCGCCCGCCGTCATCCGCGGCCTGCCGCAAGGCGGGCCGGGGTGGGTGGCCGGTGTCCGTGCCTGTGCCCGTGTCCGTGTCCGTGTCCGTGTCCGTGTCGGTGCCAGGGTCAGTGCCCGTGCCCGTCCGTGTCGTTCTTCTTGGGGGGGTTCGCCAGCCCCTCACCCGCGGCTCCACCGCGAAACCCCCCGTACCCAGCTCCCGTATTGCGGGGGGCCGGCGCCCCCCCGGGCTTTCCTGGGCGGGGGGCGCCGCTCTCCGTCCACCCCGCCACCCTCGCTCCAGCCCCCCGAGCCCCCACGCTGCGGGCGGCCAAGCCGCCCTCCGCTGGCCTCCGCAGCCTTTGCCCCCGCCAACCCCCACTCGTGAGGAAGTGAATTCCGGCTCGCTTCGCTCGCCTCCAGCCCCCGCGCCCACCCCTCCGCCCGG
>JBBINC010000186.1:0-4432 GCA_037444085.1 Acidobacteriota bacterium | reverse complement strand
CCAGTGGCCGTAGGACTTCGTGGGGCGGGCGCCCTCGCCCGCCTTTTCGCAGGGCCGTTGTCGTGACGCCGCACCATCGCGCTGCTTGGGCGGATCACCCACCCGCGGGTTCCCGGTCACGGACACGGACACTGACACGGGCACGGTCACCGACACGGTCACCGGTCACGGTCACTGGCACGGACACCGACACGGACACGAGCAGGCAGGACCCGCCCTGCCATGACGCGGGGGCTGGGTGGGCGGGTGGACGGGGGGAAGAAAGCCACGGGCACCGGGCGAGCTGCGGCCGCGGGTATCAACGCGGTACAATCGATTCGTGCGGTCGGTGATGTACGCCAACGTCACTCCCCATGAGACCCGCGTCGCGGTGCGCGAGGAGGGGCAGTTGGTGGAGATCCTGGTGGAGCGCGCGCGCGACCGCTCGATGGTGGGCTCGCTGTTTAAGGGGCGCATCTCGCGGGTGCTGCCGGGCATGCAGGCGGCGTTCGTGGACATTGGCATGGAGCGGGATGCCTTCCTCTACGTGGACGACGTGGTGGAGGCGCTGGAGGACGAGGGCGTCGAGGCGGCGGAGGTGGCGCCCGCGGTGCCCATCCAGGACTTGCTGCGTGAGGGGCAGGAACTGGTGGTGCAGATCACCCGCGAGACGGGCACCTCCAAGGGCCCTCGCGCCAGCTCGCACATCACCATTCCCGGCCGCTATCTGGTGCTGCTGCCGGGTTCATCCCACGTCGGTGTATCGCGTCGCATCACCGATCAGACCGAGCGCGAGCGCCTGCGCTCGCTGCTCAGCGACATCCCGCGCTCCGGCGGGGTCATCGTGCGCACCGCCGGCGAGGGCAGACAACGGGAGGACTTCGTCGCCGACCTGGCGATGCTGGAGTCCCTCACCCGGCACATTCTCGGCCGCGCCGAGGAGGTGTCGGCGCCGAGCCTGCTCTACCGCGATCTGGACCTGGTGCTGCGCACGGCGCGCGACCTGGCCGGCCCGCAGACGGTGGAGTTCTGGGTGGACGACGCCGACGCCTACCAGCGCGTGCTGGAGTTTCTGGACCGCGTGCAGCCCGAGCTGACCCCCCGCATCAAGCTGTACCGGCGGCGGCTGGACCTGTTCGAGGCGTTCTCCATCGAGTCGGAGCTGGAGCAGGTGCTGCAGCCCAAGGTGTGGCTGCGGTCGGGCGGTTCGCTGGTGATCAACCAGACCGAGGCGCTGGTGGCCATCGACGTCAACACCGGCCGTTACGTGGGCGGCGCCGACCTGGAGGATACCGTCTACCGGATCAACCTGGAGGCCGCGGCCGAGGTGGCGCGGCAGTTGCGGCTGCGCAACCTGGGCGGCATCATCGTGGTGGACTTCATCGACATGGAGGTGGAGGAGCACCGCGAGGCGCTGCTCGAGGCGCTCCGCGCCGAGCTGGCGAAGGACCGGGCCCGCACGCTGGTGGGACCGGTGGGCCCGTTCGGTCTGGTGCAGCTCACCCGCAAGCGCACCGAGCGCTCGCTGGAGCGCACCCTCACCCAGCCCTGCCCGGTGTGCGCCGGGCTGGGCCGCATCAAGTCGCCGGAAACGATGTGCCTGGAGGTCCGGCGCGCCGTCCTGCGGGTGGGCGCCGAGCAGGGCGCGGGCGACGTGTCGGTGCGCGTCCACCCCGAGGTGGCGCGCCTGCTCAACGGCGAGATGCGCGGCGTGCTGGACGAGCTGCGCGGGCGACACGGCATCGAGGTGCGGGTGTTCGAGGCGGCCGAGCTGGCCCTCACGCTGTACGACGTCACCGCGTGATGATCGTTTGAGCCTGGAGGAAGAGATGCACCGGATTGCCGCGGTTTTCACCCTCTGCCTGAGCCTCGCGAACCCGCATGCCCCTGCCACCGCCGCGCAGCAACGGGCGTTCACCATCGCCGACCACACCCGTATCGTCGGAGTATCTGACCCCCAGCCCTCCCCTGACGGCACCCGCATCGCCTACGTGGTGAGCCGCACCGACCTGGCCACCGCCAAACGCACAAGCCACGTTCACCTGGTGAACGCGGACGGCACCGCCGACCGCCGTCTCACCGGCGGCGACGCCGACTCCTCGCCACGCTGGTCCCCCGACGGCGCCACCCTGGCCTTCATCGGTATCCGCGACGGCGGCGCGCCGCAGCTCTACCTCCTGCCCATGGCGGGGGGCGAGGCCCGGCGGCTGACCGACTTCGCCATGGGGGTGTCCGAGCCGGTGTGGTCGCCCGACGGGCGAGCCCTGGCGGTCACCAGCCAGGTCTACCCGGAGTGCGGCGCGGACGGTGACTGCAACCAGAAGATCGACCGCCGCCGGCGCGATGGCGCCCTCAAGGCGCGCGTCGCGGACAGCCTGCTCTTCCGCCACTGGGACAGCTGGCGGGAGGGGAACGTCAACCACGTGCTGCTGGTGCGGGTGGCGGACGGGGCGATGACCGATCTCACCCCCGGCTTCTTCGACACCCCGCCGCTGGCCGTGGGGGGAGGACCGTCGTACGCCTTCGCCCCCGACGGCCGCGAACTCGTGGTGGTGTCCAAGCGCGACGCGCAACCGGCGACCTCCACCAACACTGACCTCTGGGCCATCCCCCTGGGCCGTGACGGCGCCCCCGGCGAGCCGGTCAACCTCACCGCCGCCAACCCCGCCTGGGACGGTTCGCCGGCCTACTCCCCGGACGGGCGTTACCTCGCCTACCGCACCCAGCGCATCCCGGGGTACGAGGCCGACCTCTTTCGCCTGGCGGTGTACGACCGCCGGACGCGCACCCACCGGGTGCTCACCGAGACGCTTCGCGACTGGGTCGAGGACGCGCAGTGGAGCGCCGACTCCCGTTCACTGCTGCTGCGCGCCTCCATTGAGGGACGCACGCCACTGCTGCGGGTGGGCGTGGCCGGGGGCGACGCCATGAGGATCTTCACCGACGCCACCATCGACGCCTGGGTGGTGAGCCCCAAGGGTGGCTTCATCGCCTACACCCGGCGCTCGGTGGCGGAGCCGGCAGAGCTGTATCGAGTCGGCCTGGACGGCTCTGCCCGGCAGCGCCTCACCGCCCACAACCAGGCGCTGCTCGACGAGGTGGACGTGCGCCCCGCTGACGAGATGTGGGTGGAGGCCCCCGGCGGACGGCGGGTGCACGTGTTTCTCGTCAAGCCCCACGGTTTCGACCCGGCCAAGACCTACCCGCTCATTCTCAACGTCCACGGTGGCCCGCAGATGCAGTGGCAGGACGCCTACCGCGGCGACTGGCAGGTGTACCCCGGCGCAGGCTACCTGGTGGCATTCCCCAACCCCACCGGCTCGACCGGCTATGGACAGTCGTTCACCGAGGGGATCTCCCGCGACTGGGGCGGCAAGGTCATGGAGGACATTCTGGCGGTGACCGACGCGCTGGCGGCGCTGCCGTACGTCGACTCCCGGCGCCTGGGGTTGATGGGCTGGTCGTGGGGCGGGTACGCCGTCATGTGGCTGCAGGGACGGACGACGCGCTTCGCCGCCATGGCCTCGATGATGGGCGTGTACGACCTGCGCATGATGCACTCCGTCACCGAAGAGCTGTGGTTCCCGCAGTACGACCTCGGCGGGACACCCTGGGACAACCCCGACGGCTACCGCCGCTTCTCACCTTCCGAGGGGGTGAAGGGGTTCGCCACGCCGTGCCTGGTGATCACCGGCGAGAAGGACTTTCGCGTCCCCTACACCCAGTCCCTGGCGTTCTTCACCGACCTGCAGCTGCGCGGCGTGCCGTCGCGCCTGGTGGTCTTCCCCGGCGCCGGGCACTGGCCCTCCTGGTACGAGATGGTGTTCTACTACCTGGTCCACCTGGACTGGTTCCACCGCCACCTGGGCGGCGACAAGCCCCCCTGGGAGGTGGAGAAGTTCCTGCGCAACGAAGTGGAGTTCTAGCGCCAAGCGCTCCCAGGCCGCGTGCGGGGCGGACCGCCCGCTGCCGTCCTCGGCAAACGCCTCCGGCCGAGGACCGTGCCCATGACCGTGCCTTCGCTATCGGGGGGGTTCGCCGGCCCCCCAGGCTCTCTTGAGCGGGGAGCTTCGCTTTCCCACCCGGCCTCCGCCCGGCCTCGACCGCCCTGGTGGGCGGCCGCTACATCGGCCCCAGCGTGAATGTAGCGGCCTGCCGCAAGGCAGGCCCGGGTGGGTGGGTGGTGCCCGTGTCTTTCTTTTCGGGGGGTTCCGCCGGCCCCCCGCCCGCACCTCCGCCGCGAAACCCCCCGCGCCCCCCCTCGCGCCGCGGGCAAAGCCCGACGGCGCTCGTCTCTCACCGCCTGCCCCCCCGACCACCAGCGCACCCAGCCCCCGCGCGATGGCCGGGCTGGCCGTGCCAGTGTCCGTGCCAGTGTCCGTGCCGGTGCCTGTGTCGGTGAGCGTCGACGGACTGTTCAACCCTCGGCGGGGGGAACACCCGTCATCCCGAG
>JBBINC010000185.1:0-4466 GCA_037444085.1 Acidobacteriota bacterium | reverse complement strand
TGTCAGTGACCGTGGCCGTGTCAGTGACCGTGTCCGTGTCAGTGACCGTGTCCGTGTCAGTGACTGTGTCCGCGACCGTCGCGGGGGCGGCCTCCCACGGTGAGGTGAAACGAGTAGTCGGGACCGAGGCCGTTGCGAATGCTGTCCTGTCCCAGGTCGAACGACAGCCACGTGCCGGGCGACAGCGGCACGGCAATGCCGAAGCGCTTGAAGAAGGCGGGTTCGGCGAGGCGATCCCCGGCCGCTTCGGCGAGCAGCGAACGTTCCCACTGGAAACGCGCCATGACCAGCAGGGATCGCCAGATGCGCCAGTCGAATCCGACCATGGTGTGCCAGACGTTCGAGCGCTCGAGCCCGAGCAGCGTCCCGCGCGAGGACGGCCAGGTGTAGCCGAGGCCGGAAAGGAAGGAGATACGGTCCCCCTCCCACCGGGAAAGCAGGCGTGCCCCCGCGTCCCACCCCCCCGACCCGTGCAACGTGTCCCGTTTCCCGGTGGGCGCCTCGACGGCCAGTAGGGCACGGTGCCGTGCGCCCAGCCAATCCCCCGCCGGGATCGCCACCGACAGGCTCGCATCGCCGAGGCCCGAACGCGCCACATCGCGGCGCTCCACGGTTCCCCCCGGCCCCTTGATGTAGACCAGGGTCTGCCCACGCGGGAACTCATGGCGGTCGAAGTGGGGCAGACTCAGCCACTCGTGCCAGCGCTCGGCGATGGCGTCCCAGTGCGGCCGCCCGACATCGAGGAACGGCACCTGCAGGGTGGCGCTGACACCGCGCCCCAGGCCGCGTTGCACCCACACCTGCGTCCACCACGCCTCGACGTCGAGGAACTGGTAGTACTCGCCGGGATGGCGCGCTGCCAGAGCCGCCAATTCCTCCGAGGACACGGGCAGCCCCACACGGCCTACCTCGCGGTGGTATTCCACCAGGTTGCGGGTGTGGTTCCACAGGTTGGAGTAGTTCACCGACGCCGTGACGCGCCACTCACCCTCGCCCACATCCATGGCGTCGCCCAACTCGAACGGCAGCGACGCGAGGCGCAGAACGTCGGGGTTGGCGCCAGGGCGCAGCAACGGTGGCGGCTCGGCCACCGCTGCGCCGGCGCCGCCGACGAGGGCCATGAGCATCAGGGCTTCAGCGGGACCAAGACCGACCTTCTCACCACGCGGTATCATGCCAGTGCCCCCCGCACGATCGCCGCCACCTCGCCGCCCAGCGCCAGGTCGACGACCTCGTCGTCGCGTGGCCGGCCACCGTCGGCGCGCCGCAGCAGCCGGCACAGCGGCGTGCGGAACGTCTCCGGGCTGCGAACCGTGGAAGCCGAAGTCACCACCCGGCCGTCCTTGAGCCGCAGGACCGTGCCGGGAGGATAGGGCCCGAGCACGTTGACCAGGGCCTGCAGCAGATCGGCATCGTAGGCCTTGAAGCCCTGCGCGGCCATGCACGCCACCGCGTCCGGAGGGGCGTAGGCGGACGGGCGGCCCCGGCGCCCTCGGGTCAGGGTGTCGTAGTCGTCCGCCAGGTGGATGATGCGCGCGTACAGCGACGGTACCCCCAGCGTGTCGTTGCATGGACGGTGGTGTTCGAGAATGGCCAGCAGGCGGCGCACCTTGGCCTGGTAGAAGCCGCGCTGGCGCAGCAGCACCCTCAGGCCGGCGCGGGTGTGGCGGGCGAAGGGCACGGTGGCGCCTCGCTCGGTCATGCAGAACCCCACGTCGTGCAACATGGCGGTCACCCCCAGGTCGGCCAGGAAAGCTTTGCCGAGGCCGGCGTGACGGCCGATCAGCAGGCTGAGCACGGTGACCGCCAGGGTGTGCTGGGCAAAAGGCGGGATTTCGTCCTCGGCCGCCAGCGCCAACGGCAGGATGTCCTCCCTGCCGGCCGCGTCGATGAACTGTGTCACCGCCCGCCGCGCCAACAGGGGGTTGGGCAATCGTCCCTGCCCGACGCTGGCGAACGCCTCGGCGAGGTGGCCGGCGCTTGACACGTAGGTCTCGCGAAACTCCTTCACCGCCGCCACGGCGTCGTCGCTGGCGAGCTTGAACTGCTGGATGGGGTGCAACTCCACCGAGCGCAGCCCTACGGCGGCAAGCGACTCGCCGAGGGCCTGGCGGGAGGTGGGCTTGCCTCCAGGCTCCGCGAACAGACGCACCATTTCGCGAACTTCCTGGTCTTGCAGGCTATCGTTGAAGGTGAGTCCGCCAACGTTGTGCCGCTGCAACTCAGAAGCCAGGGCGATCCCCTGCACGACAACGCCCTCGAAGCGGATGCGCACCTCGTTGACGTAAATCTGGTCCTCGACGCACATCACGTGCACCGGTCCGAGCAGGTCCAGCAGCGTCTGCAGGCGGCCGCGCAAATCGTGTACGGGCGTGTCGAAGGCGGTGTTGGACAGGGAGTGCGTGCGGGCCATGCGAAACAGCCCGTTGAGGGAGATCACCAGACCCGAGCCGACCTCCCGTACCCGCTTGGTGAGCTCGCGGTCCTCCTCCGCTTGAGCGCGGACCACCGCCGAGGCGAGCGCCTCCTGCGCCGAGCTGATGGCGAGGTCAGCCACCGCTTCCCTCCCCCGCCTCGCGCCGGCGAACCAGCAACGCTTGCGCCCGTTCCCGAGCCTCGCCGGGGGCGTGCTGCGCCGCCCACGCCAGCAGATCTTCCGCCGCCGCTCCCGGCAGCCGGGCAAGCCCGGACACCGCCGCCACCTGCAGCGCCACCGGGCGGCTTCCCACCCGTTGCAGCAGCCCCACGGGCTTCAGCCAGGCGGCGAATGATTCCAGCGCCTGTTGGGGGTCGATCATCGCCAGGGAAATCCCCAGCGCGCTCGCCTCCTTCGGCGAGAGATCGACCGACGCCGCCGATCGCAGCCTCTCCAGCAGGCTTGGAAGCGCCCGCCGCTCGCGATTCTTGGCCAGCACCTGCAAGGCCTGCAGACGTACCTCCTCGCTCGTCGAGGAGAGCGCCTGCACCAGTGCCCGGCCCACCCGCGGGCCGTACGGCATGCCTTTCAGCACGGTCACGGCGTGCTGCTGCGCCTCCTCCTCGCCCGTGGCCAGCACATCGCCGGCGGCCGCGGCCGCCTCGTCCGGTGATAGCCGGGCCAGCGCTGCCAGCAGCACGCCCGCCAGTGGACCTGGGGCGCGAGTCAGATGTGCGCGCAGCGTCGCCTCTTGTCCTCTCCCGAGGCTCTCCACCAGCGTCGCCAACCCCCTGGCGCGCACTGGCGTTGCGCCGCCCTTTCCCTCCGCCAGACGCAACACCATGTCCAGGTGCTCGGGAAGCAGGCACGCCGCGGTCTTGCGCAGTGCGCTGTCGTCCTCTTGGCCGCTCAGCATGCCTGACAACGCGCGCTCGTCGAGGAATCTCAATAGCACCTCGCGACGAGGCTCCCCGTCAAGCCGGGTGCGCAGCATCCACGCCATATCCAGAAGCACGTCGGTGTGGCCGGAGGACAGTAGAAAGTCGCGGATCTCTCTCACCAGCGGCAGGATGTCGGCGACCTCGAGACGATCCTCGAGGTCCCTCAGGCCAGCGATCAACTCGCGCACCAGCACCAGACACTGCCGCGGCGTGTCCTCCTCACTTTCCTCGGCGGCGAGGCGAGCAATCGCCTCCGCCGGGAGCGCCCGCCAGATCACCTGCGCGCGCTCCCGGAAATCGGGGGCCGGATGGTCGAACTCGTAGGGCGCGTCGAAAATCAAAGCCTGCGTCTCGTTGGCCGGTGCCAGTCTCTGGCCAGGCGCGGCCCACCGCTGTTCCGCCTCCTCGTCTTCGGGGCGGAAGCCGGCGACCGACCCCACCGTCACGTGGGTCAGGTCCGCCTTCCACAGCAGCGTGACGAAGTCCTCTTCCTGGTGGCGGATCCCCTTGAACATCACCCCCAACACCGAGATGAAACGAGACAACTCGTCCCACTGCAGACCGGAGCCGAAGGTGAGGCGCCGCACGCCGTCGCGATAGAGCCGCAGCGCCAGGGAGCGCTCGCGGTCACGCTCCAGATACACCGCCTCACCGGCCAACGCGATCTCGAAAGGATGCACCACCAGCGCCAGCTCCGTGTGCGTGGCGAGAAACGCCTCCATGCGCTGGCGCACCTCGACCAGGAAATCCCGCACCGCTTCATTGCTGGCGTCGTACAGGATCACCGAGCGCCCCGCCTTGACCAGCGCCCGCACCACCTCAGCCGCCTCGCGCGCCGCCGGCGACGTGGCGACGGGAAAGGCGCCCCGCCCGTCCGCGTCGTCCCCCTTGGCAGGACGCAGCGGTCGCCCCCCGACAACCGCCGCCGTGCCCGTGCGCAGCTTCTCGTCGATCGCCCACCTCCTGCTGGCCGCAATGATACGTGACCCCGCCGCCGGCGAGAGGCGAGCGCCTCAGCCCACGGAGCGCCCGTGCCCGGGGCTGTGCCGGTGTCTTCCTTGATCGGGGGGTTTCGCCGGCCCCACGCCCACTCCTCCGCCGCGAAACCC
>JBBINC010000184.1:0-4501 GCA_037444085.1 Acidobacteriota bacterium | reverse complement strand
GTGAGGCTACGGCCAGCCAGGAGTTTTGTCAATAATGCTGGACGTGGTACCTACCGAGGTCGCTTCACCGCATCTGCACAGCCACGGCCACGGCTGCAAGGCCTCCCACTCCCAGGCCGGCCAGCGCTGCGGCAATGGAGCGCCCTATCGAGCACCCACGGCGGCGAAAGTACTGTCCGGCGATACACGCCCCGACGGCGGCGCTGGCCATGATCGCCGACCACCCCCACCTCCCGGCGCTGGCCCGATGCACAACTGCCCACGGCGCAAGCAGAAGGGCCCCGGTGATCAGGCCGGCCGCGACGCGCGTCATCCCGCCCCACACCAGTCCACGGCCGCCAGCGAGCAAGTGACCTGTTGCCACGCCGCCACAGAAACCGGCGGTGACCAGCGCCGCAAAAACGACGGCTCTCCCGGTCAGTCCCGCAGGCGAACGCTGCCCCATGGCCGCGAACAGGCTCGCGATTAGCAGGGCGGCCAACGCCGCCATCATCGTTACAGCGCCGCCAGCGGCCAGCAGGCCACCTGCCGGCCGCTCCCAGAGGCTTGCTGGTTCTGTCCGCAACGTGCCCGCTCGCGGGCTGGCAGTGGAGGTCATAGGATCTCGCGCAGCCGTTGCGCGAAGGAAAGAGTGAGATCGGCGGGACGTAAAGGCTTGTCGCCGAGGATGGCCCGAACCTGGGCGCTGTCCGGCAACCTCCAGCCGATGAATTCACTGCTTCCCGGCTCCAGTTGTACCATCTGGAGGGCCGCTCCAGCGATTCCTAGCCTTTCCACGGGAAGAGCGAAACTGCGAAGGAAGCCGAAGTAGGGAAAGGCGAAACCGTCGGGCCTGGCGGGCGCCTTGGCCGCAAAGACGAGCATTTTCCCCAAACGCTCCCGCGCCTCGCTGCTCACCTCGGGCCAGAGCGAACTCAGAAGCTCCCCCATGTCGGCGGTCGTGCTGCCGCAGGGCAGGAGTTCGGATCTTCCTGCGGCTTTGACAAGGAGCTTGACGCAGGAATCCCTGCCCTTCGCCTTGCGAATGAGCGCCTCTTCCGCCGTCGAAAACTCCTTCTCTGTAGTGGCAACGAAAAGCCGGCGCAAGAGATCGCGGGACTCCGCGGCGCTCTGGGGTCCCGTCCAAGAGGCAAGGCCAATTCGTTCTCCGGTGGGGTCGTCAATGCCCCACGCGACGCCACCCGCTGCCTCATCCGAGACAAAGGTGCTCGTGACCAGGCCCTCGGGAAGAGCCAACCAGGTACGAAGCACTTTCGCCTTTGGAAGCCCTTGGGTCGCCGCCAAGTAGTCCCTCACAAGCGCCGGGTCGGGCTCGCGCCCCTCCCGCAGATTGATCTGGACTGCTGCCGCCACGACGTCGAACCGCGCCGCTGTTTCTCCGGTGAGGCCTTGCCGCTGTGCAGCATCCTCCACAACCACCAGGAGCTTGACGGGGTCGCAGGTAAGCCCCCGGACCTCCAGCACCTGCCATCCAACCGACACCGGTACGGCGAGAGCGATGACCACTGACGCCAGCATTTTGTCTCCTTCCGTCCGTCTTCCCCACTACCAACCTGCTGTGCGAAGATGGCGCACACATGATCTGGCTCAAGTCTGCATGTGGACCAATGGCGCCAATTCTCCCGCCCGATCGGCCTTCATGCGCCAGACCCCTGCCCGTCTCCACCGCCGCTAACGGCGCAAGCGCCGACTTGGGGAAATCGGTCATGCAGTTGCCCATACAGAGCTGCCATTCATGTGACGCCGCTTCGTAGCAACCCGCGAAGCAACCCGGTAACAGCCGACAAAACCAGTCGTTGCACATGTCGTCCAGGCGATTATAAAACCGGTCGTGGCAACCGGACAGACAGCGGGGCAACCGAGAAGGTGCCAGGCCCAACGATCTTGACGATCTTGCACGCTGCGGGCGGGAGAGCGGGCCCGCGGTGGGAGCAGGCGATCAACCTGGCCACCGCCGTGGCGCGGCCGGAGAGCATCGGCACGGTGGGGGTGACGCTGCCAGGCACGCCCGGCGCGGGGGATTGGAGCAGCGGTAGCTACAGCTACGATGGAGCTGGGAACATCACCGCCATGGGCAGCGAGAGCTACAGCTACGACACGATCTCGCGCCTCGTGTCCTCCACCCGTGCAGGCGGGGAGACCTACACCTACGACCCCTTCGGCAACCTCATCAACTACAACGGGCGCACGCTCTCTGTGCTGGGCACCACCAACCGGCTGGCCGCGGCGGGGTATGATGCCTCTGGCAACATGACCGCGTGGAACGGCTTCAGCTTCGCCTGGGACGCGCTTGACCGCATGACCGCGCTTGCGGGCAACGGGCTTGCCCGGCGCTTCGCCTTCACCGCCTCCGGCGAGCGGGTGCTCGAGCGGGAGGGTTCGACCTACAGCTTCTCCCTGCGGGGACTCGACAACCGCGTGCTGCGGGAGATGAAGGCCGCCTGGACGGGGGCGGGGTGGAGCTGGGCGTGGGAGAAGGACAGCATCTGGGGGGCGGGGCGGCTTGTGGCCAGCGTGTCGGCGAGCGACGGCATTCGCCACGCCCACGTCGACCACCTGGGTTCGCCGCGCCTGCTGACCAACCGCTGCGGGCAGCGCGTCGCCCTGCTCGACCACAACCCCTGGGGGCTTGACCGTCCCAGCGGCACCCAGCACGGCGAGCGCCACCGCTTCACCGCCCACCAGCGCGACCTCGGCTCCCTCGAGCGCACCTGGGACGACTTCGATTACCTGCACGCCCGCTACTACAACCCAAATGTCGCCAGGTTCCTCAGCGTGGACCCCGCGGGAGGCAAGCCGGCCTCTCCGCAGAGCTGGAATCGGTATGCGTACGCCCTCAACAACCCCACACGCTACGTCGATCCCAACGGTGAAGACGCAATCGACTTCGTAAACGGTCTCGTCAATGCCTTTAGCAGCAACATGCTCCTTGGTGCGGGTCGTCAAGCACCAGTGAACGGCGACTACGCCGGCGGACAAGCAGTGGGCGATATCCTCGCAGTCGTGGCCGGAAGCGGCGAAGCCACACTTGGTTTCGGTGGTGGCGCCTTCGGACTCGGCCTGACCGGAACAGGAGTGGGAGCGCTGGTCGGCGCACCGATGACGGCGGCCGCGTCTGTGATGGTCGTACAGGGCGTTGGTGGCGCAACCACCGGCGCCGTCAACCTTGTGAAGTTCGCAACCGGCAAGACGCCTCACGGTGAGCAGCGGCAAGCCGAGGCTAAGGCTGGCGACGCTCAACGTCAGGTCGGTGATCCAAACCGCGTTGTTCAGGAGGGGCAGAAGTACATCGACAAGAACACAGGCAACACCGTCTACGTCAAGGGCAATCGAGTCGTGATTCACGATCCTCAGGGGAACCTGGTGTCTCAGTTCAAGAACTCGCGCCGAAACACGACGCAACGCGTTGAAGACGGACGGTGGGTTCTCGTGCCCGAGTCATCGACCAGTGGAGCGCGGTGAGATGTACAAGCAGATCAACGTGTGGCGGCGAATCGACTCGACGACTGCGGCCTGCTACAGGTGCTTTGAGCGACTCTCGGACGGGCTCGCTGCTGTTCAGAGCGTCGACTACTTCCACCTTCCACTCAGTGAGGCTGAGCAGGTGACCTCGGGGTCGCAACTCGTCGAACTCTTCATCGAGGAAGATCCGATCGAGCGCAGTGGTGGTTTTCCATCGGTGACGGAGGCCATTGCTGCCCACGACCGAAACTTCGAGGATGATACGGTGGAGGATCCCCGCTCCCAGTCCGACCGCCGACCGTCATAGCGAGAAGCTCGCAGCATAGGATCGCGACCCACGCCGCAGCTCGGCGTGGGTCGCTTCTTCTTTGTCCGGCGCTCACGTCTGTTTTGTCTTCTCGATCCAGTCGACGAGCGCCTCGAGGTCGTGCGCCCAGAAGATCGCGAGCCCGCCGGCCTGGGCATCCTCGAGGTTCCTCAGCTTGTAGACGCCGGAGAGCACGGCCACGGGGACGACGTTCTCCGTCCCAGACTTCTTCAGCCAGGTCGTCGCCTTCGCCGCCGCGTCATTGTTGAGCCGCTTGATCGAGTTGGTCGCGGAGTTCGACACCTTGCACTCGATCGGTATGACGCGGGTGTCCCACAGCCGCACCAGGATGTCCGCCTTCCTGCCGCCGAACGGGCTCTCGCCGCAGAACTCGCCGAGCTTTGGCGCTTGCTCCAGCGTCAGCACCTTCCGCTTCTTCGCCTGGACGAACCCCGCCTGGCGCAGCCTTTCCTTGACCTGGTCCTCCTGCACCTTGCTGGCGTTGCGCCGCTCGGTCTCCACCCGCTGCGAGGCGATCAGCACCGCCGACGCCAGCACCGCGGCGTTGCGCTCGGCTTCTAACGCTTCCCGGCCTTCGGACACCCAGGGGAAGCGCCGCCGAGAAGGTGCCAGGCCCAACGATCTTGACGATCTTTCACACTGCGCGCGGGGGAGCAGGCCCGCGGTGGGAGCAGGCGATCAACCTGGCCACCGCCGTGGCGCGGCCGGAGA
>JBBINC010000183.1:0-4590 GCA_037444085.1 Acidobacteriota bacterium | reverse complement strand
CGTGCCCGTGTCGGTGTCCGTGACCGCGTCGGTGTCCCTGGCCGTGGCCGTGACCGTCCTCCCGCCCACCCGGTTGGCGGGGAGACGGTGGAGCGCGAGGCCGAGCAGGAAAAGCCGCCCCTCTGATCCCCTCACAGCTCGGAGCCGGCTGGCGCACGAGTGAACACCCTCGCCGCAACGAAAATCTCGACCAGGTCGCCGTCCAGCGCGCCGCCGCGCGCCTCGTCGCGCAGGATATCGAGCGCCCGCTCCGGAGGCAGAGCCCGCTTGTAGGGACGATCGCCCGCAGCCAGGGCGTCGTAGATATCGCAGACTGTCATCATCCGCGCTTCCAATGGCACGCGCGACCCGTCCAATCGCCGGGGGTAACCACGGCCATTCAGCGTCTCATGGTGCGCATAGGCGATCTCGGGGATACGTGCGAATCGCTCCGGCCACGGGATGGTGAGCAGAAACTGGTAGGAATGGACGACGTGCGATTCGATCTCCCGCCTCTCCTCCTCGTCGAGCGAACCCCTGCTCACCGCCAGCGCCCGCAACTCCTCGGGCAGCAGCAAGCGCAGTCGTTCTTCGTCAATACCCGGAAAAGAAAGTGCCGCCAGGGCTTGCAGGTCAGCACGCTGCTCGCCGGCGAGGACCAGGGGCTCGTTGGCGGTCAGCACCGCGAGAAGTGCGGCATCCAGCTCTTCGGCGATCGCTGCGACGCGCCTTTCGACCTCGCGGAGGTCCGCTTCCGCCGGCACGCGCCGCGCCGCCACCAGGTGATCCAGGAGCGCGCGCAATACCTCGACCTCTCGAGCGCGCAGCGCATGCCTGAAGCGCTCCAGCACCACCCCCAGTCGGTCGGGCGCCAACTTCTTCGCCTTGGTCAGTACCGTTTCCCGCACCCCGACCTTGCCGAAATCGTGGAGAAGAGCCGCGTAGCGCAGCTGCGTGAGGTCGTTCGCTGAGAAACGGACGCCGCGGTAGGCCGGCGGCGGGTTGCGTTCCAGCGCCCGCGCCAGACCCAGCGTATACGCCGCCACCCGCTGAGAGTGCCCCGAGGTCGTGGGATCGCGCTGCTCGATGGCGCGGACCGAGGCGCGCACGAACCCCTCGAAGAGGTTCTCCACCTCCCGAACCAGGCGCGTGTTCTCGATGGCCACCGCAGCATGGGCGGCCAGCGCCGACACCAGCTCCACATCCTCCGGCGCGAACGGCATCACCGCTTCGTCCGCCACCTCCGGCGCCGTGACCGCCAGGCCACGTGAGCGCATCCGGTTGATGAGCTGGACCACGCCGACCACCTCGCCTCCTCGCGTCACCATGGGGGCGGCGAGCAGCGAGCGCGTGTGGTAGCCGCTCGCCCGGTCGAAGGTGGGGTTGAAGCGGAACGGCGTGCTGGCTGGCAGTTGGCGGACGTCGGCGACGGAAACCGTTTCACTGCTGCCCGCGACGTAGCCGGCAAGCGATGACGAATCCAGAGGCAGTGGGGCCGCCGCCGCGAACGACGGTACGGACTCGTTCTGCGCCACGACGAAACGGAGCGCCCGGTCGCCTCCGTGTTCCTCGATGAGGTACAGCGACCCGGCATCTGCTCGCCCGAGCTGGCGGGCGGTGGTGACGATGCGCTCCAACAGGCTCGTGAGATCGCGCTCCGCGGCGAGCGCGACGCCGAGACCGACCAGCTCCCGGTAGCGCGAGCGTATCGAGGCGGCCAGTTCCGCCGCCCTCACCGCCGCCTCCAACGCTACTCGGATCAGGGCTTCCCCGGCATCGACTGGAATCGTCAGGAACGCCGCCGGGACACCCTCTCCGACCTCGCCAAGACACACCGCGAACGTGTCAGCGAGTTCGCCGTTGCGCCAGGCGCACAGCTCCCCGGGGGTCGTCAGCAGCACCGGCCCCGGAACAGCGCACCCCGGCTCCACCACCGGCCAGGCGGCGTCGAGCCTGCCCCGCACCCCGGGTGTGACGCTCACTCCGGTGAACACGCTGAGACAGAGGATAGCTTGCGAGGCGGCCTCAGAAAAGCGGCTCGACGGCTCCCCCTTCACGGCGCAGCCAGGGTGTCCAGACCAACTGCAGCCGGGCCACTGCGATGTCGCTCTTGCGGGGTCTGATCTCCACTTCCTCGATGAGATCCTCGAGCGCCGCCGCCGGATCGCGCAGCCGAGCCGACTCTTCCTCGAACTCCTGCTCCAGCGCCGCGATCTGCTGCTCCAGCCGTTCCTGCTCATCCCGGGCGCGGGCGACGTCTTCGCGCTCTCGCGCCGCCCGCCCCACCCCCCGCGCCGCAGCCGTCGCTCTGCCCAGGGTTGAAGCGGAGATCGTCTTGCGCCCGAACAACGCTCCCAGTACCGTCGTACCCACCGAAATCGCACTCTGCACCTTCTGTTGTTTGAGCTGTGCCTCCTCCCGCCGAACGCGCTCCTCGGCGCGACGTGCGCGCTCCTGCAGTGCCGCCAGTCGCGGCGCGTAGCGGGACTGCAACCGCGCCAGCTCGACATCGCGCGCCTCCCGCAGCGCCTGGCGAACGCGCGCAACGAAGTCCCCGCGCCCCTCGTCAAGCCGCGAGGTGAGCCTGACCATCGGGCAGCGGAACAAGCGCAGCGTATGCCGGCGATAGAGATGGTCGGCCAGTCCCTTGGCCCACTGCGTGTAGCTTGCCGCGCGGCCGGCAAGAGCGGGAAGAGGGGCAAACTCGCCGATCTCGGGCACGTCCCCTTCCATCGCCGGATCGTGGTCGAGCACATACGGCTTGTCCCATGGGTCCGCAGCCGTGTCGTCGTCGAGCGGTGCCAGTGTCCTCACCTCCTTCCAGGCGTCGAGATCCGCGCCACGCTCGGCGAAGCGCACCCGCGCCACTCCGTACAGGGCCGGACGATACAGCGGCACTGTGCCGACCCCGGCGGCGCGCGCCGGCCGCAACACGCTCTCCCCGGCCGCTGCCGGCACCACCGGGCGCACCCCCGTTGCCCTGGCCGCCCGTGCCGGCAAAGCGGTCCCGCCGTCAGGTTCGGGTCGGGCCGAACCGCGTCGGGGAGCCATCAACGTCTGGATCTGCGCCCTGGTCAACGGACCCGCCAGGTAGGACATCGCCCAGCGGCTCTCGAAGACCACCGGCGCGTCGTCGTGGACGTTATGCATCAAGAACATGCGCTTGCGCAACCCGCCCAGGAGAGACTGCATGGCGGCTCGATCAAAGCCGGCCCCTGCCGACACCGTTGCCCCCTGCAGGCCGTCCAGCACCCGCGCCACGTCCCGCTCTGTCTGCAGGCGTCCGAGAAGCCACGTACCCGCGTTGGAGAGTGCCTTGTAGTCCAGATCCACCGGGTTCTGCGTCGCCAGGACCACGCCCACACCGAACGCCCGCGCCTGCTTCAAGAGGGTGAGCAGCGGTAGCTTCGAGGGAGGAGCGGCCACCGGCGGCAGGAACCCGAACACCTCGTCCATGTACACCACGGCCCGCAGTGAGGACGTACCCGCCTGTCCGCGCATCCACGCAACCACCTCGTTGAGCACCAGGGTAACGAAGAACATGCGCTCGGCGTCGGAGAGATGCGCGATGGAGAGAATCGAAACTCGAGGTCGCCCGTCCGGGGTCCACAGCAATCGCGCGACATCCAGCGGCTCGCCCGCCAGCCATGCGGCAAACCCCGGCGAGGCCAAAAGGTTGTTGAGCGCCAGCGACAGCGACGTCCGTTCCCGCGCCGGGAAGAACGTCTCCACGTCGAGCACGCCGACTCGCTCGAAGGGCGGAGTCTGGATCTCACGGATGAGCATCCCCAGATCCGCGTCGCGGCCCTCTCTCCACGCCCGGTCGAGGAGGTTCGCCAGCAGGATGTGCTCCCGGCTGCGCACCGGATCGGCATCCATGCCGAGCAGGCCGAGCACCCCCGAGGCCGTGGCGCTCACCCGTTCGCGAAGCGACTCCGCATCGTCCCGCACCGCCGCGAGAGGCGCTGCGAACGAGCGCAGCACGTTGAGCTCCAGCCCGGCGCTCGAACCTGGCGTGTAGATCGCGACATCCGCCGCCGCTTTGAGGCGGGCGATGCGTTCCCCGTCCTGGCCCCACTGCGCCAGCCCGTCCCGCCACAACTGCGCGGTACGCGCCGCATGCTCGTCAAGAGAAAGCCCCTTGCGCGCGGCCTCGCCGGCATCCACCCAGGCCAGGAAGTCCGCAGGCCGTAGGTCGGGGAACGTCAGCAGGAGGTTGCCAAGATCTCCCTTGGGGTCGATGGCCAACACCGGCACTCCATCAATCGCCGCTTCCTCGATGAGGCCCAGGCACAGACCCGTCTTGCCACTGCCGGTCATACCCAGGCATACGGCATGGGTGGTGAGATCGCGGGAGTCGTAGAGCAGCAGATCCTGCCGCGGCGCGAAGCTCGTCTCGTCCACCAGACGACCCAGATAGAGTGCGCCCAACTTCTCGAATGGCTGCATCGTGCCTCCTCCGGTGAAGCTTACAGCCTCCACCCGAGAGGCCAAAGCCTGCCCTACCCACGCGGCGGGCGGCGAAGCCGCACGCGCCTCGCATCTCGCCTCCAGCGCCCCCGGCCGCCCACCCACCCAGCCCCCGCGTGATGGCAGGGCGGGTCGTGCCTG
>JBBINC010000182.1:0-4693 GCA_037444085.1 Acidobacteriota bacterium | reverse complement strand
AAGCGAGCGTCCGGCTTTGCCGGCGCGAGCGGTGGGGGTTCGGGGGGCAGAGCGCGCGGAGGAAAGGGAGGGGGGCGCGCGGCCCCCCGAGACAAGGAAGCCTGGGCACGGGGGGTTTCGCGGCGGAGGCGCGGGCGCGGGGCCGGCGAAACCCCCCGAAAAGGAAGACACGGGCACGGGCACGGGTGGGGCTTCTGGCAGCGCGGTTGGAGGGGCAAGAGGGACGGACCCATCGGCATGGCTGGCGGGGGCGCCCGCCCCACCCAGGAACCGGCAGCGACACGGCGCGCGGGCCCCCTCTCGCTGCTAGCGCGTCACATCACCCTATTCTCTCCTTACCTTCCTCTCGCCGGCGCGTCGGGGGAGCGGTGGCGGTGGACGAGGATCCAGGCGCCGTCGTCGCGCAACTCGAAGACGTCGCTGGACCACCCCTGGCGCTGGTGGCGCCGTTCTCCGTCGCGCCAAACCTTGCGATAGGTGTAGCTGGCAATGGCGCTGGCGCCGTAGACGCGCACCATGACGTCGTCGAAGGTGAGTTCGTGGACCACGACGGCGCGCTCGCGCTCGCGCCGCAACGGCTCGAGGTAGGCAAAGGCGCCGCCCAGGCGGACGCCGTCCTCGACGCTGGCGAAAGAGGTGGCGATGAGGTCGCCCATGGCCTGGGCGTCGAGGAACTGTTCGGCCTTGCGCGCATCCTCCAGGACGACGGCGATGAGGCGCTCGGGCTCGGGGGTGGGAGCCGGGAGGGGGGTGGCGGCGAGCAGCGGGGCGAGGAGAAGGGCGAACATGGGCGGATTGTAGTCGGCGCGCGTCACCCGTAGACTCCCTCGTCGTGACTTCCGCCGCCAGGCTCGCCCCCGAACGGGGCTGGTTCCTCTACGACTGGGGAAACTCGGCGTTCGCCACGGTGTGCATGACGGCGGTGCTGCCGCCGCTGGTGGCCTCGCTGGCCAACCAGGAGCTGGGAGCGCCGGCGGGGACGGTGGCCTGGGCATGGACGGCGGCGGCAGGGCTGGCTGTGGGCGCGGTGCTGGCCCCGCCGCTGGGGGCACTGGCCGATGCGCGCGGATGGCGAAAGCGGCTGCTGCTCGCCTTCGCTCTGGGAGGGGCGGCGGCGACGGCGGCCTTGGCGCTGGTGCTGCCCGACAGCTGGCGAGCGGCGTGCGTGCTGTACGTGCTGGCCGCGACCGGGTTTGCCGGTGCCAACGTGTTCTACGACGGCCTGCTGCCCGGCCTCGGGCCGCCGGAGAAGTGGGACGACCTGTCGGCGCGAGGCTACGCCTGGGGGTATGCCGGCGGCGGCGTGGCGCTGATCGGCGCCGCGGCCATCGTCCTGGCCGGCGAGCCGGCGGCTGCGGAGTGGGCGTTCGTCCTGGTGGGGGTGTGGTGGGCGGTGTTCACGGTGCCGCTGATGCGCCACGTCCCGGAACCGCCGGTGGCGGGTGATCGGCGGCCGTTCCGGCGGCTGGCGCAGACCCTGAAGGAGGCGCGGCGGCACCCTGATCTGTGGCGTTTTCTGCTCGCCTACTGGCTGTACAGCGACGGCATCGGCACGGTGATCAAGCTCGCTGGCGCCTACGGCGCCGAGCTGGGGGTGCCGCTCGAGGTGATGCTCGCCGCGCTGGTGGCGACGCAGTTTGTCGGGGTCCCGGCGACCCTGCTGTTCGGCAGGCTGGGGGCGCGGATCGGGGCCAGGGCCGGCATCCTGGTGGCGCTTTCCGGCTACGTGGGGATCGTGGTGCTGGGGTACTTCATGCGGCACGCCTGGCAGTTCGTCGCCCTGGCGCTGCTCGTCGGCTGCGTGCAGGGCGGGGCGCAGGCGCTGTCACGGTCGCTGTTCGCGCACCTCGTGCCAGCCGGGCGGGAGGCGGAGTACTTCTCCTTTCTCGACATCTCCGGGCGCATGGCGGGGGTGGCCGGCCCGCTCATTTTCGCCGTCGTCACGGGCATCGCGGGGCACGGGCGCGCCGGCATCCTGGCGGTGCTCGCACTGTTTGTTGCGGGGGGGTGGCTACTGGCGGGCGTGAAGGTGTCGGGGGGGCGTCACGGGCACGTGAAAGCTTGTGTATGATACAAGCCGCGCCGCCCGGCTGGGCAGGGTGCGGACGCTGCGGGTCGGGGGGCGCGAATCGTCAAGGAGGGGAAGGAGGAGGTCAACGTGGAGGCCAAGACCGTCGTTCTGCTGGTTCCGGTGGTGGCAATCCTGGCGCTCGTGTACGCGTACATGCGCGCCGCCTGGGTGAGGAGGCAGGACCCGGGCAACGAGCGCATGCGCCTGATCGGCGGGTGGATCGCCGATGGCGCGATGGCGTTTCTCAGGCGCGAGTACCGCTTCCTGGTGTGGTTCGTGATCGCCGTGGCGGTGCTGCTGGGTGTGTCGAACCACTTCGTCTCGGAGGACACCACGGCGGTGATCATGCTGTCGTTCGTGCTCGGGGCGTTTTGCTCGGCGCTGGCTGGCTACTTCGGGATGAAGACGGCCACGGGCGCCAACACGCGCACCGCCAGCGCGGCGCGGACCGGCCTCAACGACGCGCTGAAGGTCGCCTTCGCCGGCGGTTCGGTGATGGGGCTGTCGGTGGTGGGGTTGGCGCTGCTCGGCCTGGGGGGGCTGTTCCTCGTCTACACCACCATGAACCCGGATTCGCTCACCCAGGAGAAGGTGATGATGCTGGTCCTCAACAACCTCTCCGGGTTCTCTCTGGGTGCCTCGTCGATCGCGCTGTTCGCGCGCGTCGGCGGTGGCATCTACACCAAGGCGGCGGACGTGGGCGCCGACCTGGTGGGCAAGGTCGAGGCGGGGATTCCGGAGGATCATCCGCTCAATCCGGCGACCATCGCCGACAACGTGGGCGACAACGTCGGTGACGTGGCCGGAATGGGCGCTGACCTGTTCGAGTCGTACGTCGGCGCCCTGATCTCGGCGATGATCCTGGGCGTGGCCTGGGTGCAGGGGCTGAACGCGATCAACCCGGCGCTCGGCCTCAACGCCGTCTACCTGCCCATGGTGATCGCCTTGATCGGCATCGTCTCGTCGATCATCGGCTTCTTCTTCGTGCGCACCAAGGAGGGGGGCAACCCCCAGGCCGGGCTGAATCGGGGAACCTTCGTGGCCGGCGCCCTGATGCTGGTGGGAACGGTGTTCGCCATCAAGGCGATGATTCCGGCGGCGGGCGTGCCGGTCAAGGACATCATCAGTGGAGAGGTGGTCTCCCACCAGTGGTGGGGTGTGGCGCTCGCGGTGGTGGGCGGCCTGGTGGCCGGCATCGCCGTCGGCATGATCACCGAGTACTACACCGCCACCTTCAAGGGGCCCGTCCAGACCATCGTCGATGCCTCCAGGACAGGACCGGCGACGACGCTGATTCAGGGTATTGCGGTGGGCATGAACTCGACCACTTTCCCGGTGCTGGTGATCGGCGCGGCCATTCTCGTCGCCTACGGCTTCGCCGGTCTGTACGGTATCGCTCTCGCCGGCGTGGGGATGCTCTCGACGCTGGCCATCCAGCTCGCCACCGACGCCTACGGCCCGATCGCCGACAACGCCGGCGGGGTGGCGGAGATGTCGCGCCTGGGGCGGGACATCCGCTCGCGCACCGACAAGCTGGACGCGGTCGGCAACACCACCGCGGCGATCGGCAAGGGGTTCGCCATCGGTTCGGCGGCGCTCACCGCCCTCGCCCTCACCGCCGCCTACCTCACCAAGATGGGAGGCAAGGTGCAGATCAACGCGGCCGATCCGTACGTGCTGGTGGGGTTGCTGATCGGTTGCATGTTGCCGTTCCGCTTCTCGGCGATGGCCATGGTGGCGGTGGGCAAGGCGGCGCAGGACATGATCCAGGAGGTGCGGCGCCAGTTCCGTGACATCCCCGAACTCAGGCCGGCGCTGCTGGCGGCGGAGAAGGCGGAGTCGGAAGAGCGCGAGCCCACCGAGGCGGAGCAGAAGCTGATCCGCGCCGCCGACGGCAAGGCGGAGTACGCCCACTGCGTCGACATCGCCACCGCGGCGGCGATCAAGAAGATGGTGGCGCCGGGTTTGATGGCACTGGTCGTTCCGCTTTTGGCGGGCATCTACTCGCCGCACATGTTGGGCGGCCTGCTGGTGGGTGTGACCATCTCGGGGGTGTGTCTGGCGATCTTCCAGGCCAACGCCGGCGGTGCCTGGGACAACTCGAAGAAGCAGGTCAAGGAGCAGGGCCACAAGACCTACGGCGAGGCCTACGACGCCATGCACAAGGCGACGGTTACCGGCGACACCGTGGGCGATCCGTTCAAGGACACCTCTGGCCCGTCGCTGAACATCCTCATCAAGCTGATCAGCGTCGTCGCCATGATCCTGGCGCCGATCTTCTACGCCATTCACTTCGGATAGGATTCTTTTCGCGGCATGACCAGTGCGGGCGCCGGGTAACCGGCGCCCGCTCCTGTGTGTGCGCTACCGGTCGACCGGGAACGGCCGAACGGAAGGGAGAGCGAGGCGGCCGTGGGTCTTGACGAGGGAAGGCCCCAGCAGTTCAGGCGACTGTGGGCGACCGGCTGAAGCCTGGGGCGCAGGGCGGAGCGGGGAAGCGTTCCCGGCGGCGAAGAAAGAGGCGCGCTCGGGCACGTGGCGACTGATGGAGGAGGTGGTCTGCCCAGGCCACCTCAAGGCGGCGAGGCGGCGGGTGAAGCAGAGCCAGGGCAGTCCCGGCGT
>JBBINC010000181.1:0-4800 GCA_037444085.1 Acidobacteriota bacterium | reverse complement strand
CGCGAAGGCGGACGGGCGGCTGCGGCCGCTCGGCATCCCCGCGCTGGAGGACAAGTCGGGATCGAGTGGTGCTCGCTTCGTCGCCGCAGTCAGAAGGCGCGACTCTCGTGGCAGCGAATGCGGCTTCACCTCGACCGCTGGCTACCGTCCGCCCGCCTCTGCCATCCCTGGCCCTCTCAGCGCCTGGCGTATGCGACCCAAGGCAGGAGCCGGATGCCCTGCTGCCGCCCGTCCGGATCTGTGGAGGGGGTGATCAGCACTGCTCATTCCTATTCCGACTGCGCGTGTCCGTGGCCGTGTCCGTGCCCGTGTCCGTGCCAGTGCCAGTGTCAGTGTCGGCGTCGGTGTCGGTGACTGTGCCCGCGCCCGTGACCGCGTGCCGAAACGAGGACGAAAAAAACCCGGGGGCGAGGCCGCCCCCGGGTCGAGGTGACAAGGTACGTGAGGACTAGTACTCGATCTTGAAGCCGAGCTGCACCGAGCGCGGCGCCTGCCACGCGGTGGGCAGGCGGAACGAGCTGGTCAAGGTGGAGTTGCTGCCGCGGGCGGTGGGCTGCTGGTTGTTGAACATGTTGAAGACGTTGGCGTAGGCCGCGAGAGTCACGGGGCCGAGTTTGAACGGCTGTTCGATGTAGAAGTCGGACTCCCAGTTGCTGCCGACCTTGGAGGAGCCGCGCTGCTCGATGGGCACGGTGCCGATCTCGCCGGCTCCTGGCGGGCGGGTGGCGGTGTAGAGGTTGCCCTCGTCCCAGTAGCCGTTGATGCCCACCACCATCTTCCACGGGAAGGTGTACGAACCGGCGATCTTGAAGAGCTGTTTCGAGTTGTTGCGACCGTACCAGAGCTTGTTGACGGTCTGCGGATTCCAGAAGAGGAACGAGGAGACCGAGCGCCAGTTGTTGGCGAGCGACCAGGAGTGGTCCTTAAACGCGTAGGTGTAGTTGGCCAGGAACTGGAAGCCGTCGGGGCCGAAGCGCTTGCGCAGCTCCAGGGTGACCGCCTGGTACTCCATCACCTTGTTGGGGATGTCGTAGCCGTCGGCGCGGGCCTGCTTGATCGGATCGGTGATGTAGTAGTAGCCGGTGTACTCGGGGTCGTACCAGTCGATCATGCGGTCCTGGGTGCGGTAGGTGAAGTTGATGGCGGCGGCGTACATGCTGGACAGGCGCTTCTCGTAGCCGAGGGTGAACTCATCCATGTACGCCGGCTTCAGGTTGGGATCCAGAGTCGCGGACGAGCCCACCTCGTAGGAGAAGAGGAGGTTGTAGCACGAGGCCGGGTAGGTCCAGAGGTCGCGGCCGTCCACGGTGCAGGAGTTGTTCCACGCGTAGCGCGAGAACACGTTCTGCCCCGGGGTCGACTGGAAGTAGTCGGAGATGTAGTTGGAGACCATTTCGTAGAAGCGGCCCGCCGACCCGCGGATGACGTCGCCGTTGAGGTCGTAGGCGAAGCCCAGGCGCGGCGCGATGGTGTCGCCGAAGGAAAACTTCAGGATCGACGCGTCGAGGTTGTTGAAGACCTCGTGCTGCTCGGCGCGCAGGCCCAGGTTGAGGGTCAACTTGCCCATGCGCCACTGATCCTGGAAGTAGAGGGCGTAGTAGTCCTGGGGCTTGGCCGTTTGGCCGGACTGACTGGTCCACAGGTCGTAGTACCACGGGGTGGTGACGCCGCTGACCACACGCTCCCGGTAGTAGCCGAGGGAGTTGTAGGTGGTGCCGGTCTTGGGCTCCAGGCCGAGGTACTCGATGCCGCCCTTGAACTGGTGCGAGCTGGCGCCGGCGTCGAGGTAGTAGTTGCCGGCGAGCAGCAGGCCGTCGCGGTCGCGGTTCGACTGGTAGAAGTAGAGCGGGCCGCCGCGGTAGTAGGCGTAGGTGGAGTTAAAGATGTGGGGCTGCTGGTTCCAGGCCGGGGTGTCGGGGCCAACGTTGAGCTCCTGCTTGTGGCGCTGGTAGTTGGCCTCCATGAAGAAGGACGGCGACAGCACGCCGGTCCACTGCAGCGAGGAGTTGTTGCCGCCCTGGAACTGGAACTGCTCGGTGGACTCGGCGTACGACGGGCTGTACCACCCGGCGCGCAGGGGGGTCAGGTCGATGGGATCCTCATTGTAGTGGGCGATGACGCTGTGGCTGGGGTTGAGCTGCCAGGTGAGCTTGCCGGAGATGTAATGGCCGGCGTAGCTGGTGCGACCCTGGGTGAGGATCCCAGCAATCTTGTCCTGGATGGAAAGGTAGCGGGAGTAGCCGCGGCTGTTGTCGCGCTCCTCGTAGGTGGCGTAGAACCACAGCGCGTCCTTGAGGATCGGCCCACCCAGGGTGGCGATGGGGCGCGCCTCGTCGGTGGCGCCGCCGCCGGTCTTGGGCCGGCCGGTCTCGCTTTCGATGCCGCGCTTGGCCGACCAGTCGGCGTCCTGCTTGACGTAGCGGCCGGTGAAGGAGAAGTTGTTGCCGCCCGACTTGGTCACCAGGTTCAAGATGCCACCGGTGGCGCGCCCGTACTCGGCGGCGAAGCCACCCGTCTGCAACTGGATCTCGGCGATGGCGTCGAAGTTGAGCGCCGTGCCCCAGGTCTGGGTGCGCGGGTCGCCGGTGTCCACGCCGTCGATCATGTACACGTTGGAAGAGTTCGCGCCGCCGGCCACGTACGGGTTGTTGCCCGGCCGGACCGTTGGGGCGAGCTGCATGATGGTCTGGAAGTTGCGGTTGACCGGCAGGTTGTCCATGAACTCCCAGTCCACCGTGGTGTCCACGGTCGACTTGGTGGTGTCGACGACCAGGCGGTCGGCCGTGACGGTCACGGTTTCCGCGAACTCCGACAGGGCCATCTCGCCGAGGATGGCGGTGTCGCGACCGAGGTGGACGGTCACGCCCGTCTTCTCGACGGTGTTGAAGCCCGCCAGCTCGAGCTTGACGATGTAGTCAGAGCCCGGAGGCACCGGCATGAAGCGGAACTTGCCCGCGGTGTCGGTGACGGCGGTGCGGCTGCCCTGCATGGTCGGGCCTTCCAGCGTCACGACGACGCCCGGCAGCGCCTGGCCCTGGTTGTCGAGCACGGTGCCGCTGACGGAACCGTACTGCACCTGCGCCATCGCCGGCATGGCGACCAGCGCGACGGCGGCAAACAGAAGCACAGCTTTCCTCATTCTTCCTCCTCCTTTGGGTTGGCGTGGGTTGTTGCCTCGAGAAGTCCCCAGTGTGACCACGTGTCTGTCCCTTCCTCCTTTCCCGCGACGAATGCCGCCATCCCCTGGTCGCTGGGCGGCGGCGACGACCGCAGTGTCGTGGTGTAGGTCGACCGGTGAGCTGCCGGGAAGTCCGGCATCGCAATGCACCGCGCATCCTACCACGTGCGGAATTCTGCACGCGGCGCGGCCGGCGACAGCGAACTCGACGCCGCCTTGTCCGCCGGAAGTGCGCGTGGTGATTGACATTGCGCCCGACCCCCCTTGCGTGGCTGGCGCCGATTCCGCGTTCGACCCCAGTCCTGCCGCTGGGTATAGCAAAAAGAATGCCAGCATTCGCGACCAATCCGGAGGACAATTGGCCGCGACTGTACGGGATTTTGGATTTCTGTCCAAACCTCCGAATTCGCCGGGTCGTCTCGCTCGCTGAGGCGCGGAAATGCTACCGTCTCCCCGTGCGGACCGCCGATTTCGACTACTCGCTGCCGGCGCAACGGATCGCCCAGGCGGCCCGGCCGCGGGGGACCTCGCGGCTGCTGGTGCTCGACCGCCGCGGCGGCGGCGCGCGGGCGGCGCGGGTCAGCGAGCTGCCAGCGCTGCTGGCGCCGGGGGACCTGCTGGTGCTCAACGAGGTGCGGGTGATTCCGGCGCGGCTGCCGGCCCGCCGCCCCGGAGGAGAGAGGGCCGAGCTGCTGCTCGTGCGTCCCCTCGCTGGCGCCGAGTGGGAGGTCATGGCGCGCCCCGCGCGGCGGCTACGCCCGGGGGTGCCGCTGCGCCTGAAAAGCGGGGTGGCCGTGCCGCAGGAGCGCCTGGGGGGCGGCCGCTTCCGGGTGCGGTTCGAGCCTCCGCTCGACGCCGCCGGTCTCGAAGCCGTGGGGGAGGTGCCGCTGCCGCCGTACATTCAGCGACCCTCGGGCGCCAGCGACGAAGACCGGGTACGCTATCAGACGGTGTACGCGCGCCAGGGGCGGGCGGTGGCGGCGCCGACCGCCGGGCTGCACTTCACCCCCGAACTGCTCGCGGAGTGCGGGGCGCGCGGCATCGAGGCGTGCCGGCTGACGCTGCACGTCGGGCCCGGGACCTTCAAGCCGGTAACGGTGGACGACCCGCGGCAGCACGTGCTGGACGGCGAGGACTACGAGATCCCCCCCGCCGCGGCGGTGGCCATCAATGGCGCGCTCGCCGCCGGCCGGCGCCTGGTGTGCGTGGGCACGACCTCGTGCCGCACCGTGGAGCACGCCGCGGCGGCCGGCGGCGGGCGGGTGCGCGCCGGGCTCGGACGCGCCGACCTGTACATCCTGCCGGGGTATCACTTCCGGGCTACCGGCGCCTTGCTCACCAATTTCCATCTGCCGCGATCGACGCTGCTCATGCTGGTGGCCGCCCTGGCCGGGCGAGAGCGCGTGCTGGAGGCGTACGGGGTTGCGCTGGCGCACGGCTTTCGGTTCTATTCGTTCGGGGACGCGATGCTGGTGCTGTGAGCGCGAGACTGGGCGCCCTGGTGGGCGGCCTTTCCATCGGCCCCGGCGTGAATCGAGCCGCCCGCCGCAAGCCAGGCCGGGGTGGGTGGGCGGTGTCCGCGTCTTCATTATTCGGGGGGTTTCGCCGGCCCCCCCCCCGCG
>JBBINC010000180.1:0-4829 GCA_037444085.1 Acidobacteriota bacterium | reverse complement strand
GATGACGGGGAGGGCGAACGGTGGCTTCAGGATGACGGGAAAGCCGTGGCTGCCGCATGGCCGAGCCTGCCTCCGCCCACGCTCCCTCAGCCACGCTCCACCTCTTGCAGCCCGCGTCTCGGCACCCACCCTACCCTCCTCCGAGTCCAAACCCACACCCCACTCCCACCACCCTCCCCTCCACCCCCCGTGGGTTCTCACCCACCCTCTCCGCTACGGCGCGGTGGCCACAGGGCTCTCCGATGATCTGCAGACGTGACTGGCGATGATCGGCTTCGCTAGGTTGGCGGAGAGGGTGGGATTCGAACCCACGGACCCCGTGAAGGGTCAACGGTTTTCGAGACCGTCCCGATCGTCCACTCTGGCACCTCTCCGCAAGCCGCGCGGTCTCGCGAGAGTGGGGAGTCTACCTTCCGCCGCGCAACTTTGCAAAGAAACCCGACATGAGCGCCGTCGCCGCATCGGCCGCCAAACCGCCGCGCCACGCCACCCGGTGGTTGAGACGTGGATCGGCGAGCAGATTGGCGACCGTGCCCGCAAAACCGGCCCTGACGTCTGGAGCGCCCCACACCACGCACTCCAACCGCGCCATGACGCAGGCGGCCGCGCACATGGCGCACGGCTCGATGGTGACGTACAGGGTGCACCCCTCCAGGCGCCACTGTCCCAGCGCGAGCCCCGCCTCGCGCAGGGCGAGGATCTCGGCGTGGGCCGTGGGATCGCGATCGCGCTCGCGCCGATTTCCGGCGCGGGCGAGCACGTCGCCGAGGGGCGAGACCACCACCGCACCCACCGGAACCTCGCCCGCCCGCAGAGCCGCCTCTGCTTCCAGAAACGCCATCTGCATGGCCTGGCGATCGGCCTCGCTAAACGCCCAGGCGGGGGTGAGCTCGGTCATGGAGTTCAGCGACCGCGCCGCACCACCGGGCGAGCGCGCGGAGCGCTGCCGGGGATGCGCAGGTGGACGACCACAGGATCATGATCGGACAGTCGCCGCAGTTTCCCGTCGTCACCCCGCCAGGATTCGGGGTAGTCGGCGTTGAACCGCACCGCCGCGACGCGATGCACGAGGTTCAGCAGTTCGTCGCTGACCAGGATATGGTCGAGGGCCTGGGCGTTGCCCCGGTACACGTAGCTGTAGCGCGCCGCGGCGGGCATCCCAGCGGTGAGAATGTGCAGGGGAGGGGCGAGAAGCACTCGCGAAACGTTCACCGCCACCTGATCCGCCGGAGCAGGGCGTCCGGCGACGGTGCCCACGACGTCGACGAAACCATCGTTGAACTCGAAGGCGTTGAAGTCGCCGACGACCACGACAGCCTCGCCGGGCCAGCGGTGCCGCACCGCCTGCACGATGGCGGCCACCGACTCGGCCTGCTCCTGGCGCTTGGCGCGCACCCGGCCGCCCTTGTCGGGATGGGCGATGTCACCGAGAGAGCGCAGGTGATTGACGATCACTACGAACGGAAAGCGGGCTCCGCCGGGCCCCGGCACGCTGGCTCGCAGCAGGAGCGGCGGTCGATCGTGCAGCAAGGTGCCGTCTGCCGTCAGTCGTTCGCCCTTGCCTTCCTGCCACACCTGGACAACCTCGAGGCGCGCCGACTTCACCACGAAGCCCACATCGATACCGCCGACGTCGTTCCCCTCCAGCACGTGCGCTTGGTACCCGGGATCCCGCCCTCCCGCCGCCATCGCCTCGGCGTTTGCGGCTGCGGCCAGCGCCTGCAACGCGTTCAGGTTCTCGACTTCCTGAACGCCGATGACATCGGGAAGCCGCAACTCGATCACAACCGCCCGCGCGGCCCGCCCCAGCCGGCGCGCCCACGCCGCCGGGGTCAGCAAGGGCTCGTTGATGGAGGGGTCGTCGCTGGCATCGAAGAAGCGGTGCAGGTTCCAGGTGGCAATGGCCAGTTCATCAGGTCCAGCTGGAGGCAACGCGGGTGGCGCCGGCGGCATCGTCACCGGCACGCGAGCGCCCGCCTCGAGCAGGAGCAGGTATGTCCGGCAGGTGTAGTCCAGCGGACCCACGAGCCCCTCGACCACCGCCCCCACCGGTACGTCCAGCGCCCCACCTCCGAGCAAGGCGTCGCTGTCCACCGCCAGCCTCTCCGGATTGCCATCGAAGCGCGGCACGCAGCATGGTGTGGCCGGTAGCGGTTCGGGGGCCTCCAGGCCGGGCTCCCGAAACGGCCGCGGTGTCCCGGTGAGAACGCCGTAGAAGACGCCGTTGGAAATGACGTCGCCGGTGGTCTCGTTGAGCGTTCCCCCGGTGGGTCCCACGACCGTGAGAGACTCCACCCGCAGCCGCATCCCCTCGAACCGCTCCAGCTGGTCGACGCCACCTGCCGCGTGGAGGAGTGCGGTCGTCAGGGTGAGCGGCTCCGGCAGGGAGAACCCGCTGCCCTCGACGGTCACCAGCGGCTCGCCGGCGATCTCGGTCAACGGCGGGCAGTAGGGGTCGTGCGAGGGGACGTACTCCACCACCCTCCCTCGCACCGACACCACCGTGCCCACCTGCACGGCCGTCGGAGGCCGGCTCCCCGTGAACACCAGCAGCCCTTCTGAGGTGGCCGGGTTGCCGTCATCCTCGCCGCTGGGGGTCTGGATGAAGAAGCCGTTGTTCTTGACCCCGATGACAACGCCGCGGGTGGTTACCACCTGCCCCTCCAGGGGCGACCGGGGGCCGCTTCCCTGCACCGCATGGATGGGCACGGTCTGGCCGGCGCTCCACCCCGCCATCACCAGCGATGCAAGCCAGGTACCTTGAAATCTTGCTCCCCGCATCGCCGACAGAATAGCAAGCCCTCGTCAGGCTCGAACCGCGGCTGCTCTCGCCTGCTCCGTTTCTGCCGTGGTCAGGGATGCGAGTGGCGCGCCGGAGAGGACTCGAACCTCTAACCTTCTGATCCGTAGTCAGATGCTCTATCCAAATTGAGCTACCGGCGCGCACTGCGCGCGGCAGAGAGTATAGTCCCCGTCTCGGCAATTGCAACCTCTGCACGAGTCACTGCGTATCAACGCCGTGATGACCAACACCTCACCGCACCTCCAGCTCGCCAATGTGAGCAAGCGCTACGACCAGGTGCAGGCGGTCAACGACCTGTCGCTGGCGGTGCCCTACGGCACCGTGTATGGCCTGCTCGGACCCAACGGTGCCGGCAAGACGACGACCATCCGCATGATCATGCGCATCACTCTGCCCGACAGCGGCGCCATCAGCATGAGCGGCGCCCCCCTCGATGATCGCCTGCGGGAACGAATCGGCTACCTTCCCGAGGAGCGAGGCCTGTACCGCAAGATGAAGGTGCTCGACCACCTCGCCTTCCTAGGTGAGGTGCGCGGACTGCCCCGCGACGAGGCGCGCGCCCGCGCCGCCACCTGGCTTGACCGGCTCGGCCTGGCGGAAAAGGCCAGGCATGCCGTGGAGGAGCTCTCCAAGGGGATGCAGCAGAAGGTGCAGTTCGCCGGAGCGGTGATCCACTCGCCGGAACTGGTGATACTCGACGAACCGTTCACCGGGCTCGACCCCATCGCCACCCGGCAGCTCAAGGACGAGGTTGCCGCCATGGCGGCCCGGGGGGTGACGGTGGTCCTGTCCACCCACGTGCTCCCTCAGGCCGAGGAGCTGTGCCATCACCTGTGCCTCATCAACCGCGGGCGAGCCATCCTCGCGGGTTCGCTGGCGGAGCTGCGAGGCCGATTCACCCAGCATGCCCTGCGGGTCGTGAGCAGCGCCGGCGAGACCGAGCTGCGGGCCGTACCGGGGGTGGTCGCGGTCCACCCCCGCGAGCAGGACTGCCTGGTGGAGATCAACGGCGATACGCCGATCGCCGCAGTCATTCGGGCGATTGCCGAGCGCGTGCCGCTGCACGCGGTGGAGAGACACGAGGCAACGCTGGAGGAGATCTTCCTGCGCGCCGTGGAGGATGACCATGTTGCGCCTGTCTAAGGTCCGCACGGTGATGCGGCGGGAGTACCTGTCGCGCGTTCGCACCAAGGCGTTCTGGATCTCGACACTCCTCGTCCCGGTGGCCATGATCTCGTTCGCCGTCCTGCCGACCGTGGTGATGAACCGCCAGGGAGGCACCTTCTCCGTCGCCCTGCTGAGCGGCGATCAGGGTCTCGCGGCCGAGGTGAAGGACGAGCTGGCGCGGCGCGCCGAGAACGCGCCGGGGGTCGGGGCGCTGAGTGTTCGCGTCGAGTGGATCCAGCCTCGCGACGACGCCGACCGGCAGCGGGAGGAGCTGAAGCAGCGCGTTCTGCGCAAGGAGCTGAGCGGCGTGTTGGTGCTGCCGCCAGAGGTGCTGGCGGGCGGCAGCGTGGAGTACCTCTCCACCAACGTGACCGCCTTCCGCCTCATCGGCCGTCTGGACAGCGCCGTGGAGCGGGCGGTGCTGCGCGCGCGCCTGCGCGGCGAGGGCGTGCCCTCGGAGCGGCTGGGCGAACTGACAGCCGGGGTGAAGCTCCAGCCAGTGCGCCTCACCGGCGAGGGGAGCGAGAACCGCGAGGCGTTGGGCGGCTCCTTTGCCCTGAGCTACGTGCTCACCTTCCTCATCTACATCACCGTGATGATTTACGGGTTCTACGTCATGCGCGGCGTCCTGGAGGAGAAATCCTCACGTATCGTCGAGGTGATCGTGGCCAACCTCTCGCCCACCGAGTTGATGGCCGGCAAGATCTTCGGCGTGGGCGCGGTAGGGTTGACGCAGTATCTGATCTGGGTGGTGCTGGCCATGAATCTGGCCGCCCCCGGCTTGCTCGGGCTCGGGCTGATGGAAAACGCCGCCAACCTCCTGTCGCCGAAGCTCCTGGTCTTCTTCGTGCTCTTCTTC
>JBBINC010000179.1:0-4916 GCA_037444085.1 Acidobacteriota bacterium | reverse complement strand
CGGGCCGGCACTGGCCGCCTTCGGGAAGGCGCGGCGGCGGCGCTCTTGCTGCTGGGCCAGGTGGAGGCGTGCGGGGTGCGCGATATCGTGGGGCGCAAGTTCGAGGAGCGTGGCTTGAGGATCATCGCCGAATCGGAGGCGATCCCCAACTTCCCGCTGGTGCTTTCGCCTCGCGCCAACGAGGCGTTGCGACGGGTGCTGCTCGCCGTGCTGGTCGAAGTGCCCAGGGGGGACGCCGCGGTGGCGGCGCGCATGGCGGGTTGGGGCGAGGAGCTGGCGAGCGGCTTTGCGCCCGCCACCGCGTCCGAATACCTGTCGCTGCGCCGGCTGGCGGAGCGCGTCTTCGGCGCTGGCGTCCTCTCCCGCCCGGAGGACGATCTCTCGTGCGCGGTGCGAGCGCGCTGATGCTGCCCCTCGGCCTGAGGACCAAGTTCTTCCTTTACTCCAACACGCTCATCGTGGTGACCATGGGGCTGGTCGCCATCATCGGCATCTCCCACGAGCGGCGAGTGCGGTACGAGGCGATTCAGGGTCGCGGGGTCAGCGTTACCGAGGCGCTGGCCATCCCGATTACCGATTCGCTGATGAACGAGGATCTGGGCCAGGTTCCCAAGACCGGGCTGATCGAGAACTACATCGCCGAGGTGCTGGAGCGTAACCGTGACCTGATGCGCTATGTCATCGTCGCCGACGGTGCCGGCGTGGTCACCCACTCCAACCGCTGGGATCTGATGGGACAGCGGTTTCGGCGTGCCCTGCAGGCTTCATCGGCGACCGCTGGGGCCGAGGTGGAGCTGCGGACCTCCTCGTGGGGCGAGCGGATGCTGGAGGTGCGCGCGCCCCTCGCCATCTCCACCAAGTTCTGGGGTTCGGTGAGCGTCGGATTCTCCCTCGAGCCGGTGGAGAGGGAGGTCACGACAATCGGCAGGCGTGCCGCGCTGCTGGCCCTGGTGCTCATGGTCGGCAATTCGGTGCTCACGGCGCTCTACGTCGAGACGCTCATCCGCCCGCTGCTCAACCTCAACGAGACGATGAAGCGCGCTGCCCGCGGCGAGTACGCCGCGCGCGCCATAGTGCGGCGGGGGGACGAGGTGGGCGAGCTGGCCGATGCCTTCAACCGCATGATGGACGAACTGGAGGAAGGCAACGAACGCGAACGGGTGCGCCAGAGCCAGCTTCTGCACACCGAGAAGATGGCGGCGGTGGGGACGCTGGCAGCGGGCGTGGCGCACGAGGTGAACAACCCCCTCGCCGGGATCCTCACGTGCATCGAGCAGATGCGCTCCAACCCCGACGACCCGGCGCTGCGGCAGCGCTACCTCGATCTGATGGAGGACGGCATCCGGAGAATCGCGCACATCGTCGAGAACCTGCTCGACTTCTCCCGCCCTCGCGACATCCGGGCGGAGCCGACTCCCATCAACCACAACCTCCTCCACGTCGCCGAGTTGCTGGATTACCAGCTGCGCCGGGCGAAGGTGGAGGTGAAGCTGGATCTCGACCCCGCCGAACCCGTGGTGCTGGCCGACCATTTCCAGATGGAGCAGCTCTTCTTGAACCTCATGCTCAACGCCGTGCAGGCCATGCCGGCAGGGGGCGTGATGACCCTGCGGACGCGGGTGCGGGGGGCGCTGGTGATCGTCGAGGTGAGCGATACCGGCACCGGGATTCCCGAGGAGATCCGCGACCGCATCTTCGAGCCGTTCTTCTCCACCCGGGAGGTGGGGGAGGGGACCGGGTTGGGTTTGGCGGTCAGTTACAGTATCGTAACGGCGCACCGGGGGCGCATCGAGGTGGACAGCACCCCCGGCCTGGGTTCCACGTTTCGCATTCGCTTCCCCCTTCGGGAGGGGCGGAAAGGAGAGGGATGACGGTCTGCGGCCGACGCCTGCTCATCGTCGAAGACGAGCCCATCCTGCGCATCACCATGGCCGACGCCTTGCGCAAGGAGGGGTGGCTGGTGGACGTGGCCGAGGACGGCGCGCGCGGGTTGGCGCTCTTTCAGACGCAGCTCCACGAGGTGGTGCTGTCTGACTTGCTCATGCCGAAGCTCGATGGCATGGAGCTGCTCAAGCGCATCAAGGTGCTCCAGCCGGAGACCACAGTGGTCATCATCACCGCCCACGGCACCGTGGACGGCGCCGTCGACGCCATGCGCCTGGGTGCGTCGGATTTCATCACCAAGCCGTTCTCCATGATGCAGCTCGTACTGCGACTGAACAACGTCTGTTCTTTCAAGATATTGCGCGAGCAGAACATTCGCCTGCAGGAGCAGCTTGAACAGCGGCATTCGTTCGGCTCGATGATCGGCAAGTCCAAGCGCATGCGCGAGGTCTTCGAATTGATCAGGGTCGTCGCCGATTCCGACGCGTCGGTCCTGGTGTTTGGCGAGAGCGGTACCGGCAAGGAGATGGTGGCGGCGGCGATCCACTATAACTCGCCGCGGCGATCCAGGCCGTACATCCGGGTGAGCTGCGCTTCCCTGCCCGAGTCGCTCATCGAATCGGAGCTGTTCGGGTACGAGAAGGGAGCCTTCACGGGCGCCTCCGAGCGGCGCCTCGGGCGCTTCGAGGCGGCGTCTGGCGGCACGTTGTTCCTGGACGAGATTGCTGAACTGCCCCTGAACTTCCAGGTGAAACTGCTGCGGGTGCTGCAGGAGCGGCAGATCGAGCGGCTTGGCTCGCACCGCACCATCGATGTCGATGTGCGCATCGTCTCCGCCTCGCTGCGTCCACTGGAGGAGGAGATCCAGGATGGGCGATTCCGGGAAGACCTCTACTTCAGGGTGAATACGGTGGCGATCCACCTGCCGCCGCTGCGCGAGCGGCGGGAGGACGTGCCGGTCCTCGCCCTGGCGTTCCTCGATGAATTCCGGCGCGAGCGGGGCAAGCCCATCGAGGGCTTCTCCGACGACGTAATCGCCGCCTTCGACGCTTACTCGTGGCCGGGCAACGTCCGCGAGTTGCGCAACGTCGTGGAGCGCGCCGTACTGTTCTGCACGCGGCCGCGCATCGGCCTCGAAGAGCTTCCCGAGACGCTGCGCGCCGGCGACCGGGGCGGCAAAAACGCTCCCGCCGAGCCAGTGCTGGCGCTGCAGGAGGCGGTCCAGCGCGCCGAGGTGGAGGCCATCCGCGCCGCCCTGGCGGCCACCGGCGGCCGGCGCACGCAGGCCGCCGAGCTGCTGGGGGTGAGTCGTAAGACCCTTTGGGAAAAGGCCAAACAGTACGGGCTGGAGGGGTGAAGCGAGAAGTGCGGTTACGCTTCTGAAACATCTGAAGCACGCCGGGCGTCGCTAACTGCCAAGAAGTGGTTTCTCAACAGCATCTTGGATGAGTGCTCTGGAAGGCACGCGGTTTGCAGCTGGAGGCGGCGTCGCGGGTAGGCCAGCCGCCGGAGTCGTGTCCTGGAGGGAGCGCGGTGAGAAGGCGAAGGAGGGGGTTGGCACGGCGCGTTGGTAGCGTGGTTCTCGCGGCGCTGGGGATGGCCGCCTGGTTGGGCGGTCATCCTTGCTTTGCTGGTGACGCCGAGGACGAACCGCGGCCTCCCCTCAAGATCCGGTACGACGATGGCTTCAAGTTCACCACCGGTGACGGCGACTTCTCCCTGCGCCTCTTTGCCGCCCTGCAAGCGCGCTTCACGGTGACCGACTTCGACCGGCGCGTGGCGGGCAACGAGGAGGACGTGGCCAACTTCTTTCTGCGCCGGGCCCGCCTGTGGTGGGATGGACACGCCTTTTCGCCCAAGTTTACCTATTATTTCCACCTGCAGCTGGAGCCGACCGCGGCGGTGAACCTCCACGATGCCTGGGTGCAGTACGCGTTCTCGGACGCTCTGAAGCTGGGGGTGGGCCGCAACAAGATCCCCTATGGTGCCGAGTTCCTGGCTTCCGGGTTCGCACTCAATTTCATCGATCGGTCGATCATGTATGGCGAGACGGACATCTCCTCGGGGTCGGGCAGCACCTGGCCAGGGGGCGGCGCGGCCCCGCTGGTGCTGGCAGGGGAGAACGCGTACACGGGGTTTCCCACCGGTGGGCTGACGTTGTTCCGCTCCCAGGGGGTGCTGCTGTCGGGCCAGAAGGGCTTCGGTCGAGACGTGGCGCTCTCCTGGGAAGCGGGCGTCTGGAACGGACGCAACTCCCGCGGCCTCTCGAACCCTGACGCCGGGCTGCTCACCTCGGCTCGACTGGCATTCTTCCCGCTGGGGCATTTCGATCTCACAACTCAGGGCGACTTGGAGGGGGAGCGCCGGCTGCGGCTGGCGGCGCTGGCGTCGTGGTACCGCGACGGCGGCCGGCGCGCTGGAGACGCCGCCGGCCAGCAGGTCCAGCCGTACGACGTCCGTGATCGAGGAGTCAACCTGGCTCTCCTGGCGCGCGGCGCCGGCGCCTCGGCAGATCTTGAATGGGGGGTCGAGACCTACGACATGCGGCGTGCCGAGCCCGGCCAGTGGCGGTTCGAGAGGGAGGGATGGCGCGCCTCTCTCGGCTGCTTCATCGTGCCAGGCCGGGTCGAGGTGGTTGCGCGCGGCGCGCGCCTGGAGCGCCTGCGACATCCAGGTCGAGAGGCGGCGCTGCGCTCCGGGCTGGGTCTGGTGCGCATCGAGCACGACGGGGTGACCGTCACTGCGGTGGAGGAGTCCGTCAGCGAAGTCACCGCCGGCCTCAACCTCTACTTCGGCCATGGCCACCAGCACAAGCTGTTCGTGGACGCCTCCTGGCTGCAGCGGAGGTTCGCGGACGAGGGACAGGGGAGGCCGGCCGCGCAGCACGACCACCGCGTCCGTTCCATGCTCCAGTTCGGCTTCTAGGAGGCCCAAGGCATCGCCCCGGACACCGACACCGACACGGTCACCGACACGGACACGGGCACTGACACCGACACGGTCACCGACACGGACACGGTCACCGACACGGA
>JBBINC010000178.1:0-5022 GCA_037444085.1 Acidobacteriota bacterium | reverse complement strand
CACCGTTCGCCCTCCCCGTCATCGTGAAGCCGCCCATCCGCCTTCCCCGTCATCCTGAAGCCGGCCGGAGGCCGGCGAAGGATCTCGCCGCGCCGCTCGGACCACGTCATGCCGCGAGATCCCTCGCCCGCTCTGCGGGCTCGGGATGACGGGTGTTCCCCCCGCCGAGGGTGGAAGAGTCCGTCGACGCTCACTGACACAGGCACCGGCACGGACACGGGCACGGGCACGGGCACGGGCACGGGCAGGGGCACGGGCACGGGCAGGGGCACGGGCACGGGCAGGGGCAGGGGCGGGTGCAGGCAGAGGGCCGTACCCGTCTCGCCGCGGGTGTCGTGGGTCACCCGCTCAGCCTCACTCGGGAAAGAGGACGCTTAAACTCTCGCGCCGGTGGATGCGCCGGATGGCCTCGGCGAACAGCGGCGCCACCGAGGCGACTCGCACCTTGGGCGAAAACTGCACCGGCTGGTTTTCCACCGTGTCGGTGACGATGAGAGCCTGGATCGGTCCGGCGTCGAGCCTCGCCATGGAGGAGGGGGCGAAGACGGCGTGCGTGACGGCGGCGACCACCGAGCGTGCGCCGCGGGACAGGAGTGCCTCGGCGGCGGCATTGAGGGTGCTGGTGGAGATGGTGAAGTCGTCGACGATCAGGGCGGTGCGTCCCTGGACCTCGCCGATGATCTCCACCGACTTGACCTTCTCGTCATGTCCCTCGCGCACCTTGTCGGCGATCACCAGGGGGGCGCGGAGATGCGACGCGTAACGCCGCGCCTTCTTGGCGAAGCCGGCGTCGGGGGCGACGACGACGAAGTTGGCGGGGAGGATGTCGCGGACGGCGTCGGAGAGGATGGGGAGGGAATAGAGGTCATCCACCGGGACGCGGAAGAACCCCTGGATCTGTGGCGCGTGCAGGTCCATCGTGACCAGGCGGTCGGCACCGGCGGCTTCGATGGCGTCGGCGCAGACGCGGGCGCGGATCGAAACCCGCGGCTCGTCCTTCTTGTCTCCCTTGGCGTACGAGAAGTACGGCACCACCGCGGTTACCGACGCGGCCGATGCGCGCTTGAGGGCATCGATCCAGAAGAGCAACTCCATGAAGGTGTCGTTGGCAGGGAAGGCGGTGGTCTGGACGACGTACGCGCGGCGGCCGCGCACGTTGGTGAGGACCCGCACGAACAGGTTCCCCTCGGAGAACCGCAGCGTCTCTCCGGGGGCCACGGCGATGCCAAGCGCGGTGGCGATGCGGGCTGCCAGCCGCCGGCTGCCCGAACCTGCGAAGAGCAGGACGGCGTCGTCGTCAGGCTGAAGAGGGACCGGGTTCTCTGGCTCCTCGCTGCTGCCCATGACCCGCGAGTCTAGCACTGCCTACCACACCCGCCACGACTCGGTGCCGGGCGGAGGTGGGGCTGGGGGTTCGATGGCGGCTTCGCGATCGGGCGGCGGTGGGGCGGTCCCGCCGGCGACTCGCAGGAGGGTGCGCAGCGGCCTCACCAGCGGGTGTGCATCCTGAACGAGGAAGTACACCTCCCGGCCGCGGGGCGCCCGGCTTACCACGCCCAGGTCTGCAAGTGTGGCGAGTTCGCGCTGCACGGCCTGCAGCGCGACGCTGCTGGCGCGGGCCAGCTCGCGCAGGTAGAACGAATGTGGGCCGGGGTCGAGCAGCAGCGCCTCGAGCACGCGCACGCGGGAGCGGGGCATGAGTCGGTCGAGCATGGATGCATTGTACACGAAAAAAATACGTACGTATACAAAACGAAAACCATATCGAAACCGTGAGATGCGCCATGGCTCGCTCGAGCGGTGGTACGCTGCCAGCATGTGCAAATCGGCGTGCCGGCATCGTCGCAGCGAGGGCCGCAGGTGACGGCGGTGGACCGCCTGGGTGCGTGGGTCCTCGGGGGAGTTCGAACCGCGTACCTCCTCATGGGGTTCCTCTACCTGTCGGCCAAGATGCTCTGGGTGGGACGGCGGCAGGGCGCGCGGGAGGTTCTGCGGCAAGTGCTGTTGCAGGTGTACTTCACCGGCGTGCGAGGGGTGGTGCCGGTAGCCGCCCTGGCGATGGTGATCGGCGCGCTTGCCATCGCCCACGGTTTCGCGGTGGTCGGGCCGCTGGCAGGCGGCGAGGAACTGGGCCGGCTGGTCATTCTGGTCGTACTGTTTGAGGTCGGGCCGCTGCTCACCGCCGGAGTGGTGATCGTCAGATCGGTAACCGCGATTGCCGCAGAACTCGGGGTGATGAGGGTACAACGGGAGATCGAGGCGCTCGAGGCGATGGGCATCTCGCCGATCCTCCACCTGGTGACCTCGCGCCTGGCCGGGGGCCTGGCCGCACTGCTGGCGCTCAACGTGGTGTTCGCCGGGGTTGCGGTGGCTACCGGCCTGGCGGCGGCCGCGTGGCTGCCGGCGGGCGTGCCCGAGGAGGTGCTCAACGCCGTTCTGTGGGCGCTCACGCCGGAGAGGTTGCTGATGCTGGCGGGGAAGGTGGCGGTGGGTGGGCTGGGGGTGTTGGTGATCGGCTGCTACCACGGCATGGAGGTGGCCGACTCTCCCACCGAGGTGCCGGTCGCGGTGTCTCGGGCGGCATTGCGAGCACTTGTGTTCCTGGTCGTCTGGCATGCCGGCGTTTCCCTCTGGGGGCTGGCGTCGGGCGGCGATGGGTGGGGGAGGTTGCTGTGAGCGGGGCGACGGCTGGCGGGGCGGTGGCGCGGGCGAACGCTTCGCTGGTGATCGAGGTGGAGCGAGTCCGCTGGCGGCTGGGTGAATTCGCTGCCCACCCCGGGCAGTGGGTTGCGGTGGTGCCGGAGGAGGAGGCCGGCGCCGGGGATCCGGCACCCGCGGTGGGACGGGTTCTGGCAACGCTGGCGGCCCCGGCGGAGGGGACGCTGGAAGTGCTGGGGAGCGACCCGCAGCGGCTGTCGTACGCGGATCTGCAGGCGCTGCGCCGTCGCATCGGCCTGGTTCAGAGTTGGGGCGGGCTGCTATCCAACCGCACCATCGCCGAGAACGTCGCCTTGCCTGCGGCGGTGCACGGGGCGCCGGACGGGCGCCACGCCGGCGCTGTGGCGGGCGATATGCTCGATGCCCTTGGGCTGGCGTCTGTCGCCGAGGCGCGACCGCACCAGGTTGATCGACTCACTCGCTGGAGGGCGCGGGTGGCGCGGGCGCTGATGCTCGCACCCGCATGGGTGGTTGTGGAAGGGGTCGGTGACTGGGCGCCTGGAGGGAGCGCGGCATGGTCGGCGCTGGCCGCGGCGGTGGCGGCCGGGGCGGCCGCAGTAGTCTGCATGTCGCGGCCGGCGCCGGCGTTCGAGTCGTGGCTCTCGACCCGCGGTGGCGAGACGGTACCTTGCCGTCGTGGCGCGCCGAGCGCTGGGCCCGGGAGGGAGGAGCGACGGTGAGAATCCTTCTGTCGCATCGCGAGCGACTGGCCGGGTTGTTGTTGCTGGCCGCGGCCGGGGTGGCGGTGGCGTTCACCGTGGCCAGCGCCGTCGAGCACCGCTGGTTGGAACGCCGCGCCCGCTACCAGACCGTGGTTCAGCGCGGGGAAGGCCTGCGCCCGGGCTCGCCCGTGCTCCTCTCCGGCATCGCCGTGGGCCGCATCGGTGCCATCGAGATTCGCAAGGATGGACGGATCGACGTGGAGCTGGTCGTGCTGGCGCGGCACGGACGGCACATCGGCGAGGGGAGTCGGGTGGTGGTGCGGCGCCTCGCCGGCATCGGCGAGAAGCGCGTCCACCTCCAGCCTGGCTTGCCTGGGGCGGCGCCGCTTTCGCAAGGCGCGGTGCTCCCGGCCGATGAGCCGGTCGATCTGCTCGATGCCCTGACCGCCATCGACGTGGGTCGCCACGTCGAGACGGTGGATCGCGCCATGACCACGGTCGAGGTGCTGCTGGCCCGGCTGAGCGAGGAGGAGCGCGTGGAGCGGCTGCTGGCCGCGGTGGACCGCCTGCCGGGCACCCTGGAGCGGCTCGACCGCCTGCTCGTCCAGGTGGAGGCGCCACTCGCCGCGGTGCTTCGCGAGCCGGCGCTGACCGGCACGCTGCGCGGCGCCGACGCTCTTCTCAACGACCCGGCGGCGGCAGCCTCGCTGCGCGGCCTGGCGGCGGCGCTGGAGCGTGAACGCGTCGACCGGGTCCTGCGGCGCAGCGAGGTCGTGCTCGCCGACCTGGAGGAGGTGCTCGCCCGGGGGGGGCACCTGCGCGGCGCCCTGGCCGGCGCCGACCGCGTGCTCGGGGACGAGCGGGTGGCTGGCCTGCTCGCCTCGCTGGAGCGGCTGGCCGCGGACGAGCGCGTCCCGCGCCTAATCGAGGACGTGGGGGTGCTGGCCAGGCAGGGCGCTGCGGTTGGCCCGGAGATTCCGGTACTGGCGCGGGAACTGCTGGTCACCATGCGGGAGGCGGTCATCGTGCTCAAGGCGCTGCAGTTCTCCTGGCCGCTGGCGGACAAGGCTCGCCGCGCCCGCGAGGAGCTGGAGGTGCAGCCCTCTCCGCCGGCGCCGCCAGGGGGTAGCTAGAGCAGCCGACGCGGGCGCTTTGACCGCGCCGGCAGGTGCGCTACTCTGCCGTTTGACCAAGGAGGTCGTGCCATGGATCCCAGGCAGCGCGGAGTGGTCATGCTGGTCGTCGGGGTGCTGCTCGTGCTGGTGTCGGCCGCCGCCGATCCCCTCGGCGTGGGCGGTGCGCCGGGGTTCGGTTGGAAGCAGATCAGCGGCGTGGCGCTGGGGGTCGTACTCGCCGCCGCCGGCGCCGCCTCGCTGCGCCGCCGGTAGGGGCGCCAGGCGTTCGGCGAGCGGTGATCCTCTCCCGGGCGGGGTGGATCGGTCCCACGGACCGTGGTCACTGACACGGCCACGGCCACGGCCACGGTCACCGTCATGGACACAGTCACCGGCACGGGCAGGCACGACCCGCCGTTGCATCCCCCGGGGGCCGGGCGGAGGGGTGGGCGCGGGGGCTAAAGGTGAGCGGTGAACCGCGCCCGGTTCCTTGGGACAGGTGGGTGAGAGGAATCACGCCGCCTCCA
>JBBINC010000177.1:0-5037 GCA_037444085.1 Acidobacteriota bacterium | reverse complement strand
ACACTGGCACGGGCACGGGCACGGACACTGGCACGGGCGCGGGCACGGGCACGGGCACGGACACTGACACGGGCACGGGCACGGGCACGGACACCGACACGGGCACGGGCACGGACACGGAGACGGGCGCGGCAGCGGCCCCCGCCCACCCCGGCCTTCCTGCGGCAGATCGCCAGGTTGGCGTCGCAGCCGAAAGCGCGGCCGCCCGCCCAGGCCCTAACCGTGCGCGCCGCCGCCGGAGCCTCTCCCTGACCGGCTACCAGCCCCTTCGCCTACTCTCGGGCAGGTTTGCCCTTCTCGTAGGCGCGCCCAGCTCCCTCCTTGAGGGCTTCCCCGAACTTCTCCAGCCACTTGACAATCTTGTCGTCGATCTCGGACATGTGGGTGCCGGAGACGGCGCGATGGTGAACCGCCAGAAGGAGTTCGCCCGAGGACCGATCAACGAATTTCAGGTCCCACGTGGCGTTGGAGGCACCCGCCCCCATGCCCACGATCCACTTGGCCGCCTTGGATCCGGCGTTACAGTCGACGATGCGGCCCACCACAACCACATCGCCCTCCTTGCGGGACACCGTGGCGGTTCCGTCCAGCGAGTGTGACAGCGCGCCACGCAGCCTTCCGGGGAAGGTATCGGTGAGCTCCGAGGCCTTGGCCGCATCCTTGGGGTCGCGCTTCTTCTTCGCCAGCATCACCGGGTCGTCCCAGACGTCGACGTGGAGCGTCCGCCCCGCCAGGTCCAGGCCAGGCTGGACCCACAGGTAGTCGATCTCGTCGGTCTTGCGAAACTCCACCTCATCGTCGCCGAACCAAGTAAGTTCCAGGAGTCCGTCATCGAGAGTTTTCGCCCCGGCGGCGCCGCCGGTCAGTACTGCCGCCGCGATGAGCAGGGCGATCGTCGAAGGGATTGCAGATGCTCTCATGGGGCCATCACCTCCCAGGTTACCCTAGCATAGGTTGGCCCTCTCCCACGGGTCCAGGCGAGGCCTGGCCGGCCGAGACGCGGAGCCCCCCAGAGGCGGCTCGCCCCGGGCGAGTAGGTATGGTAAGTTGATCGTCGAAGGTGAGGCGATCATGTCGGGGAGAGTCATTGATTTCAGAGACTTCAGCCCGCCCAACTGGGTCAACTTCCCGCGGCCGCTGCTGCGCTTGATGCTGGCGGCCATCGCGGTACTGGTCATCGTGGTGGGAACGCTCTACCAGGTGCAGCCGGAGGAGCTGGGTGTGGTGCTCCGCTTCGGCCGGTACGTGCGCACCACCGACCCAGGCCTGCGCATGAAGCTGCCCTTCATCGAGCGAGTGATGAAGGTGCCTGTGCAACGCCAGCTCAAACAGGAGTTCGGATTCCGCACCGTGCACGCCGACGTCCGCTCGCGCTTCTCCACCGAGCGCTTCCAGGCGGAGTCCCTCATGCTCACCGGCGACCTCAACGTGGCGGTGGTGGAGTGGATCGTGCAATACCGCGTCGCCGACCCCTATCGCTACCTTTTCCGCGTCCGCAACGTCGACGAGACCTTTCGCTACATCAACGAGGCGGTGATGCGCGAGGCGGTGGGCGATCGCACGGTCACCGAGGTGCTCACGGTGGGGCGCCAGGAGATCGAGTCGGTGGTCCACGCCAAGCTGCAGACCCTGGCCAACCAGTACGAGATGGGGATCGCCGTGGACCAGGTGGTATTGCAGGACGTCACCCCGCCTGACCCGGTGAAGCCGTCCTGGGACGAGGTGAACCAGGCGCAGCAGCAGCAGGATCGTCTCATCAACGAGGCGCAGGCCGAGTACAACAAGGTCATCCCCCGGGCCAGGGGCGAAGCTCAGCAGGCTGTTCTCGAAGCCGAGGGGTACGCCCTCGATCGCGTCAACCGGGCCCGCGGTGATGCCGCCCGTTTCGTGGCGCTGTACGAGGAGTACCGCCGCGCCCCGGAGGTCACCAAGCGGCGCCTCCACTTGGAGGCAATGCAGCGAGCGTTGCCGGCGACCGGCCAGCGCCTGATTCTCGATGAGGATGCCAAGGGGGTGCTGCCGCTGCTTTCCCTGGACGGTCTCAAGCTGGAGGCGGCGCAGCCGGCAACCCCGGGAGGTGCCCGATGACCCGCTCCCCCATCACCATCGCTGCCCTCGCGCTGGCCGTTCTGCTGGTCCTCGGCGATGCCGTGTTCATCGTCGACGAGACCAGGCAGGTGGTGATCACCCAGTTCGGCAACCCGGTGGGCGCCCCCATCACGACCCCCGGCCTGCGCGCCAAGCTCCCTCTCATCCAAAAGGCCCACTTCTTCGACAAGCGCTTCCTCGAGTGGGACGGCGACGCCAACCAGATGCCGACCCGGGACAAGCGCTTCATCTGGGTGGACACCTACGCCCGCTGGCGCATCAACGATCCGCTGCTCTTCTTCCAAAGACTACGCGACGAGCGCGGCGCCCAGTCCCGCCTGGACGACATCCTCGACGGGGAGACGCGCAACGCCGTGGCCCGCCATGACCTCGTCGAGGTGGTGCGCTCCTCCAACCGTCCCCCCGAGGCGATCCTCGTGGACTCCGAGGAGGAAACGGCGATTCTGCAAAGCATCGCCAAGGGACGCCAGGCAATCACAGATGAGATCCTCAAGGAGGCCTCGCGCCGCACCGGTGATCTCGGGATCGAGCTCATCGATCTGCGCATCAAGCGCATCAACTACGTCGACCAGGTGCAGCGGGACGTCTTCGCGCGCATGATCGCGGAACGCAAGCGGGTCGGCGAGCGCTTCCGCTCTGAGGGCGAGGGCGAAGCGGCTCGAATCAGCGGTGAAAGACAGCGGGAGTTGCAGCGCATCTCATCGGAGGCCTACACAAAGGCGCAGGAGATCCGGGGTAAGGCCGACGCTGAGGCGACCCGCATCTACGCCGAGGCGTACGGCCGCGACCCGGCGTTCTACGCCTTCGTCAAGAGCCTCGAGACCTTCGAGAAGGCGGCGGACCCTCGCACGACCCTGGTTCTCACCACCGCGAGCGACCTGCTCAAGGTGCTCAAGAAACCGTAGCGCAACCGCCGCTTCCAGGACGCGCTACACTTCCAGCATGCGCGCCGCTGCCGTCGTCGCCGTCTCGTATCTGCTCGCGCTGAGCACTGTCGCCTTCGCCCAGGATCCGCTGGCCGACGCCAACGCCGCCTATCGCCGCGGCGAGTTTCGCCGGGCCGCGCAGCTCTTCGCGCAGGCCGCCGACATTGAGACCGACGCCAGCGCCCGCGCCAACATCCGCGTCAACCTCGCCTGGACGTACTGGGCACTGAAGGAGCGCGGCAAGGCCGAGGAGGCGCTCGCACAGGCGCTGGGCGACGCCCCCCACCTCGAGTTGGTGCCGGAGTACTACACGAGCGACTTCGTCAAGGCGCTGGCGCGAGTTCGCGAGCGCTTCAGCGCTCCTCCTGCCACGCCCACGCCCGGACCGCCGGTGACGCAGCCGCGGGCAGAGCCGGGCTCAGTGGCCGCTCTGCGAAGCCGACTGGCCCTGGCCGAGGACACCCCAGCCCTGGAAATCCTGCTCGGTGAGGTGCGCGCCGTGGCGTTGGGGGCCACCCCGCCCCTGGCCACGGAGCTGCTGGAACTCGAGGCTGACACCCTCGATCGGCTCGGTCGCAACGAGGAGGCGCTGACACTGCGCGGGCGGGGGGCGGCGATGCGCGCCATGTCCCTGGCCGCCCCGGGCGCACCGGTGGTCCCCCTGGATGCGCTCCTGGACGCACGCCGCCTGCTCGCCGGCGGCCGGCCCCAGGAGGCTGCAGCGCTGATGAACGGAGTCCTGTCGGCGCTGCCCTCGTGCGTGCCGGCCCTGGAAGTCATGGCGGAGGCTCTGCTCGACTCCGGACGCCTGGACGAGGCGTACTCCGCGCTACGCACCGCCCTGCTGGGCAACGAAAAGCCCGAACTGCTAATGAACCTGGGTGAGGTGGAGGTGCGACGCAACAACCCCAACGCGGCCCGGGAGGCGTTCCGGCGCGCCGTCGACCTGGACCCGCGCAACGATCGCGCCTGGGCGGCCACCGGCCTGCTGGCGGCGCGGCTGGGTGATACCTCAGGCGCTCGAGACGCCCTCGACAGGGCGTTGACCCTGAACGGCACCCTGTTCGAGGCCCGCGTCGCTCGCGCCCAGTTGGCGCTGGCCGACGGCGACGCGGCGGCGGCGCTGCAGCACCTTCAGCGCGCCCTGCAGGTACGCCCGGATGATCCATGGGCGTCGGGATGGGCGGGGGTGGCTCATCTCGCCGCCGGCAACCTGGCCGCGGCGCAGCCTCGGCTCGAGGCGGCGGCGGCGCGAGACTCCAACACCTTCACCCTGCCTCTGGTTGAGGCGCTGCGCCGGCAGGGACGCACCCAGCAGGCGCTCGACCGACTGGGAGCACCGCGGCTGGAAGATGTCGAGGCGCAGCTCGTCCTTGCACGCTGTCTTCTCGACCTCGGCCGTGCGTCGGAGGCCAAGGCGGTACTACAGCAGGTGGCCCAGATCCGCCCCGCGGACGCCCGCATCCGCTACCTCTTGGGCTACGCGCACCACGCCGACCGCGACTGGGAGCAGGCGGTGGAACAACTGGCGCAGGCCGCGGAGTTACCAGGCGCGCCCGCTCTCGCCGCCGAGTCCCTCGTCCTCGCCCGTGCCACCGCCGCCGGCCAGCAACTCATGGACGCCGCCCTGGAGGTCATCACTCTCCCCGCCCGGCGCTGAACTCCCTTTCCCGGCCTCTCCTGCGGCTTCGAGGCCTCTGTCGCGCCGCGCCCCGGCCAGCTGGTGAGAGCAGTTTGCCGACTCGCTCCCCATTCGGTTCGTGACCATCGGCCACCCGGCCCGCCGGCCATTCGTTTCTTTCCCGCCAGCACCCCCACCCACCTGCCCGCCCGGCCCCCGCGCAAGTCAGCGGTGACCGTGCCCGTGTCGGTGTCAGTGGCGGTGTCTTTCTTTTTCGGGGGGCCGCGCGCCCCCCAAGCCATTGTGAGCGGGGGGCTCCGCTCTTGGCCCACCCAACCGCCCTCGCTCCAGCCCCCCGCGCCCCCACGCTGCGGGGAGCAA
>JBBINC010000176.1:0-5164 GCA_037444085.1 Acidobacteriota bacterium | reverse complement strand
GCCGGCCGCCGCGGCGCCGCGCCCGGCGCTGGCAAACCCAAGCGGTACCCCCGGGGCTTTTCTCCCCGACGCCCGCTTCGGAGAGGCTCGGCGCGTACACAAGGTGGCGCTGTCCCCGGATGACGCCGTCCTGGCCGCCGGCGGCCTGGACGGGGCCATCTACCTGTGGGATCTGGCGAGCCGGATGAAGGTGGCGACGCTGCGCAACCGCGAACACCTGCGCACCGGGTACGGCTCGCTGACCGGCGCGCTGGCCTTCTCCGAGGACGGGGCGTGGCTAGCTGCCGGGCACTTCGACGGCGCGGTGTACCTGTGGGACGTGGCGGCAGGGCTGGAGTTGGACGTCCGCCTGCACCATGACGGCGCCGTCACCGGCCTGGCGTTCGTGCCGCCCGGGCAGACCCTGATCACCGCCGGCGCCGACGCCACGGTGCGCTTCTATGAGCTGCCGGCGCTGCTACGCCGCGATGCCCGCCGCGTGCTGCGGCGGCAGCCCGACGCGGCCACCTGCCTGGCCCTGGGCAAGGCGGGGCGGGCGGTGATCACCGGGCACGCCAAGGGGGCGCTGCGCGTCCACGACACGGCGGATTGCCGCCTGGTGGCGACGCTGCACGGCCACCGCACGCCGGTCGCCGCGGTGTCGGCGCGCGGCAGTCTGGTGGCCAGCGGTGGTCGCGATGGCGCGGTTCGCCTCCATGACCTGGATACCCGGGAACTTCTGGGCATGCATCAGGAGCACGGCCGCGGGGTGACCGAGGTGCTGGTTCTGCCCGGCGGCGCGCAGGTGGCAAGCGTGGCGGGGGACGACACCATCGTCATCTGGGATCGCCGCCAGCCGGAGGCGCCGATCGTGCTTCCCGGCGTTCCTGGCGACCCATTTGTCGCTCTCGCCGTCTCCAGCGACGGCGGCAGGATCGTGGGCGCCAGCGCTGGCGGGCGTTTCCACCTCTTGTCGGCGGTGCTACACCCCTAGCGCCCGGCGCACCATCGGGGCGGTGACGGTGAGGGTGCGCCCGCCGTCCGGGGTGGGCTTCAGTGTGTTCGAGCCGTCGGGGTCGAACTCGATGCGGTTGATGATCTTGCCGAAAATGCCCCGCAGCGCCCTGGCGCCGGTGCGGGTCTGCTTTTCCGCCTGCTCGGCGATGAGCGCCGCCGCAAGGTCTTCGATCTCCAGATGGATGTCCATGATCTCGAAGAACTTCTGCGACCGGATGAAGGGCGAGTCGTGGGAGTGAAGGAGGATCTCCTTGAGAACCTCCATGGTGAGATCGTTCAGAATCACCACGTTGTCGAAGCGGGCGATGAACTGGGGAACCATGCCGTAGACGAAGAGATCCTCGATCTTGAAGAAGTCGGCAAGGGTGAAACGCGCCTCGATGCGCACCTGCCCGTCGGCGGTGCGGATGGCGGTGGACTTGAGCTTCTCGCCGGAGCCCGGGTTGGTGACGCGGAAGTACACCTGGTCGTACAGCCCCTCGAAGGCGCCGCCGCAGATGAACATCATGCCGCGGGTGGAGATGTCCAGGGTGCGCTGCTTCTCCTCACCGCCCTCCAGCACATGCGTGCGGTAGGCGACGTTCTCCCCCTCCATGAGGGTGAGCAGGCCTTGCTGCAGAACCACGCCGATGGGGTTGGGCCTGCCTGCCACCACCGAGGACATCTTGTCGATCTCGTCCACGCAGATGGTGGCGCGCTCCATCACCGCGGTCAGCTCTGGCGCGGTGGGGTCGTGGCCGATGACCGCGCGGGCGCGCTGCTCGACCGCCTGGAGCAGGCGGTCGGGGCGGAACTCCATGCGATCCGAGTCCACCAGCAGGTTGGCGTTGATGATCGTCATGGCGCGCAGCGCGCGGTACTCCCGCACCTCGTTGAAGAGGCGCTGGATGTTGTTCATGATGGTCGTCTTGCCGGTGCCGGAGTTGCCGATCAGCAGGATGTTCCCGGGCACCTTCCCGGTGGTGTGCTTGTACACCGACACGGAGACGAACTCCAGCGCCCGCTCCTGCCCCAACACCCCCTTGGCCAGCTCCTTGAAAATCTCGGCGGGCTTGATGTCCCGCACGTCGCGCGTGCTGCCGGCGGGCCGTGCACCGTCGTCAATCGCGGTCATTCTGCCCTCCTCGTTTTTGAGTGTGCGGCTGCCGCCTCCCGTGGGTCGGCGGCAGGCGCGGGGGTGCCAAGTGTACCCGAGACCTTCACCGCTCGGCTGGCCCAGGCGGCGAACAGGCCGCTCTGCACCGCCCCCTTGGCGACGGTGGACGCGGCGAGGGCGAACCACACCGCCTCGACTGCCTACCCCTGGGAGACCAGCAGCCAGGCGGCGCGAGCGGCGCGGAGCGCATCCCCGGCGCAAAGGTTCTGCCCCACCAGGGTGGTCGCCGCAGCGCCCCCGCCGGCGCACACGAAGTAGTTGACGACTTCGAGCTTGTCACCGACCCCCAGCGCCGCCACGGAGGCGGTGCCGAAGGAGGTGACGGTGCGCGTCAGGACGATGTAGCTGAGGGAGAAGAGGGCGCCCTCGGCGGCGAGGGGGAGGCCCACCCGCAGCGCCTGCCAGACCTCGCGGGGAGGGCGCAGCGCGGCCGCCATCGTCGGCCTGACTCCGAGGGCCCGCCAGAGGGGTCCAGCCGGCGCCGGCGGCGGCGAGCAGCCTGAGCGGAGTGCGGGTGTCACCAGCGGCGCGGAAGGCTGCAGCGATCCAGGCGAAGGCCAAGTAGGCGGGCATGCCCAGCAGGATGATGCGCACATAGCGGCTGCCGGCGGCGCTCACTTCGCCGTCGGTGCCCGTGAAGGCGAACAGGGACGGCATCGTCGCCAGACCGACGAGGGTGATGGCCCGGCAGGATAGCGGTTTTGAGGATGCTCGTGCGTGCGCTAGCATGTCCTCGCATGGACGACCTGCCGCCCACCCCTCTGCAAGCGCCCCGCGCCCGCCGCATCTTCGCCAACCGCACCTTGAACCTGCGTTCCATCAGGGCGATCGGCTACGACATGGACTACACCCTCATCCACTACCGGGTGGAGGACTGGGAGCGGCGCGCCTACGAGAGCCTGCGCGAACGCCTGGCGGCGCAGGGGTGGCCGGTGGCGGAGCTGCAATTCGATGTGTCGCTGTCGGCGCGCGGCCTGGTGATCGACACCGAGCTGGGCAACACCGTCAAGGCCAACCGCTTCGGCTACGTGGTCAAGGCCTTCCACGGCACCGTGCCGCTGGAGTTCGAGGCCCAGCGCCGGGCCTACGCGCGCACCCTCGTCGACCTGGACGAGCGCCGCTGGTACTTCCTCAACACCCTCTTCTCGCTGTCCGAGGGGTGCATGTGGGCGCAACTGGTGGAGCTGCTGGACGCCGGCCGGCTGCCCGGCGTGCTGGGGTACGAGGACCTGCACCGGCGGGTGCGCCGCGCCATCGACGAGGCGCACGTCGAAGGGGCTTTGAAGGCGGCCATCCTGGCCGACCCGGAGCGCTTTGTGGAGGTGGACGAGGAGCTGGTGCTGTCGCTCGCCGACCAGCGCGCCGCCGGCAAGCGGCTCATGCTGGTGACCAACTCCGAGTGGGGGTACGTGCAGGCGCTGATGGGCTTCGCCCTGGATCGCTTCCTCCCCGCCGGGGGGAGCTGGCGGGAGCTGTTCGAGTTGGTGATCACCTCCTCGCGCAAGCCGGAGTTCTTCGCCCGCAGCATGCCGCTGCTCGCCGTGGATCACGCCACCGGCCTGTTGCGGCCGTGCCCGCTGGGGATCCCGGCTCCCGGGGTGTACGTGGGCGGTGACGCCGCCCAGGTGGAGGAATACCTGCGCCTCTCGGGCGAGGAGATCCTCTACGTGGGCGACCACGTCTTCGCCGACGTGCACGCCTCCAAGGACGTGCTGCGCTGGCGCACCGCCCTGGTGCTGCGCGAGCTGGAGGAGGAACTGGCGGCGCAGGAGGGTTTCGATCCGTGGGCGCGGGAGCTGGCCGCCCTGATGGCCGCCAAGGAGCACGTGGAGGCGCAGCAGTGCGCCGCCCGCGTCGCGCTGCAGCGCCGCCAGGCGGAGTACGGGCCGCCGGTGCGGGAGTCGGTGGACGACCTCAAGGCGCGGCTGGGCGCGCTGCGCGAGGAGGGCGAGGCGCTGGATGCGCGCATCGCGCCGCTGGCCCAGGCCTCGGCACGGGTGCTCAACCTCCACTGGGGGACGGTCATGCGGGCCGGCAGTGACAAGAGCCTGTTCGCCCGCCAGGTGGAGCGCTCCGCTGACGTCTACACCTCGCGCGTGTCCAACTTCCTCTTCGCCACCCCCTTCGCCTACCTGCGCGCCCACCGCGGCTCGCTCCCCCACGACGCGGCATGAGCGGCGGCCGGCAAGGGTTCGTGTCCTTCGGGAGGTGAGGCGATGAACGTGGTCGCTCGGCGCGAGTCGGTGGCGGTGAAGGTGGGGCAGGTGCAGGTGGGGGGCGGGGCGCCGGTGGTGGTGCAGTCCATGACCTCCACCGACACCGCCGACGTGGCCGCCACCGTGGCGCAGGTGCGGCAGTTGACCGAGGCGGGCTCGGAGCTGGTGAGGGTGACGGTGAACACCCAGGAGGCCGCCGCGGCGGTTCCGGAGATCGTCCGCCGGCTGCGCGGCGACGGGTGCACGGCGCCCATCGTCGGCGACTTCCACTTCAACGGCCACGTGCTGCTGCGCTCCCATCCCGCCTGCGCCGCCGCCCTCGACAAGTACCGCATCAACCCCGGCAACGTCGGCCACGGCGCCAGGCGCGACGAGAACTTCGCCACCATCTGCGCCATCGCCCGCGAACACGGCAAGGCGGTGCGCATCGGCGTCAACGTCGGGTCGCTCGACCAGGAGCTGGTGATGGCCAGGATGGCCGAGAACACCGGCCGCGGTCTCGGTCGCTCCTCGGACGAGATCATCAACGAGTGCATGATTCACTCGGCGCTGGAATCCACCGAACTGGCGCTGGCGGCCGGCCTGGGCGAGGACCGCATCGTCATCTCCGCCAAGCTCTCCCGCCCCCCCGAACTGATCGCCGTCTACCGGGAACTGGCCCGGCGCACCCGCCAGCCGCTGCACCTGGGCCTCACCGAAGCAGGGATGGGGAGCAAGGGTCTCGTCTGGTCGGCGGCGGCCATGGGCGTGCTGCTGGCCGAGGGGATCGGCGACACCATTCGGGTGTCGTTGACGC
>JBBINC010000175.1:0-5168 GCA_037444085.1 Acidobacteriota bacterium | reverse complement strand
TGAGCGGCTGTGGCCGGCAGGGAATCGTCGCTCAAGTACACTTCCACAGCCGGATTCGGCGCTACCGGCCGGGCTGTGGCCGGCAGGGAATCGTCGCTCAAGTACACTTGGACCCCCGGAAAAGGGCCTTTTTTCCGGGGGTTCCGCGCCTATTCTCGCTAAAAAAGTGAGAGCTGCTCGGGCTCCCGTTCGGGCCTGGCGCGCCGTTGTCCGTGGAATACCTCCATCTTCGCGAACTGGCGATCGGTGACCATGAGGAGGCGCACCTGGCCGCCAGGCGGGAGGGCGCGACGGAGGCGCTGGCGGCGGGCGTCGCTGGCCTCCTCCGACTGGAAGTACCGGGCATACACCGAGAACTGCAGGCGAAGGAAGCCTTGGGCGATGAGCAGGTCGTGGAAACGCCGGTACTCCAGGCGATCCTCCTTCTCCTTGACGGGCAGGTCGAACATGGCGAGAAGCCACACGGCGGAGTACTCCGAGGGGGTGGAACGCCGCGGCACCCCGCCTACCCCTCGGGGATGGCCAGGGTGCGCTGGTCCCCGGCGAGGACGCGAACCAGCGAGGCGACCATCCGCGCCGTCGCGTCGGTCATGAGGCGCTCCTCCCCCTCCATGCGGACGCGCCCCATGACGCCTTCGACGAGCCGCGCCTTGAAATCAGGGGTGAGGTCGATGTTGGTTGCGTGTTCGGCGACGATCCCAGCTACGACTCGGTCCACGGTTGGGCGAAGAGGTTCCATGAGGTCATCCGCCAGCCGAAAGGCGTCGTATCGGTTGTGGTGGTGAATCCCGATGGAAGGGTGCAGGCCGGCACCGCAGAGGGCTCGAGCCACCAGCGCGCGAAGCACCGCGTAGCCGTAGTTGAGCAGGCGGTTCTGGTCCGGCGCGAGGCGATCGCGACGAAACGATGGATCGGCGAAGAGCCTTGGCCAATAGCGGCGCGCCGCCTGCGCCTCGGCGTTGGAACGATCGCCGGACGCGACAGTGTTTGCAAGCGCCGAAAGGCCGCCGTCATCGCCGTGGAGATCCTGCAATACCCTCGCCTGCGCGGCAATCTTGGCGCGCACGAGCTGCTGCCAGATGCGGTTGCGGCAAGGCTTGCTGGCCTCGATCTGCAGGGCGATGCGCGTCGCCTGGACGTGGTGGGCCTGAAGCGGGAGGAGCATGGCCACAGGCAGGTAGCGCTCGTCACAGGCGACGAGAGCGCCGCCCGCCTCCGCGATGGCATGGAGAACGGCGTGGGTCAGCGAGATGGCGGGGTGCGCGACGACGACGGCGGCGATGTCGCTGACGGCGATGGTGCCCAGTTCGACCTGGCCGCGATGGACACGAAGCACGCCGTTGCGGACCGACAGCGCCACGCCCGGGGTGGAGATCTCCACGACGCGTTCAGTCGCGAGCATCACGAAGGGTCCCCAGGGGATCAACGGTGACCTTGCGGGCGCTGTGCCGGAACAGCGTATTTGGGGAGTGAATGCGGCCGTGGGTGGGAATTTCGCGCACGGGCCGGGCGTCAGCGGGTGGCTTGAGGACGATGTGGGTGGCCCCGCGCTGGTTCACGGAAATCTTCTGCACCAGCCACAGCCGTTCGTGCTCGTCCTGCCTGAGCAACAGCGCATCGCCCCGACAGAGCGAGAACTTGAATCGCTGGCCGGGGCCGCACCCGCGGTCGACGATCGCTTCCAAGGGGCGCGCTCGCAGCCGCCGGTTAGCCTCGAGGGTGGAGACCACCCGGCCGAACCAGCGCCGTTCTTCGCCCCCCTGGTCAAGCTCAGCCAGGATCTCGATATGGTGGTTGGAACCCTCGATGACGAGGCGGTGGCGGCGCCCCTCCCCAATTCCGACGACGCGTTCGTTCCTGGCGATACGAACCTTGCGAATGGGTGTACGGCCGAGGAGCGGCGGGTCAGACTCCAGCCGTTGCGGTCCGCCCACGGCAGCCGCCTTGGCTTGGACGACGGCGCCAACCTTCTCGTCCACGATGCGGTCCATGTCTTTCGGACGGAGCAGGTGCACCGCCTTGCGAACGACGGCGGCGCCGGACGGACCCCGCCCATACAGCGTTTCCTCGTGCAGCGCACCCCTGACCCGGCGATCGGGATGGTGAGACACGATCATGGGCGCGAGGGCTGCGCCAACGCTGGAGCGGAAGTCCGGCCACGGCGGTTCGATGCTGGAGAACAGGCGCCGGCGCTGCGCCCAGGTCTTTTCCGCCGTTTCCGCGAGGCGTCTGACGAGGTCTGGGGTGGTGAGCGCCACCACGATGGCATCCACTGCGTGGTGACGATGGTCGGCACGGGACTTCACGTCGCCCTGAGAAAGGAGCCCATGGAGTTCCAAAGCCCCGCGCAGGTAGGCGGTGAGCTGGCCGGAAGTCACCTGCACGCGGAGCGAGCCGCCTTCATCGACGCGGCCCCCGAACAGCGCACTTACGTAATCCGCCGCCAGCCGGGCGGCCCAGCGGGTATCGTTCAGTTCGCGAGTGGTGAAGTCGTCAAGACTCTCGATCTCTTGCAGCTGGAACCGGCGGAGTTTCTCCCGGGCTTTGTCGCCCCTGAACGCGCGCACGCGATCGAGAATCTCGGCATACTCGGGGCGGTGCCCAAAGGCTTCCCATGGGGTACGGTTGCACTTTACCCGACGGTTCTCGTCGACGTAGCAGAGCGTCTTGTTGACGAAGCTGTTGTCGAAGGAGCGATGGAACGGAATAATGTGCTCGACGTCGAACTGCGGGTCGGCGCCAAAGAGGGCGGCGAACGAAATCGAGCGGCCGGTGTACGGGCAATGACCGCCACACTCCTCCCAAAGGAGCATCTTCTCGATATCGGTGCGGGACGGTTCGCCGATGCCCGCCTCGTTACGCAGCCGTTCCATCGCGTGGGCGCGGCGGCTTTCTTGCATCCGCATGCGCTTGCTCGCCTCCGCGCGCGCCCGATTGCTGCGCTTGACGTCCCGCGCAAGTTCGATGCGAATCCGCGCTGGCTTGCCGTACTGGCGTACAAGCGCATTGACGACCTTTCGCAACTCGGTGAGCACCCGCGCCACGACAGGGTTCCGCAGCCCTTTCAGCGAGCCTGTGACTGGCGGCAGGGCATCGAGGGGCTGGCGTAGTGCTCGTCTTTCGGGGTACGCGGCATCGCACGCCTCGGACGTGGACATGCCGCCCTCCATGTACGGCATCAGCTTGGCGAGGGCGGCGCGGGAAAACGAGCAGTAACCGGGCTCCAGGCGAACGACGGCGAAGGCGTCGGCGGCGGCTCCTGACAGCCGCCAGTGGTTGCGCCCGCGTCTCGCCAGCGCTGGCTCTGAATCGATGGTGAGCACGTCGGTGACAACTTGGCGCTGCTCATCAGCCGACAGGGTCCACCAGCTCTCGCCGAAGACGCCAGCCAGGGCCGCGGCGGTTCGGTTGCCGATGAATCGGGTCTCGCCGCCTTGCTCGAGGTTGAAGCGCAGCTCGGCGGGTTTGCGACCAATGAGTCGCTTGGCTTCAGCGAAGCTGAGGGCGGCGTGCCGATCGAGGTGGGCGAGCAGCGTCGCTCGCTCTTCGGGCGCCAGCGGGCGCTCCTCGCCAGTCCTCAGGTCGACGAGCCTGGTGTTGTTGACCATCTGGAGCATCCGGAAGCGCTGCGCTTCGAGCAGAGCCCACGGGGCGCGCCGCCGCGTGGGTTGCAGCTCGCACGTGCCGATCAGGTGCGCGACGCTCTTGAGCGGGCGTTGAAAAAAGATCGCGTCTTCTAGCCTTGTCCGCAGGTCGTCAGTTAGGAGTTGAGGATGAAACTGCCTTTGGGTCTCCAAAATCGCCTGGAACTCTTCCCGGTACATGGCGCGGGAGGTCTTGCGGGTTCGGATTCGCGCCTCCTCCGGATCTAGGGTTGCGAGGTACTCTCCGAGGGTTCTTGCGTGCGACGCTTTGATTGCCTGGTCGAGTTCGCCGATCTCGCGCTTGAGCTGGCCCTGATCCTCGCCCTCTTTCGGTTGTGTCCTGCGAGAGCTCAAAAAGCCCCGGCGGTGCGCCAGGTGGAAGATCGCCCGGCCAAGCTCATCGGGCGGCAAAGCGGCGTTGAGGGCCTGGGCGCGCAGCCACAGCGGGAGAACCTGCGCCAGGCGATGCTTCTGCGCTCGATCCGGCATGGCCTCTCGGTAGCGCTTGAAAGACTCGCGGTCCAGCGCAGGGATCACTTCGTGCGGCTCCCCGGGGGGGAGCAGCGAGGCACGCTGCAGGATGTGAAACACCTTCCGGATGCGGCGACGGGTACGATCCGTCAGGCGTCGTGCCTGGCGCGCGGCACGACGCGCGCGGTTCCGCGGCTCAGCGCGTCCGTGCTCCAAGTCGCCTTCAACGCCGGGCTCGAAGACGCGTACGCCCGCCCGCAGCAGTCGCGCCGGGTTGCCAGCGCTCGTTTGAATTGCCGCCCAGCCGATGGAGGCAGCACCCAAATCCAATCCTAGCGTGTACTCAAGGGGCATTGTCATGAATGACTCCTTCCTCTTGACAGCTCCCAAACCTCATGCGATTCTGAGAACAGTGTACTTGAGCGACGATCGCCTTGCTGGTCACAGTAAGGACTTTCGTCACGCAGGCAACGCCCCACGGGGCGCCCTTGACCCCTCGGCGCAAGTCGGGGGGTTTTGACTTCCAGGCAGGCCGCGGTGCGGGGCTTGCGCACGGCCGATCCGCGTTTGATGGAGGGCGAGAGCAGCGTGCCGTGTCGCGCGCTGGCTGTGGGGGTTGCAGATCGTCTGCCGTCGCAGCAGGTGGGAAGGCTCCCCCGCGGCTGGGCCGGGATCGGGGGCGCTCAGGGGTGAGCAGCGTCCGCTCCGCCGACCCACGAGGGCCCTTCGCCGGCTTTCTGCCCCCTGGGTTCCGCGCTCCGTCCTGTTGGCTGGTGCTCTCCCGGGTCGACCTTTCTCGGCCGGCCTTGGCGGCACCGGCGCCCGGGCCCCGCCGAGGCCGTTTGGTGCCAGCCTGGCCGTAGGACGCGGACTGATTCAGGCACGGCTTTTGCAATTCCTTATTTAATAGCAACCGAGTGCTGCTGTCGCGGGGTCGCATCAGCGACGGGTTAGGACTGCACAGCGCGCCTGCGAGGAAGGCCGCGCACACGCACGGTCACTGACACTGACACTGACACTGACACTGACACTGACACTGACACTGACACTGAC
>JBBINC010000174.1:0-5204 GCA_037444085.1 Acidobacteriota bacterium | reverse complement strand
CGCTGCGCTCGGGGTGACGGGGTGCGCTGCGCTCGGGGTGACGGATGGTTCCGGCTCGCACATGCCCGTCTCCCGAGGCCGCCTCGCGGCCGAGGGACCCCGTCGCACCTGATCGACCGTCGTGCGCGTCGAGCTTCGCGTGCCTGACCTCCTCACCCTCTCACCTTCTCAGCCCTTCACCTCCTCACCTCGTTACCGCTCGTCACGCTCTCACCTCCGAAGGTCCTACAATGCGCGGCGGTCGATCACCGCGGGGAGGACGCTCGATGAGCTCGGCCCTTGAAGTGCTGCGCGTCAGCGAGGTATTCAACGAACTCGACGAGGCCACCGTGCAGCTCCTCGCCTCCGTCGCCGGACGCCGCGAGCTGGGACCCGGGCAGGTGCTGTTCCGCCAGGGCACACCCCGCACCGCCGTGTACGTCATCGTCGAGGGCGCCGTCGAGATCCTGCGCGAACGGGACGGGCGCAGCGACAAGCTGATCGTCCTGGGAGCGCACGAGACCCTCGGTGAGAGCGCCCTCCTCCACCCCGGCGAGCACTCCACCACGGCTCGCGCGGTTGGCCGCGTCGGCGTGCTCGAACTGCCCCGCGAGGCGGTGCTGGAGCGTCTCGCCGGCAGCGCCCAGGCGGCAATCTCGCTGCTCACCCAGGTCGCCCTGATCGTCAGCCGGCGCCTGCAGTACGCCAGCCAGCGGGAGGTGGGCCGCGCCCCTACCTACCGATCCGCCGCCACCCGCAGCGAGCGCGACCTGCTCGGGGAGCGCGCCGTGCCCGCCGACGCCATGTTCGGCATCCAGACGTTGCGCGGCGTCGAGAACTTCCCCATCACCGGCATCCGACTGTCCCACTTTCCCGAGCTGGTCACCGCGCTGGCGGCGGTGAAGCAGGCGGCGGCGCGCGCCAACGCCAAGCTCGGCCTGCTGGACATCGCCATCGCCAACGCCATCGACCAGGCGTGCCAGGAGATCCTCGACGGGCACTGGCACGGCCACTTCGTCGTCGACATGGTGCAGGGGGGCGCCGGCACCTCCACCAACATGAACGCCAACGAGGTGATCGCCAACCGCGCCCTGGAGTTGCTCGGCCGGGGGCGGGGCGACTATGACCACTGCCACCCCAACAACCACGTCAACCTCTCCCAGTCCACCAACGACGTCTACCCCACCGCCGTGCGCATCGCCGCCGTCACCACCCTGCGCGGTCTGGTCGCCGCGCTGGAGCGCCTGCGCGCCGCCCTCGCCGCCAAGGGCGAGGAGTTCCGCGACGTGCTCAAGATGGGCCGCACCCAGCTGCAGGACGCCGTGCCCATGACGCTGGGACAGGAGTTCACCGCCTTCGCCGTCACCACCGCCGAGGACATCGCCCGCCTCCGCGAAACCGCCCGGTTCTTCCTGGAGATCAACATGGGCGGCACCGCCATCGGCACCGGCATCAACGCCGACCCGCGCTACCCGCAGACCGTGGTCGAGGAGTTGCGCCGCACCTCGGGGCTGGACGTGGTGCTGGCCGAGAACCTCGTCGAGGCCACTCCCGACACCGGCGTCTTCGTGCTCTTCTCCGGCGTGCTCAAGCGGGTCGCGGTGAAGCTCTCCAAGATGTGCAACGACCTGCGCCTGCTCGCCTCCGGCCCGCGCTGCGGCCTCGCCGAGATCAACCTGCCGCCCATGCAGCCGGGTTCGTCGATCATGCCCGGCAAGGTCAACCCGGTCATCCCCGAGGTGGTCAACCAGGTGGCGTTCGAGGTCATCGGCAACGACCTCGCCATCACCATGGCCGCCGAGGCGGGGCAGCTCCAGCTCAACGTCATGGAGCCGATCATCGCCTACAACCTGTTTTCGTCCATCGACATGCTCTCCGCCGCGGTGGACGTGCTGACCACCCGCTGCATCGAGGGGATCACCGCCAACGCCGACCATTGCCGAGCCATGGTGGAGCACTCCATCGGCATCGTCACCGCCGTCGTCCCCGCTCTGGGGTACGAGCGCGCCTCCGAGGTGGCCAAGGAGGCGCTGGCCAGCGGCCGAAGCGTGCGGGAGATCATTCTCGACAAGGGCTTCCTGCCCGCGGAAACCCTCGACGAGCTGCTCTCCGTCGAGACCATGACCCGCCCGCGGCCGCTGAAGATCCGCGACCGTACGGTGTAGGTCGCCCCCCGCCCAACCGACCCGCGGGAGCGGCGAGACGGCCGCGGAATGGCTCTGCGGGCCGCGCCGTTGCTCCCCCAGACAGCCGCGTGCGGTAGCTGTTACTGCGCGCCGGCCATGGGGGAAGCACGATGCCCGAACCACTCATCGCAGCTCGCAGGTCCGCGCGCCTCACCCTGGCGCCGGGAACGTACTGGTGGTGCACCTGCGGTCGCTCCGCGACCCAGCCGTTCTGCGACGGCTCCCACAAGGGGACGGAGTTTGCGCCCGCAAAGCTCGTCGTCGAGCAGGAGCGGGAAGTGTTCCTCTGTCAGTGCAAGCACACCCGGACGCCGCCCTATTGCGACGGCGCCCACAAGTCGCTACCGCAGCCGTAGCGGCGCCAGGGGGCCGCCTTACGTTCCCTCGCGCCAGCCCGCCAGGTACTCCTCCTGCTGGGGCGTGAGGACGTCGAGCGACAAGCCCATGGTGGCGAGTTTCAACAGCGCGATCTGCCGGTCCAGCTCGGCGGGCAACCGGTGCACACGCGCCTCCATGCCGGCGCCGTGCTGCACCAGAAACTCCGCGGCCAGCGCCTGGTTGGCGAACGACATATCCATCACCGCGGCCGGGTGGCCCTCGGCCGCCGCCAGGTTGACCAGGCGGCCCTCCGCCAGCACGTAGATCGTTCGGTCGTCCTCGAACTCGTACGCCTCCACGAAGGGCCGCGCCTCGTAGACCCTGCGAGCGTAGCGGCGCAGTTCTCCAAGCGCGATTTCCACGTCGAAATGACCCGAGTTGCAGACGATAGCGCCGTCCTTCATGAGCAGCGCGTGCTCCGCGGTGATGACGCTGGTATTGCCGGTGACGGTGACGAAGACGTCGCCGAGCCTTGCCGCCAGCGCCATGGACATCACCGCGAACCCGTCCATGGCCGCTTCCAGCGCCTTCACCGGATCCACCTCGGTGACGATCACCCGCGCGCCGTGACCGTGCGCCCGCATGGCGACGCCACGCCCGCACCAGCCGTAGCCCGCCACCACCACCGTCGATCCGGCCAGCAACACGTTGGTGGCGCGCAGAATGCCGTCGATGGTGGACTGTCCCGTCCCGTACCTGTTGTCGAAGAGGTGCTTGGTATCCGAATCGTTGACGGCGATGACCGGGAAGCGCAACACCCCATCGCGCTCCATGGCGCGCAGGCGGATCACCCCGGTGGTGGTCTCCTCGGTGGAGCCCAGAACCCCGGCGATCAGGCGCTCACACCCCGCCGCCCCCACCGAGGCGGCGAAGGCTCGCACCTCGGCGTGGACCCCCTCCAGCTCGCCTCGCGCCACGAACAGCAGCGACGACACCAGGTCGGCGCCGTCGTCCATGGTGATGGTCGGCGACATCTCCAGACAGGCGCGAATGTGCCGGTAGTAGCGGGCGTTGTCCTCACCCTTGACGGCAAACACGCCGACGCCGTGGTTGGCCACCAGCGCGGCCGCCACGTCGTCCTGGGTGGACAGCGGGTTGGAGGCGCACAGCCGCACCTCGGCGCCCCCCGCCTGCAAGGTGCGCACCAGGTTGGCGGTCTCGGTGGTGACGTGGAGGCAGGCGGCGAGGCGCTGTCCCGCAAGCGGCTTGTCGCGCTCGAAACGCTCCCGGATGGTCGCCAGCACCGGCATGTGCCGGTCCGCCCAGGCGATGCGGCGGGACCCGGCCTCGGCCAGTTGAAGATCGAGGACATCGTGTTCGACGTGGAGCATCAGCATCCTCCCATGGCGCGGGCGCTTCGGCCAGCGGAATTGTAGGCGAATCGCCGGGGCGGCCGCCCGGGTCAAGGCAGCGATCAGAGGGGCGGTCTATCGCAGCGCCGCGCCCACCGCCACCCCGATGAATGTGGCCACCGCGTAGCCCAGGGTGCCACACAGCACCGCCGGGATGACCAGCCCCCGCCAGCCCCGCGCCACGGCCATCGCGGCCGCCGTGGCCGGACCGCCCATGTTGGCGTTGGAGGCAACCACCAACTCGACCAGATCGGCGCGCAACAGGCGGCCGACGAGCAGCAGCACGACCAGGTGCACCGTCAGAATCGCCGCCGCGAAGACGAACAGCGAGGATCCCACGCGCACGACCGTTCCCACGTGCGCCCCGGCGCCGATGGTGGCGAAGAACACCTGCATCAGCACCACCCCCAGCTCGTCGGCTCCTCCCAGGGCGGCGAGGCGGCGCGGGAAGAGCGTCGCCGCGAGCACCGCCAGCGCGGTCAGCGCCAGGATCCCCGCCGCCGGCGCTCCGGCCGCGGCGGCGAGCGCGAACCCGCCGGCACAGGTGGCGGCAGCGTACGCCAGCGCCGTCAACAAACCTAACGGAGTGATCGGCGCAGCCCCGGCAACTGCTCCGCTGCCCTCGCCTTCAATTCCGGCGCGGTGGGGATAGCCCCGCCGCAGCCAGGCCACCGAGGGAAGCGCGAAGAGCACCAGGAAATACAGCGTCATCACCAGGTTGTCCGCCGCCAGACCGGCCGCCAGGAGATCCGGGGAGCGCAGATCGAGCGCCTGCGCGGTTGCCACGTAGTTGATCGACCCGCCGATGTAGGTGGCGCAGAAGACTCCCGCCAGCTTGTACCCCTCCTCACCCAGCGGCACCAGGCGGAAGGCGACCACGGTTCCCACCACCGTTCCGGCGGCCCCCAGGGCGAAGGCCAGCAGCATTGGTCCCGCCTCGCGCAGGATACGCCGCAGGTCCGCCCGCACCAGCAACAGCGGGATCGCCAGCGGCACCAGGTAACTCCACACCAGGTCGTAGGTTGGCGCGCCGGCCGGGAGCACGCCGGCGTTGGACAGGACGAACCCCCCGGCAATGGCCAACACCGCCCCCGAGAGATTGCGCCCCCAGCGGGTGCGCTCCCCTGCCAGCGCCGCGGCGCCGGTGGCCAACAGCGCAGCCCACAGCAGCCAGTGCTGGTCAGGAGAGATGAACGGCGTCATGCCGGCGCATGCTAGCGCGGCCGCCAGCCAGGGGCCAGGCGGTCGCTCGCCTCTCGCCTCCGGCACCCCCCGACCACCCGCACGCCCAGCCCCCGCGTCATGGCAG
>JBBINC010000173.1:0-5247 GCA_037444085.1 Acidobacteriota bacterium | reverse complement strand
CCCGTCTGCACCGGCTCCTTCACCGGCTGCCGGCGCACCACGCCCGGGGCGATGCGCTCCAGCGGGTTCATGGCGGCGGCCTTGATCGGCCCCTTGCCGTCGACCGGCTGCCCCAGCGGGTTGACCACCCGGCCGATCAGCTCCGGACCCACCGGGATGGAGAGGATCTTGCCGGTGCGGCGCGCCTCGTCCCCCTCGCGGATGGCCTGCGTCTCGCCCATCAGCACGCAGCCGACGCCGTCCTCCTCGAGGTTCAGGGCGAGGCCGAAGACGCCGTGCGGCAACTGCACCATCTCCCCGGCCATCACCTTGTCGAGGCCGAAGATGCGGGCAATACCGTCACCCACCGACACCACCGTGCCCACCTCGGCCATCTCCACCGTGGTCTCCAGCCCCTCGATCTGACGGCGCAGGATGTCTGTGATCTCGTCCACTCGTATCTGCATGTCACCCGCTCCTAACCGTTTGCACGCGCGGCGGCGGCCGCGAAGCGATTCAGTTGACTCTTGAGCGACCCGTCGAACACCCGGCTGCCCAGCCGTACCACGAACCCCGCCAGCATTTCGGGCTGCACGGATGACTCCAGCTCGACCCGCGCCTGCATGGCGCCCTTCAACGCCTCGGCGAGCGCCTCGATCTGGCCGGCGCGAGGCGCGGCGGGCAGCACCACGCTGCCGCGCACCATGCCCTCGCGGCGGTCGATGAGGCCGCGGAAGGCGGCGACCACGTCGGGGAGGAACCGCAGCCGGTAGTGCAGAGCGAGGGCGGCGAGCAGGCGCTGCGTCTCGACCCGCATCTGCAGGCGGCGACCCAGCTCCTTGAGCAGTTCCTGCTTCTTCGGCCACGGCACGGTGGGCACCTCGAAGGCGCGCAGCAACTCGCCGTGGCGGGAGAACACCTCGGCGACCGCCGAAAGCTCCCCCTCGATCTGGCGCAACACCGCCACGCCTTGCTTTTCCAACACCTTGAAGAGGGCGGCCGCATACGGCCGCGCGACGCGCCGGCTCACTGCACACCCCCCTTCACCTGACCGCGCAGGCGCTCCAGCGTGGTGCGGAAGATGCGCTCCCGGTCCTCGGGGGTCACCTCACGCTGCAACAGCTCCCAGGCCAGATCGGCGGCGATGCCGGCGGCCTCGCGCGCCAGCGACGCCTGCGCCTCCTCGCGCCGCCGCGCCGCCTCCCCGTCGAGCTGCGAGAGCAGACGCTGGGCCTCCTGCTCGCCCTGTTGCGCCAGGGCGGCGCGTTCGCGCACCCCGTCGTCGTGCAGGCGCTGGCGCAGCGCCGTGATCTCGTTTTCCAGCGAGGCGACGCGCTGCTCCATCTCCGCCTTCATGCGCACCGCTTCTTCCTGCTGTCGCGTCGCCTCGGCCAGGGTGCGGGAAATCTCCTCCTGGCGGGTGCGGAAGAAGGCGCCCATCGGCTTGGCCAGCAACCAACCCAGCAGGCCGAAGAAGAGCAGCAGGTTGAGCGTGTACCACACCACCCGCGGGATACCGAGCCAGGTGTCGCTGCCGCCCGAGGCGGCCCAGGCGGGCTCGGCGGCGGCCAGCAGCACGACAAGAAAAGCGCCGATGCGGGTGAGGCACCGGCACGGGGCGACCACTCTCCCTCCTCCCCAACCACCCCAGCTCACGATGCCAGCCTCCTTCCCAGCAGGCGCTGCGCCAGATCGGCCGCCAGCGCCCGCGTCGAGCGCCGCAGCTCCTCCCGCGCCTCGCTCGCCGCCTGCTCGAGCTCCCGGGTGAAGGCGTGGAGTCTGGCCTGTCCAGCCTCGCGCGCCTGATCGAGGCGGCGCCGCCGTTCGCTCTCCCCCTCGGCGCGCAGCGCCGCCCGTTCCCGCTGGCCCTCCGAGGCGGCCTGGGCCAGTTCCCGCTCGCAGCGGTTCAGGGCCTCGGACAGCTCGGTGCGCGCCCCGTCGAACGCCCTGGCGGCGGCCTGCGCGCGGCGGGCGCGCTCATCGAGCAGCGCCCCCATGGGCACGACGAGCAGCCGCCGGACCAGGAAGAAGACCACCCAGAAGCACGCCATGATGAGGATGAGTGAATAGTTGGGTGGAGCCACTTCCCGTCCTCCCTCGACAGGGGCGGCGACGCCCCTGGGGCAGAATGTGAGAAAACTAGCAAACACAAGCCGCGCAGGTCAACCGCCTGTCGCCCGCGGCGGGCGGTCTTCGACCTCCGGCGAGCGCTACCAGGCGAAGTCGGCGCCGAGAATCACGCGCCGACCCAGGGCGGGGTAGCCGTTGACCTCTTCGAAGGCGCGGTCGGCGAGGTTGTCGACGCGCGCCCGCAGCCGCACCCCGCCGCCCAGCGGCACCGCCGCGGACAGCGAGGCGGTGACGAACCCCCCCTGCTGCACGCGGGCGAAGGTCACCGCGTCCACGTCCGGACGCGACCCCACCCAGATCAGCGCCGCCTCGCCCTCCACCGCACCCGGAAAGCGCCCGCCCAGCGACAGGTACCCCGACCACTTAGGCCGGCGCAGCAGCGCCACGCCGTCGCCTTCCTCGGCGTCGAGGAAGGTGAGAGCGGCGCGCAGCCGCAGCGCGCCGAGCCGCTGCACCCACGACGCCTCCGCCCCCGCCATGGCGGCGCGGGCGAGGTTGGCGAAGGCGTACGAGGTGTAGTCGAACTGGATGAGGTTGTCGACGCGGTTGGCAAATCCCACCAGTTGCACCAGACCAGCACCCTCACCGAGCGCCAGCGAGATCCCCGCCTCGGCGCCGCGGCTGCGCTCGGCCTGAAGCTCGGGGTTGCCCGAGAACGGGAAGTACAGCTCGCCCAGGGCAGGAGCGCGAAACGCCCGGCCCCACGAGCCCCACACCCGCGCCGGCCCGGCCAGGTGGCTCACCGTCACCCGCGGCGACACCTCACTCCCCCAGGGGTCGGCGTCGTCGAAGCGCGCCCCGGCCAGCACCTCCCAGCGCCGCGACGGCCGCCAGCGGTCCTGCACGAACCCCGAAGCCGTGGTCAGGCGGGCGGCGTCGAGATTCACGCCGAAGGAGCTCGCATCGGTGACCTCGTCCCGCCGCCACTCGGCGCCGGCGCTGAAGGCGTGCGCGCCCAGCGCGCGGTGCCACGCCAGCCGCGCCGCGCTGGTGTCCGCCGCCGTATCGCCGGCGACGTACCCCCAGGAGTCGTCGGGATCGCGGAAAGAGAGGTCGCGCTCCACCCGCGACAGCGATCCCTCCAGCACCCCCCCCGCCACCCGCGCCAGGCGCAGCGGCACGGCCACCAACGTCTCCCGCGCCTCGGTGCGGCGGTTGGGGGTGGCGGTGGCACCGCTGAATGGGATCTCGGTCTCGCTGCCGGTGTGCCGGACCAAGAGGCCGACCCGCCCCGCCGCTCCCAACTGGCTGGAAAGGTAGAGGGAGCCCAACCGCGCGGCGAAGTCGTCGTTGGGCAGTGGCCCCTCGCCCTCCCGGTAGGCCAGATCAGCGCGCACCGACAACGCCCCGGCGGTGGTCGCAAAGGCCAGCTCGCCCCGCCGCCAGCCGCTGCCTCCGCCCTCGCCCAGCAGGCGCAGCAACTCTCGCGCCTCCCGCGCCGGCACCAGCTGTACCACCCCGCCCAGCGCGTCGGCGCCGTGCAGCGCCGAGTACGGCCCGCGCACCACCTCCACCCGCTCCAGCCCGGCGAGGAGGGGCAGGCTCCAGTCGTACCCGCCGAAGTAGCCAGAGTTGAGGCGCACCCCGTCGAGAAGCACCAGCGTCTGGTTGGAGCCGGCGCCGCGCACGAACAGCGACGCCACGCCTCCGTCCGGGCCGCTGCGCAGCAACGTGGTACCCGGCACCCGGCGCAGCAGCTCGTGCACCGCCGCGCCGCCGTGCGCCGCCAATTCCTCGCGGTCGAACACCGTGACGGCGGCGCTCACCTCGGCGAGCGGCGTCTCCTCGCCGGTGGCAGTGACCACCACCGTCTCCTCGAAAACCCCCTGCTGTGCCATCGATGGGGCAGCGGCGGCCGCCGCTGCGACGAACAAGGAAACCAGCCGACGCATCGGAACCTCCCGTTCCTTCAACAACCTGGGGTGGCAGGTCTCCTGGCTCCCGGATCCTCCGGTCCTCCTCGCCTTCCCGATCCCCCTTGGGATCAGTGGCCAGCCTGAGAAGGCCGTCCCCGGTGACAGTGGCGGGGGCCGCGCCGGCATCTCACCGACTTCCCTCACCCGCCCCTTGGGCGGGCTTCACCACCCCGGCATCTCGTGTCCTGCAAACGCTACCGCCGTTCGGGGGCCAGCGCAACCCCCCCGCCGCCGCCCTCAACCCCGCGGCGTGCGCCGGTGCGACGGCATCATCTTTCGATCTTGACGGAGGCAAGTACCACGGCGAACTCCGCCTCCGACACGTCGGCACCGTCCGCCGGGCCGCTCATGCCGAGGAGGAACATGAACCCGCCGCGCGGCACCAGCCACAGGCGCGACAGCACCTTGCACGCAGCGCCGTTTGCGGTCGTGAGCGTGTACTGGACCCGCATGTGCGCGGCCGGAAAACTGGACAGCTCCGTCGCCTCGATCTCCTGGAGAAACGTGAAGTCGGAAAAACCCTTCTGCATCACGCCGGCGGCGGCCCGCAAGGTCTCCGTCGCCGGAGCGCCGACGAACGCGCCGGCCGCCCTCAGGATCACCTGTATCGAGGGGTTGACCCCCGGGTGCGGCTCCGGGTACTTCGTGAAGGCGAACAGCGGCGCGGTTGCCGACGACCGTATCGCCTCCTGCAGCTCCGCATCAGCCAGGCGCACCCGCTCACGGTTCTCCTGCACCGCCTGCCGTGACGCCGTGTGCCACCCGGCCGGCCTGGCCACCGCGATTCCCGCCGCCGCAGTGTGGAATACCTGCGGAGCCAGCTCCTGCGCCCGCACCGACCCCGACATCCCAGAGAGCACCACCGCAACCACCGCGCCCGCGAACACTCGCATCGGCTCCTCCAATTGACGGTCTAACGCCTGCTGGCGCAAGGCCGCCCCGCCGATGAATTGCAGGACCAACGCACGGCTCGGTCGTGACCGGGGGCAGCACCCCCAGGCAAGCAAGCCCAGAGCCGTGTCGGCTTGAGCGCCTTGTGAGGCCTGCCCGCCGCTGCATGGCATGGTTCGGGCTTGTCTTGATGCGCCCCAGATTCCCTTGGACACGCAAAGGGTTTTAATAAGATGTTCAAGGAGATCGAGATGGACGAGAGAGAAGAAGTGAAGACGGAGAAGGCGCCCGTGAAGCGGTGGACGGCGGCGGGGAACCCAACTTCGTCACT
>JBBINC010000172.1:0-5252 GCA_037444085.1 Acidobacteriota bacterium | reverse complement strand
CTGGAGCGAGGGCGGTTGGGTGGGCGGAGAGCGGAGCCCCCCGCCCACGAAAGCCCGGGGGGCCGGCGAAACCCCCCGAAAGAAAGACACGGGCACGGGCACGGACACCGTCAGGGAAAGTGGCGGGAGCGGTGGCTCCCCCGGGGTACGCGCGGCCGCGACGGACCGTGGGGCCCTAACGCAGCGGTTGGACGAGGGTGGGTGCGCCGGAGCGCGAGTCGATGACCGAGGCGTAGGCGAGGAACGGTACCGTACCGGTCACCTCGGCGCGCACGTTTTCGGCGCGCTGCATGCCGAAAGCGTGCAGCACGTCGGTGAGCTGCAGGTAGGCGCCCGGCGCAATACGGAAGGGCTGCTCGCCCACCACCTCGCCGCGCTCGCTGACCAGCCGTACCCGCACGGCGCCGTTGTCGCCACTGACGTTGACCAAGCCCACGTTGGTGCGGAACTGGGGCGAGCGGCGCAGGCCGACCAGGTGCGCGATCTCGCCCGGTCTGGTGGCGTTGGCGCGCGTCACCGGGGCCAGGCCGAGGCCGAAGGAGCCCTTCCCGGCGGCATTGAACACGCGGCAGTACACCATGACACCCGGACTCGCGACGACGCGCAACGCTCCGAGCCCTCCCTCGGGCACCACGTTCTTGCGCAGCACCGTGACACCCGGACCGATGTCCTCGAGAGCCGGTTCGAGGCGAAGCGCCTCCGAGTTGGACTGACCCACCGGCAGGAACACCACCGCGTAGGCACCCGTGGACGCCGTGGTGTTGGTCACCCACAGCTCGGTGCCCCACCATGCCCCCTCCTGCCCCTGGCGCTGCGCCACGCCGGCGATGAAGTACTCCTCGGCGAGCACTCCTGCGGGCAGCGAGAGAAGCCCGGCGAGGAGGAGACGGTGGAGCATCGGTGTAAGCATACGTCCTCGGCGGTCTCAAGGCAAGGGGGAGGGATGAAAACGACCGACCGTCGCCCGGTGCCGACGATCTGTATGATGGGAACTTGTCGGGGAGAGCGACGAGAGCGAGGCCCGCCATGGCGCCGGCAGGAAGAGCGGCCGTACACAACGCCCGCAGGCGCAGTTGCAACCTCCGTCGAGGACGTCGTACGAAGGCCAGGGCAACGTGTTGGATGCCAGCGCGAGCTGCCTCCGCAGCGCTTTTCCGGCAGACTCTCGTCATTCCCCGTCGCGCAGAGCGGTCAGTGGCGCACCCCCCTCACCCCTCAGCGCCGCCCCTTGGGAGGGAGCCCGAAGGCGTCCGGACCGGGCGGCCGCAAAGCTCCGCTGGCCGGCGAGTGCGTTACTCTACACCGTCAAGGAGGCGTGATGGCACACCGTACCTGGCTCAGAATCCTCATTCCCGCAATCCTCATGAGCATCGGCGCGGCCAGCGCCCAGGAACGCGAGGACGCCGCCGATCGGCTCAAGTACGACGTTTACTTCCTGGCGGCCGACGCCCTCGAGGGGCGCCGCGCCGGCACCCCCGGGGCCGCTATCGCGGCGCACTTCATCGCCGAACGCTTCCGCGCCCTCGGTCTCGAGACGGCCGGCGACGGCGGCACCTACCTGCAGAGCCTGAGCTTCGTGGCGGCAGTCACCCCCGGATCGGGCAATCGCCTGGCGCTGGCCCTGCCTGGCGGGGAGCGCCTGGCGACGCCGGGCGAGGAGTTCGCGCCCTTGCTGTTTTCCGCCCCCGGCGAGGCGGCAGGCGAGGTGGTGTTCGCCGGCTACGGCATCCCCGCCGCCGACGAGGGGTGGGACGACTACGCCGGCCTCGACGTCAAGGGCAAGGTCGTCCTCGTCCTGCGCTTCTCACCTCACGGCGACGATCCCTCGTCCAAGTTGCAGCCGTACATGGCGCTGCGGCGCAAGGCGGCGGAGGCGCGGGCGCGCGGGGCGGTGGCCCTGCTGGTGGCCACCGGCCCGGTAGAAGCCAAGGACACGGCGCCGGTGAAGATCTCCTTCGACGCTTCGTTCGCCGACGCCGGCCTGCCCGCCCTGGGCATCGCCACTCCCCTGGCCGAGGCGCTCTTCACGGCGCAGGGGTTCTCTCTCGCCGAGTTGCAGCGGCGCATGGACGAACGCCTGGAGCCGGCCTCCCGGCCGCTCGGCGTGCACGCTCGCCTGACCGCTGACGTGGTGCAGCAGCGTGCCTCCACCGACAACGTGCTGGCCCTCCTGCCGGGCCGCGACCCGGCGCGGGCGCCCGAGGTGGTGGTGGTGGGCGCCCACTACGATCACCTGGGCCGGGGCGGGGAGGGATCGGGGTCGCTGGAGCCGCAGCTCCCGGCAATCCACAACGGCGCCGATGACAACGCATCGGGGGTAGCCGGATTGCTGGAGATCGCCCGCGCGCTCGCCGCCCGCCCCCCGGCTCGCACCGTCCTGTTCGCCGCCTTCGCCGCGGAGGAAGTGGGGCTCTTGGGTTCCTCGCACCTGGTGCAGAACCTCCCCATACCCCGGGAGCGAGTTGTGGCCATGCTGAACATGGACATGATCGGCCGCCCCAAGGAGGGCGCGAGACTCACCGTCTCCGGCGTGGGGACGGCGGTCGAGTGGCCGCAGCTCATCGAAGCGCTCAACGCCAACCACCATCTCACCATCAGCACCGACAGGGGCGGCTACGGCGCCTCCGATCACTCCTCCTTCTACGCCGCCTCCGTGCCGGTGCTATTCCTGTTCACCGGGGCCCATGAGGACTATCACCGGCCCTCGGACGACGCCTGGCGGCTCGACTACCCGGGCCTGGCAAGGGTGGCGACCTTCGCCGCCGACCTGACTCGCGCCATCGCCGACCTGCCCGCTCCGCCGACGTTCCAGCGCGTCGCCGAGGAGGGTCAAGGCACCCGCCGCAGCTACAAGGTGCGCACCGGGGTGATCCCCGAGTTCGGGTGGGAGGGGCAGGGGTTCAAGATCTCCGGGGTGGGTGGCGGCTCCCCTGCCGAACGCGCCGGGGTCCGGGCGGGAGACATCGTGCTGCGCTTCGGCGACCGCGAGGTGCGCAACATCTACGACTACATGTACGCCCTGGGCGACCACCAGCCGGGAGAAGAGGTCGAGTTTCTCCTCCGCCGGGGCGAACAAACCCTCACCGTCACGGTGACCCTGGAGGCGGGCGGCGGCGGGAGGCGGTGATGCCGCTCGTCCTCACCACCGCCGGCGAGTCGCACGGACAAGAAGTGGTGGCCGTCCTCACCGGGCTGCCCGCCGGACTGCGGCTCGACCGCGTCGCCCTGGACCGCGAGATGGCGCGGCGGCAGCACGGCTACGGGCGGGGCGGACGGCAGAAAATCGAGCGCGATCAGGTGGAGATCCGCGCCGGCCTGCGCGGCGGCGTCACCCTGGGCAGCCCGTTGTTGCTCGCCGTGCGCAATCGCGACTGGGAAAACTGGTCGGCGGTGATGGATCCCTGGCAGATCGAGGCCGGCAAGGCGGCGCGCAAGCGCCTCACCGCTCCCCGTCCCGGCCACGCGGACCTGGCCGGCGGGTGGAAGTACGGCCACCTCGATGACCTGCGCAACGTGTTGGAGCGTGCCTCGGCGCGGGAAACGGCGGCCCGGGTGGCCGCCGGGGCGGTGTGCCGGCAACTGCTGGCCCACCTCGGAGTGGAGATGCGCTCCGGCGTGCTCGCCCTGGGCGAGGTGAGACTGTGTGAGGGGCCGCCCTCCTTCGCCGACCTCGCCCGGGTCGAGGACGAATCCCCCCTGCGCACCGTCGCCCCCGAGCGGGAAGGCGAACTCGTCGCCCTGGTGGACGCCGCCAAGCATGCGGGCGAGACGCTCGGCGGGGTGATCGGCGTGGTCGCCCGCGGCCTGCCCCCCGGCCTCGGTTCCTACGCCACCTGGGAGGAGCGTCTGGACGGCCAGCTCGCCCAGGCCGCCATGTCCGTTCACGCGGTGAAGGCGGTGGCCATCGGCGCCGGTCTGGAGGCGGCGGGGCGCCCGGGCTCCGCCGCCCACGACCCGATCCTTCCAGGGCACGGCGGCGTGCGCCGGGGCAGCAACCACGCCGGCGGCATCGAGGGCGGCGTCAGCAACGGTGAAGAGGTCGTCCTGCGCGCCTTCATGAAGCCCATCGCCAGCCTGCGCGACCCCCTGCCGTCGGTGGATCTGACCACGGGCGAGGCGGCGCGCGCCGCCTACGAACGCTCGGACGTGACCGCCGTGCCGGCCTGCGGGGTGATTCTCGAAGCGATGGTGGCGTTCGTGCTGGCCCGCGCCGTGCTCGCCAAGTTCGGCGGCGACCACTGGGGCGACACCCTCGCCGCCGTGGCCGCGTACCGGCAGCGCCTGGGCCCTCTCGGCCCGGAAGGATTCGCCGCTGGCGAGCGTTGAGGGCCAGCATGGACGGGGGACTGATCATCAAGCGCGCCACCAAGTACGGCTTCTGCTCCGGGGTGCGGGTGGCCGACATCAAGGTCAAGCGTTTCGCCAGACAGGGGGGGCGCGGCGCCATCCTCGGCCAGGTGGTGCACAACGAGCGGGTGGTCGAGGAAATGGCGGCGCTGGGCGTGCGCACCGTGCACGCCATCGAGCAGGTCAGCGAGCCGGTGATTGTTTTCTCCGCGCATGGAGTGCCGCCGTCGTTTCACCAGCTCGCCCGCCAGCACGGCCTCGAGATCCTCGACACCACCTGCAAGTTCGTCTACGACATCCACAAGGAGGCGCAGCGCGCCCTCGCCGAGGGCGCCCACCTGGTGTTCATCGGTGAGGGAGGCCATCGCGAGGTGATCGGCTACACCCACGACCTCGATCCATCCTGCTACCACATCGTCTCAACGCTGGCACAGGCGCAACAGGTGGACTGGTCCCGCTACCCGGCGATTCGCGTCCTCTACCAGACCACCCTCAACGCCGCCGAGTACGAAGAGGTCGTCCGGCACATCGAGGCCGTCCAGCCCAACACCCGCCGCGCCGAGACCATCTGCTACGCCACCAAGGAAAACCAGGACGCGGCGCAGGAGTTGACCCGGGATCGGCAGGTGCAGCTGATCCTCGTGGTGGGCGGGCGGCACTCCGCCAACACCCGCCACTTGTGGGAGATCTGCCGCAGCGAAAAGCCCTCCTACCTCATCCAGGGCGCCGCCGACATTGAGCCCGCCTGGCTCGACGGCGTCTCCTGCATCGGACTGACGGCCGGCGCCTCGACCCCCGACTACGTTCTCGATGAAGTCGAGCGACACCTGCAGGAGCTGGCGGCCGAAAGGGGTAGGTACCACGTCCAGCATTATTGACAAAACTCCTGGCTGGCCGTAGCCTCA
>JBBINC010000171.1:0-5337 GCA_037444085.1 Acidobacteriota bacterium | reverse complement strand
AAACGCCGCCAACCTCCTGTCGCCGAAGCTCCTGGTCTTCTTCGTGCTCTTCTTCGTCTTCGGCTATTTCCTCTTCGCTACCGTGAACGCCGCCATCGGGGCGGCCTTCAACTCGGAGGAGGAGGCACAGCAGATGCAATCGGTGATCTTCCTGTTCCTGGCCATCCCACTCGTGCTCATGTTCGTGATCCTGAACGACCCGGACGCCCCGATCTCGGTGATCCTGTCGCTGCTTCCGTTCTTCTCGCCGATGCTGTTCTTCCTGCGCATGACCGTGGCCTTTCCCCCGACCTGGCAGATCGTCCTGTGCTTCGCGCTGATGAGCGTGACGCTTCTCGCCATGGTCCGGGTGACCGCGGCGATCTACCGCGTGGGCATTCTCATGTACGGCAAAAAGCCGACATTCAAGGAGATCGCCCGCTGGGTGCGGACCTCGTGAGGGCCCAGCCTGGGTTTACACCTTCACCGCCGGCGTGGTAGAGTTTGTCGCTGCGGCTGGCCCGTTCGTCTAGAGGTTAGGACGCTGGCCTCTCACGCCGGAAGCAGGGGTTCGATTCCCCTACGGGCCGCCAATCAGGTCAACTCCCCTCGTGGTGACAAGGTGCGGTGGAAGCCGACAGACGACGGCGAAGAACAGCCCTTGAGCGGCCCGGCCACCCGCCTTCTCCGCGGCTGCCGCGGCCGGACAACCCGCCGGTGCCGGCCGGCGAGATGAAGTGGTAGGCTTGCCGGCGGGAGTGAGGCGATGGCGTTCGACCTGATCAAGCTTCTTACCGACGTGTTCCAGCCCGAAGCGGGCGAGACGGTGGTGGTGGCGTGCGACGAGCCGGCCGAGGAGGCGGCGGACACTCCCGCCTGGCAGGAGCGGCGCGCAATGGCCGAGGAGTGGCGGCGGGCCTTCGAGGCGCTGGGCCAGGGGCGCGGCTTCACGACCTACCCACTGCTTTCCTACCAGGCCACCGGCGCCAACAACGCCGAACTTCCCGCCACCGGCCGCCTCAACGACCGAGAGGTGGTCCTCGACGACGTGCTCATGGCATCGACGCTGGCGGCGTTTCTCACTCAGTTCTCGGCCACCGCGCCTCTCGACAGTCTCACCCGGCGCAAGGCGGATTTCCGCGCGGCGTCGTTGCCGGGCGTCGCCAAGCGAATGGAGCAGAGCGCGCTGGCCGCCGATTACCGGGAAGTGGCGCGCCGCTGCCAGATCCTGCTGTCCATCGTCGAGGGGGCGCGCGCCATCGAGGTCGAGTTCTCCAGCGGGCATACCTGCGTGTTCGATACCCGCCACCGCAAGCCCGAGGCCGACGACGGCTTCCTGCCGCGCCACAAGAAGGGGGACCGGATCATCAACCTGCCCTCCGGGGAGGTGTTCATCGTTCCCTACGAGGGCGAGTTGCACGGCGACCCCTCGCGCACCGCGGGCAGCATCCCGGTGGTCGCCGGCCGCGAGATCTGCGTGCTGCGGGTGGAGGGCAACCGCATCGCCAAGGTGGAGGGGTCCGGAGAGGAGGCGGCGCGCCTGCGCCGGCTGTTCGAGGCCGACCCGGCGCGAGCCAACGTCGCCGAGGTGGCCTTCGGGTGCAACGAGTGGGCGCGCGTCACCGGCGTCGTACTGGAGGACGAGAAAGCCGGCTTCCACTGGGCCTATGGCCGCTCGGAGCACCTCGGCGGCACCGTGGGCCCATCCAAGTTCGCCTCGCCGGCCACCGTGCTCCATCAGGACATCGTCTACGCCAAGGGCAGCCCGATCCAGGTGGCGCGCGCGGTCGTGGTCAAAGGGGGCAAGCGCACCACGGTGATGCGCAACGGCTCCTACGTGGTGTTCTGACCTCGGCTTACGCCTCCACCGGCCGACCGAGCAGGCGCACCCCGGCGACGATGATCGCCGCACCCACCGCCAGCGAGATCCAGGGACTCAGGCCGAAGGCCGTGGGGATGTCGCCCACCAGCATGCCCACCACCCCCACCACCAGCGCGTAGGGAAGCTGGGTGCGCACGTGGGCGATGTGGTCGCACCCGGTGGCCATGCTGGACATCACCGTGGTGTCGGAGATCGGCGAGCAGTGGTCGCCCCACACGCTGCCCGCCAGCACCGAGGAGATCGCCCCCAGCATGAGGACGCGGTAGGTGGGGTCGGCGAACGACAGCCCGGTCTCGCCCGCCAGCCCGTGGGCGATGGGAACGACCAGCGGCATCAAGATCGCCATGGTGCCCCACGATGTGCCTGTGGCGAACGACACCGCCGCCGACACCAGAAAAGTGAGCACCGGCAGCCAGTGCGCCGAGAGGATGCTGCGCGTCACACCGACCACATAGTCCGCGGTGTGCAGCTCGCTGCACACCGCGCCGATCGACCAGGCGAGGATGAGCACGACCATGGCCAGCAGCATGGACTTCAGCCCCTCGACGAGGGCCGCCATGGTCTCCCGTACGGAGAGGATTCGCTGCACCGTGGCCAGGGCGGCCGCCATCACCACTCCCGCCAGGCTGGCCCACAGCAGCGCCTTGAAGGGATCCGCCGCGGCAAAGGCATCGCGCACGCCCACCAGACCTGATCCGCCTTGCGTTCGGCCGGTGAGGTAGAGCCCGCTCACGGTGACCGCGATGACCGTGAGGATCGGCAGCAGCGCGTTGGCGGCGCGCAGCGGCTTGCCCTCGGGAGGCGCCAGGATTCGGCTCGAGAAGTCGGCGAGGGGGACGGCATCGGCGCCGAGCACCTCCCCCGTCCTCCGCGCCCGTCGCTCGGCGGCGAGCATCGGCCCGAAATCGCGGCCGCTCCACGCCACGGCGAAGCCCAGGAGCAACGCGAAGATCGGATAGAAGCGGTAGGGGATGGTGGCGATGAAGGTGGAGTAGGCATTGTACGGCGCGCCGATATCGGCGAAGGCGGCGGCGATGAGCCCTACCTCGAAACCGATCCAGGTGGTCAGCGGCACGAGGCTGGCCACTGGCGCGGCGGTCGAATCGACGATGTACGCCAGCTTCTCGCGGGAAACTCGCAGCCGATCGGTCACCGGACGCATGGTCGAGCCCACGATCAGCGTGTTGGCGTAGTCGTCGAAGAAGACGAGCACGCCCATCAACCACGCCGATAGCTGCCCGCTGCGTGCCGTCGTGGCGAACCGGGACAGCGCTGCGACGATCCCCTGGGTGCCTCCGGACCGATTGATGATCCCGACCATGCCGCCGAGCAGCGTCGAGAAGATGATGATCGCCGCGTGGTCCTCCTCGGCCAGCGCGCCCAGGAGGAACTGATCGATGCTGCTGGCGAAGGCGGCAGGCGCGTGACCGCCGGCCAGAATCAGGGCGCCGGCAAACACCCCGACGAACAGCGAGACCAGGACATCGCGAAAGATGAGGGCGAGGGCAATGGCGACCAGCGGGGGCAGCACCGAGAGCGCCCCGGGTATCACCAGAATCCTGGTCGTGGCCCGTCCCCCCTCGCCGGCGTCAACGCTCACCTCGTGCCAGCCCATCCGCAAGACCGGCGGCTGCAGCGCGAACTCGCTCTGACCCGCCGCAACCGAAAGCCGTTGCACGAACTCGCCGTTCACCCGAAAGATCACCTCGCCGGACAACGGCACACCGTCAGGCGTCACCTTCACCTTCACCCACAGCGGCCCGCCGGTGTGGGCGGCGCCAGCCGCCGAGAGCTCCAGCGCAGCCGCGGACGACGCGGGGATTGCAGCCAGGAGCGCCACCAGGGCGACTACCGGGACGCGGCGTCGCATTACTTTGCGAAGCTGGAGAGCGTCAGATGGACGAGAATCACGGCGATGGCGAGCGGGCACACATAGCGCACCAGGGCGCGGAAGGTCAGTCGGTTGGCTCGGGGCGAGCGGGAGAAGTCAATCTCGGCGAGGGCCGGCTCGATGCCCCACCGCCAGCCCACGAAGAGGGCCAGCAGCAGCCCTCCGACGGTGAGCGAGTACTTGGCAAAGATGGCATCCATCGCGTCCAGGAACGACACGCCAAGACCAGGCAGCGAACTCAGCCACCCCACCGCCCCATGTCCCAGCGCCGAAGGGACGCCGAGCACGAAGGCCAGCGTTCCCAGCACCACGACGGCGCGCTGCCGCGTCCACCCCCGCTCGTCGATGAGGTAGGCCACCGGCACCTCCAGCAGCGAAATGGACGAGGTGAGCGCGGCGATGAGCAGAAGAACGAAGAACCCGGCACCGAAGATCAGACCCCCCGGGATCTTGTCGAACACGTTGGGCAAGACCACGAAGATGAGCCCCGGCCCCTCGGCCGGGCTCAGGCCCGGAAAGGTGAACAAGGCGGGGAAGATGGCCAGACCGGCGAGCAGCGCGATGGCGGTGTCGGCGCCCACCACCCACAGCGCCGAGGTGTGAAGATCCGCCTTCTCGGAGAGATACGAGCCGTAGGTGATCATGGCGCCCATCCCCAGCGACAGCGAAAAGAACGCCTGCCCCATGGCCTCCATCAGGACAGCGAAGGTGACCTTGGAGAAGTCCGGCTTGAGGTAGAACTCCAACCCCACCGACGCCCCCGGCAGAGTCACCGAGCGCAGCACGAGCAGCAGCAGAATGGCCAGCAACAACGGCATCAGCACCTTGGCGGCGCGCTCGATGCCCCCCTTCACGCCGCCCAGCACCACCACCATGGTGGCGGCCATGAACACGCCGTGCAGCGAAAGCGCCATGGTCGGGTTGGAGATGAGGGAGGTGAACGCCTCCCTGACGTAGTCCTCCGAGGGGATGCTGGCGAACGTGCCGCCCACGTCGTTGAGGAAGTAGCCGATGGTCCAGCCGGCCACGACGCTGTAGTACGACAGAATGCCGATACCCGTCACCACTCCCAGGCCACCCACCCATCGCCACAGCCCCCCACCGGCAAGAACCGCGAAGGCGCCGACGGGGTTGCGCCGGGTGGCCCGGCCGATGGCCAGCTCGGCGAGCATGATGGGCAAACCGATGAGCAGCACGCAGCCGAGGTAGAGGAGCACGAAGGCGGCGCCGCCGCTGCGGCCAACGGTGGTGGGAAAGCGCCAGATGTTCCCAAGGCCGATCGCCGAGCCCGCCGCCGCCAGAACGAACCCCAGGCGCGACCCCCACAGCCCCCGCGGCGCGCTCACCGCCGCCCCCCCGGGGCGGGAGGCCCTGCGACTCGGGTTGCGACGCAGTTCGAGATTCCCGCCGTCGCACCGCAAGGTCTACGAGTCACTTTCTCAGTATAGGCGAACAAGCACAGCGATGCGAGGCTGCCCGTCCAGCCGTCTTCCCGCCCAAGTTCGCCAGTTTGGCTCAGAAGCTCATTACTTTCAGTGAAGGCATGCATCAACGCGCCACTACGGAGCGATCGCCAGCAACCGTG
>JBBINC010000170.1:0-5428 GCA_037444085.1 Acidobacteriota bacterium | reverse complement strand
GGATCTGTGGAGGGGGTGATCAGCACTGCTCATTCCTATTCCGACTGCGCGTGTCGGTGCCCGGTGCGAGTATGGCCCGAGGGCGGCGTGCGGCCCCGCGGGAGGGATGGAGATGAAGTTGTATCATGCCGCCGCCCCGGGGATCCCCTCGGCGGGGCGGAAGCGAGGTGCGACACGATGAGACGCGGACTGCTGAGGCTGGCACTGGTGGCGTGGGTGGCGGGAACCATGGCGGGCACGGCGCTGGCCGAGGAGTACCTGGCGTTCTTGGAGGGACCGGCGCAGTGGATCGCCACCAAGGAAGAGAAGAAGGAGTTCGCCAGGATCACCTCGGAAGCCGAGGCGAAGGCGTGGGTGGAGCTGTTCTGGGCGAGGAGGGATCCTGATCTCAACACGCCGGTGAACGAGTTCAAGCTCGACTTCGAGCAGCGTGTGGCTGCGGCGGATAAGCTGTTCACCTGGGAGAGGCAGCGGGGCGCGTTGAGTGATCGCGGGCGCGCCCTGATCGTGTTGGGCCGTCCGAACAAGGTGCAGTCGCTGCCGGCGGGGAGCGTCGGCGGCGGACAGTTGGGCGAGGGTGGAGGTTGGCAGACCGAATCACTGGACCAGCAGGGCGCCGCGGAAATCTGGGAGTACACGGCAAATCAGCTGCCCAAGGGTGTGAAGGCCAACCAGGTGCTGTTCATCTTTGTGGAGAGCAAGGTCGGGGCCAACGATTTCGGGCTGTCCCGCACAGATCGGCGTAACTCACTGGCGCAGAAGAGCTTGCTTGAGGCTGGCGCGGCCACCCTGCTCCACCCCAAGCTGACCGAAGTGCCGCGGCTCGGCCTGGTGGCGGGGTCCAAGAGCGCTACAGCTCAGCAGCTGGCGGTGTTCGATGCGGAGCAGCGGCCGTGGCCCGCGGGCGCGCAGGTGCTCGTGCGCGAGGGCCTGATGTCGGCGTTGATGCACCCGGTGTGGGTGCACCTGTTCCTGCCGGACTCGGTGGCGGCGGCGGATGAGGCGATCGGCCGCGCGCGGCGCGGCGGCGAGTCGGCGGGGACGTTCGTGGTGGCGGCGGCGCCGCTGAGCGTGGCGGGCGGACGGGCCTACGAGTTCTCTCTCCCCGTCGAGGCGGGAGCCTGGGAGGTCGATCTGGCCTTGCTGAAGCAGGGTACTGCCATCGCCGTCACGACGGTGGCGATCACCACCGACAAGGTGCCCGAGGAGGGAACCTATATCTCACCGTTCTTCTGGGGCGTGGACGTGCGCCAGGAGGCGCAGGCGCACCTCGGTGATCCGTTCAACGTCGGGGGGTGGAGGATCCTGCCTCGCCTGGGCGACAGCTACACCACGGACGAGTCGCTGGCCTATTTCTGCTTCGTCGTGCGCCCGCCGGTGAACCCGGAAGGACAGGTGAACGGCGAGTTGACCCTTCACCTCTTCTTCGGTGACCGTAAGGTGGCCGAGCTGCCCACCCAGAACGTCTCCCTGTCGCCCATCACCGACGACCTGTGGATGATGGGGTCGAGCCTGCCGCTCAAGGGTTTCCGCCGCCCGGGCGACTATCGCCTGGAGATCACCTTGAAGGAGCTGGGCAGCGGCGTGACCAAGACCGTGCAGGTGCCGATGACGGTCCAGGCGGCACAGGCCCCGGCCCAAGGCGGGTCGTGACGGGGATGAGTGAGGCGGGGCAGAACGCCCGAGGCTTCGTCACCGTGGAGGAGGCCGCGGCGGAGATGCGCCGCGGCCGCCCGGTGGTCATCGTCGACGACGAGGATCGCGAGAACGAGGGCGATGTGGCGGTGGCTGCCGAAAAGATCACCCCCGAGGCGATCAACTTCATGGCCGTGCACGCCCGGGGGCTGATCTGTCTGGCCTTGACCGAGGCGCGCTGCGACGAACTGGATCTGAAACCGATGGTGGAGCACAACACCTCGCCCCACCAGACGGCGTTTTGCGTTTCCATCGAGGCACGCCGGGGCACGACCACGGGCATCTCGGCAGCGGACCGGGCGGCCACGGTGCGTGCCGCCCTCGATCCGGCGACGCGTCCTTCAGACCTCATCCGGCCCGGGCATACCTTTCCCCTGCGTGCCCGCAACGGCGGCGTGCTCAAGCGCGCCGGCCACACCGAGGCCTCGGTGGACCTGGCGCGCATCGCCGGGTTGTATCCAGCGGCGGTGATCTGCGAGATCATGGACGCCGACGGCTCCATGGCGCGCCTGCCGCGCCTCGAAGAGGTGGCACGGGAGCATGGCCTGTGCCTGATCACGGTACGTGATCTCATCGCCTACCGCATGCGGCACGAGCGGCTGGTGGAGCGCGTCGCGGCGCCGGAGCTGCCCACCCGGTACGGGAACTTCCGGGTCATCGGGTTCCGCTCCCAGGTCACTGCCGAGGAGCACCTGGCGCTGGTCATGGGCGAGGTCGACGGTGAGCAGCCGGTGCTCGTGCGGGTGCACTCCCAGTGCTTGACCGGCGACGTGTTCGGCTCGTCGCGCTGCGATTGCGGCGCCCAGCTCGAGACGGCGCTGGAGCGCATCCGCGCCGAGGGCAGCGGGGTGCTGCTCTACCTCCTGCAGGAGGGGCGCGGCATCGGGCTGTTCAACAAGTTGCGTGCCTACGAGCTGCAGGACTGCGGCGCCGACACCGTGGAGGCCAACGAGCGGTTGGGCTTCCCCGCCGACATGCGTGATTACGGGGTGGGGGCGCAGATGCTGCGCGAGTTGGGGGTGCGGCGCATGCGGTTGATGACCAACAACCCGAAGAAGTACGTGGGACTCGAAGGGTACGGCCTGGAGATCGTCGAGCGGGTACCGCTGGAGGTTCCCCCCACCGAGCACACCCGCCGCTACCTGGAGGCCAAGAAGCACAAGATGGGCCACCTCCTGCGCATGGTGTAGGCCAGCGAGGCGGGCGGCGGCGGTTGTGGCTAGCCGAGCAGCGTGACGCGGTCGCCCGCCCGCACCCGGCCGGGGCGCAGAACGCGCGCGTACAGGCGCGCCCACCCGGGGTGGTGGGCGTGCGCGATGCGGGCGATGGCCCCGCCCGCAAAGCAGGCGGCGATCGTTCGACATGGTCTCGTGTAGCGGGTCGTTTCGATGAGTACCGGTTCGCCGATGGCCAGGCGAATGCCCGGTACCACCGCGTCCCAGGGGAGGCCGCCGAGGGTCAGATTCTCGCCCGCCGCGCCGGGGAAGATGGGGTGGCCCTCCTGCTGCAGTGCCTCGATGCGCTCCAGCGAGTACAGGCACAGGGCCCGCTCCGGGCCGCCGTGGTGGGAGGTGTCGTGCTGGGCGTCGCCTTCCAACCCCTCGAGGTTCACGAGCGCCTGCGCCACCGGCCGCTTGGGCACCCCTCCCAAGGAGCGGTTGATCTGCGCCACCCACCCAGCGGCGAGAAGCGTTCCGAGAGTCGTCGCATATCCAGTTCCACCCCGCCGGCGGCCCAGCCGGCAGAGCGGGGTGGCGATGATCACGGCGCGCCCCGCCGCCAGCTGAGGGCGACGGTGGCCCAACGCCCCGGCAAGGGCACGCCGGGGATCTCCTCCACGGCGCGATCAAGAAGGTTACTGACCGCCAGCTCCACATCCAGGGAGGGGGTGAGGGCACCTTGCAGGCGCGCTTCGGCGAGGAGGTAGCTGCCCCCGTCGCGCGGGCGGCGGGCTCGCAGTCCCACGGCGGCGCGAAGCTCGAGGGGTAACGCGACGGCGGCGGAGACGGTTCCCTCCCAACGGGGGTGGCTCAAGGCGTAGCGCGACCGCCCGGGATCGATGTCCAGCTGCGAGCGCAGGTAGGCGAGGCTGGCCCGCAGGTGGGTGGCCCGCCCCAGGCGTGGCATCTGCGCGGCAAGCTCGGCGCCCCGGGTGCGCACGGCAGCGTGGTTGGTGGCGCGATACAGGCCGTCGTCGTCGCGAACGTAATCGATCAGGTCTCGGGCGCGCCGGGTGAATACCGCCGCCTCCAGCCACCCTCCGGCGGCGGGACCGCGCAGAAGCACTTCGCCTGTGCCGGCGCGCTCCGGGGCAAGATCCTCGCGGCCCACCGCGGTGGGGGAGTCGTAGTACCGATCGGTGAACGACGGCAGGCGGAACGACTGCCCCCACGAGGCCGCGGCCGACCAGCCGCGACCCAGCTCCCACTCTCCTCCCACCCCGGCGGTGGAGTGCCACCCCACCTCCTGCAAATGGTCGGCGCGCCACTGCACCCCGCCAGTGAACCGCCCCACCCGCCGCGATCCCTCGCCGAAAAGGGCGAAGCGGGGGCGTACCCGGTTGCCCAACCGGTTGGAACGAAGCGCCTCGTGCTGGGCCTCGGCACCGGCCGCCCAGTGCCACCCGCCGCTGGCGCCGGAGAGCGTGGCGTGCACCGTGGCGCTGCGCGAGCGATGGCGGTTGGCGTACCACTCGGGCCGGGGGCGGTCCAGCACGAAGTAGTCCCGATGCTGGCGCACGGCGGTACGCACCGTGGCCGTCGCCGCGCCCAGCGGCCGGAGGGCCACGGCCGTCACTGTGGCCGTGGTCACCTCCTCGTACTGCTGGGGATATCGCTGGGAGTAGAACGCCCAGGCGCCGAACTGCTTGGCCTCGGCGGCGGCGGTGGCGCGCCAGCGCCATTCGCCGGCCTGCCCGCCGGTGCCCAGGGCGCCGCCGCTGACCTCGAAGTCGGTGTTGGGCGCGAACCCATCGGAGCGGGAGCGGTGGCCGGCCACCCAGCCGCCGGGAAAGGCAGCGCTGACGCGCCCCTCCGCCAGCCCGTGCTGGCCGCCGCGCGCCTGCACGAGGGCGCCACCCCCGTGACCGGTGGTGACGGCGATGACGCCGCCGAAGGCGTCCGGTCCGTGCACCGCTGCGCCGGGGCCGAGCAGCACGTCGATCTGCTCGATGGCCTCCAGAGGCACCGGGATGTCCAGGTGGAAGTGCCCCGTCTGGGGATCGTTGACGCGCACCCCGTCGATGAGCACCGCCACCTGTTCGAAGGTGCTGCCGCGCAGCTGGGCGTCGCTCTGGATGCCGTGGGCGCCACGCCGCACGATGCCGCCGCCGGCCAGGTAGGCGACCAGCTCGGCCACGGTGCGCACCGGCAGGGCGGCGATCTCGGCGCGGCGCAAGGTCGCCAGCCGGCGCCGCGGTGCCCCCTCGCCCAGCCGCGAGGCTGTGACGGTGATCTCGTCGTGCCATGGGCCGACCTGCGGGGTCGCTGGGATGGCCGAGGCTGTCGCGATGGCGATCAGCGAGACCCCCATCACGCGCCAACCCGCCGGCGGGGCGCCGGCAGGCGAGGTCACGCGTGGTTCCCACCCACTCCGTCGAAAGTTCTTCATGGGGTCGTCATGTCCTCCGGTGGGCGCGCATCCTACCACGGACAGGCACGGTCACCGTCACGGACGGACCTCTATGAGTAGGTCGGTCGTGTCAAGCGGGGGGGCGGGGGCGAGCGGTTGGCGC
>JBBINC010000169.1:0-5501 GCA_037444085.1 Acidobacteriota bacterium | reverse complement strand
GGCGAGATTCGAGGCGCGTGCGGCTTCGCCGCCGCGCCGAGGGGGGCACGGGGGGTTTCGCGGCGGAGGCGAGCGGAGGGGAGCTTTGCTCCCCGCAGCGTGGGGGCTCGGGGGGCTGGAGCGAGGGCGGTTGGGTGGGCGGAGAGCGGAGCCCCCCGCCCAAAGGAGCTTGGGGGGCCGGCGAAACCCCCCGAGAGAAAGCTCACGGTCACAGACCGCGAGCGGCAACTGTCCTCCGTCTCGCCTCCCGCGCCTTTCCTTGCCCACCGTCTCGCCCTCTCACCGTGCTACGCGCCGTGGAGCAGGCGATCGCCCAGGATCTGCGGCAGGCCGGCGGCAATGATGCGGCGGCGCGCCCCATTCACGTCGTACGGCACCCGGAACACCGACAGGCGCCGAGCCTGGCTGTCATAGATGGCGTAGGAGGCGCGCGGGTCGCGGTCACGGGGCTGGCCCACCGACCCCGGGTTGATGAGGTAGCGCCGATCCGGGTGCAGGTCGACGGTGACCCGGGAGCCGCGCAGCGGGTAACCCGACAGCGACAGGCGGCCGCCCTCCAGCTCCACCTCGAAGATGCAGGGGACGTGGGAATGGCCGAAGAAGGTGACGAACGCGCCGCTGGCGCGGAAACCCTCGAGCGCCTCCATCTCGGTGAGCAGGTACTCGTCCTCGTCGGCGGGGGAGCCGTGGCAGATGGCGACGCCATCTTCGACATCCACCGGCCCCCGGGGCAGGCGCTTGAGGAAGGTGCGGTTGGCCGGCGTCAGCACGCCCGCCGCCCACTCAACCGCCCGCCGCGCATGGTAGTTGAAGAACACCGCCCCCTTGGAGGCGTCCAGGGTGACGCGGTCGTGGTTGCCGCGCACCGAGACCACCCGCCCTTTCAGGGCGCGCAGCCGCTCCAGCACCTGGTTGGGTGCTCCTCCGTACCCCACGGCATCGCCCAGAAACAGCACCGCGTCTCGCTTCTTGCGCGCGGCATGGGCGAGCACGGAGCGCAGCGCCTCAAGGTTGGCATGCACGTCGGAAAAGATGAGGTACCTCACGGCGTGCCCAGCAACTGTAAGGCAATGCGAGCCGCGAGAATTTCCGGCGTCTCGCCGGGTCCCGGGCGCAGACTGAGGTCCGCCTGGCGATAGGCGGGAAGGCGCTCCAGAAACAGCCTGTGTGCCTGCTCGGGGTTGGCCAAGAGAGGGCGCTCGGCGCGCTTGCCGGGGAGGCGGCGCAACACGTCTCCCCAGGTGACGTCAAGGTGCACCGACACCCCCAGACGGCGGATCAGCGCCCGATTGGCCTCGCTCACGAACGTGCCCCCCCCCGTCGCCACCACCACCCTGGCAAAGCCGCCGCAGCGCGCCAGCTGCCGGGACTCCTCAGCCCGGAAAGCGGCCTCGCCATGACGAGCGAAGATGTCCGCTACCGAGGCCGAATACGCCGCCTCCAGGCGCGTGTCCAGGTCGACGAAGAGGGCGCGGACCTGCAACGCCAGTGCGCGCCCGACGCTGGACTTGCCTGCACCCATGAACCCGACGAGAAAGACCCGCATCGGCGCGTCGCGAGGGCCCCCCGCTGATCACGGCGCGGGCTGCACGAACCGCTCCATGAAGCGGGTCGAAAGCCGCCCCTCCTGGAAGTCCGGATCCAAAATGATCCGCTGGTGCAGCGGAATCAAGGTCTTGATGCCGTCCACGCGGAACATTGCCAGCGCCCGGCGGGAGCGCGTGATCGCCTCGGCGCGGTCGCGCCCGTGCACGATGAGCTTGGCCACCAGCGAGTCGTAGTACGGCGGCACCCGGTAGCCGGCGTAGATGTGCGTCTCCAGTCGCACTCCGGGGCCCACCGGCAGAGCCAACTCGGTGATCTGACCCGGAGACGGCGCAAAGGTCACCGGATCCTCGGCGTTGATGCGGAACTCGATGGCGTGGCCGACGATCTTCGGCCGCCTCCGGAACGACAGCGGCTTGCCGGCGGCCACGGCGAGCTGTTCCACCACCAGATCGATGCCGGTCACCTCCTCGGTCACCGGGTGCTCCACCTGAATGCGGGTGTTCATCTCCATGAAGAAAAACCTGCCGTCGTCGTAGAGAAACTCCACGGTCCCGGCGCTGCGGTACCCCACCGCCTCGGCCGCCGCGGCGGCGGCGTCGCACATCGCGCGGCGCAGCTCCTCGGTGACTACCACCGACGGAGCCTCCTCAATAAGCTTCTGGTGGCGGCGCTGGATGGAGCATTCGCGCTCGCCCAGGGCGACGACGCGGCCGAAGGAGTCGGCCATCACCTGCACCTCGATGTGGCGCGGCGCGGGGAGATACTTCTCCAGGTACACGTCGGCGACGCCGAAGGCGCGTTCCGCCTCGTGGCGACCGGTGTCAAAAGCGTGCCGCAGCTCGCGCTCGTCGGCGGCCACGCGCATCCCCTTGCCACCGCCCCCGGCCGAGGCCTTGAGGATCACCGGGAATCCCACCTCCCCGGCCAGGCGCACCGCCTCCTCGCGGGAGGCCAGCGGCGTCGCCGAGCCGGGCAGCACCGGCACGCCCCGCGCCGCCACTGTGCGGCGCGCCGTCGCCTTGTCCCCCATCAGACGGATGGCGGCGGGCGGCGGTCCCACCCAGGTGAGCCCGCACTCCTGCACGACTTCGGCAAAGGCGGCGTTTTCCGCCAGGAAGCCATACCCGGGGTGGATGGCGTCGGCGCCGGTGATCTCCGCCGCGGAAATCACCGCCGTGATGTTCAGGTACGACGCCTTGGAGAACGGCGGCCCGATGCACACCGCCTCGTCGGCCATGCGCACGTGTTGGCTGGTCCGGTCCGCCTCCGAGAACACCGCCACCGTCGACAGGCCCATCTCCCGGCAGGCGGCGATGATGCGCAGGGCGATCTCCCCGCGGTTGGCAATCAGGACCTTCTGGATCATCTCGCCGCCGGCCCCATCACGGCCGGATCGCGAACAGCCGCTCTCCAAACTCCACGGGCTGCGCGTTCTCGGGGTAGATCTTGACCACTGTTCCCGACGTGTCCGATTCGATTTCGTTCATCAGCTTCATGGCCTCGACGATGCACAGCACCTGACCCTTCCCGACATGGTCGCCGACCTTCACGTACGGCTCCGTTTCGGGGTTGGAGGAGCGGTAGAACGTGCCGACGATCGGAGACGTCACGAAGCTGAGCGAGCCATCGTCCACCTCGCCCTCGGGGGCGGAACGGCCGGCCGCGGCCGGGACGGTATCGGGAAGCGCCACTGCGGGCGACGCGAAGGGCGGCGGCGCCAGAAGGGTGGGGGCGAGCACCGGCGTGCCGGCAACCGCTGGCGGCAGCGGCACGCCGTCGATGCGCAGCCGCGACCCGTCGCGCTCCAGCTCCACCCCGCCGACGCGGGTTTCCGACACAACCCGGATGAGTTGGCACAGCTCGTCGTAGGTGAACATGCTCAATCTCCGGCCCTTTCCTCGCGCCGCGACGGCGTTTGCTCGCCGGTCGGCGCCGTTTTCGCTGCCCCGTGTCCCCGGCCACCCTCACCCGCTCCGCGGACCTGCGCCTTCCGTCGTCACTGACCCGAAGGCGGGGCCGGCGGTGCCGCCCAAGCGCTTCACCTCCCGCTCCTTTCCCCGACTTCTACACGAACTCGCCGCGCAACCGGTGCGCGGCGACGCGACTGGCGAAGCGCGCGCCCCCCGGGTTGCCGTCACGCTCCACGATGGTGATGAGGAAGTAGTCCTCGACGATCATGGTCACCATCACCTGGCGCTGCGAGCCCACCACCTGGAGCTGTTCCAGCGTTCCCAGGTGCAACTCGCGATTGGCCAAAAGCACCTCCCCCAAAAACGCCGAGAACTCCGCCACCACCTCCTCGATCTGCTCCGCGTCTCCCCACGATTGGACAGCGATGCCGTCTCGGTCGGCGATCGCCGTCCCCACCACCCCCGCACAGGTGATCACGCCGTTGACCACGTCGGTGAATGTCATAACGCCGCCCGCTCGCGCGCCATTGTAATGGAGGCCAACCAGCGCTGCAACGCCGCGATCTTGCGCTCGCGCGGCGACGGCGGCGGCAGCTCGACCGGCATCGGTTCCAGCATGTCGCGGACCAGCTCAAGAAGCTCGCGCGCCTCGCTGACTTCACCCCGCTCCTCCACGAGCCGCTCGAGCATCGCCGCCGCCTCGGCCAGCCGCTCGGCGCGAATCAAGGCACGCGCCGCCCCCACGCTGGCCACCAGCTCGGCCGCCGCGACCGCCGCCTCCGGTGTCCTGTCCTCGACCCAGGGCGGCGGCCAGAGCTCCTCCACCACTTCCCCTGCCACCGCCGCGCTTGCACTCGGCGGCTCCGCCTCGTCGAGCGGCTCCTGCGCCACCGCCTCCCCGGCGGCGGCCGCAGGCGCAGCCTCCACCGGTGGCGGTGGAATCGGCACCACGAATCGGGCCTGCGTGACCCCAGGGGGCACGTCCTGCCGGGCCGCGGCGGCCTGGCTGACCGCCGGCGCCGGCGGCGGCTCCTTAGCCGCGCCGAACACGTCCTCCAGCGCCGCCGCGGTTACCGGGGCCTCGACCGCAAACACTTCACCCGCCAGCTCTGGTATTGCCCCGCCGGGCAACGGCGCCGGCCGCACCACCTCCCCGAACGGCGCCGTCAGCGTGGGGGCCGGTGCCGGCGTTGGCGCCGCTGCGAGAAGCGGCGCCTGAGCCTCCGGCTCGCCGCAGACCTCCGCCTCCGGCTCCGGCCCGACCATCGCGAACGGCTCCGCCACGGCTCCGGCGACCGGCCGTTCCTCGATGGGCATCGGCGGGGCGTCATGCACCGCCGCCACCGCCGCTGCCAGCGCGAACGGCGCCGGCAGCGGCAAGGCGCGCAACGGCACCACCGCCGTCTCCTCCACGTCGACTTCCTCCTCTGCCGCCGGAGCCGGTTCCTGCGCCGCGCCCGCCTCCGGCATCGGCGGCGGTCCCGCCACCGCCTCGGGCGACGGTGCCTCCGCCAGCGCCTCGAGGCGATGCAGCGCCTGCAGCAGCGTCTCGTCCCCGGGCACCAGGACAGCGGCGCGGCGCATCGCCGCCACCGCGCCTTGCAGCTCGCCCGCCCCCTCCTGGGCCTCGGCCAGCAGGCGCCACGCCACCGGATTCTCCGGATCCAGCTCCAGCGCCTTCTCAAGCGCCCCACACGCCTCCGCCGCCGCACACCGCTGAAGCTCGGCCCGCCCCAGCGACACCCACGCCGCCACGTATTTGGGCCAGTAGTGCAGCCCCCGCACGAGCACCGCGCACGCCTCCTCGGCGCGCCCCTCGCGGCGCAGCAGCTCGCCCAGCTGGTAGAACTGGCGGGAGTGGGGGTTGGCGTCGATCTCCCGCGAGAGTTCCGCAATGCGGTCGCTTTCCCGGCGCATGCCGACATTGTAGCGCGTTGGGTTCGCAACACCTACCATGACCTTTTGCCGGGGATTTTGCCGGCCCCCCAGGCTTTCGTGGGCGGGGGGCTCCGCTCTTGGCCCACCCAACCGCCCTCGCTCCAG
>JBBINC010000168.1:0-5528 GCA_037444085.1 Acidobacteriota bacterium | reverse complement strand
GGATGACGAGAGATGGGAACGGCGGGTTCAGATGACCTTCTGGGGCGCCCGATCTCTCGAGATCCGCACGCTGCGTCCCCCTCCGCGCCTTCCCCTGCGGGAATCCTCTCCCGTGCCGCGACGTAGCAATACGTCGTGAGCGAGACCTGGAGGTTCGCCGTGTTCTTCGTCGTTGTCCTTTCAATCTGGAGCGCCATGCACGCCTACGTACTGGGGCGACTGTGGCGATTGCCGGGGCTGGATTCCCCCCTCGCCCACCGACTTCTCGTCGCTGGCTTCGCGCTGCTCTGGCTTGCCTACCCGCTGGCGCGCATCCTCGAACGGCGGGGGCACACGGCGCTCGCCCACCCCATCGAGTGGCTCGGCGCTGCCTGGCTGGGAGCGCTCTTCCTGCTGGTCGCCTGCCTGCTCATCGCCGACCTGCTCACCGGTTTCGGTTGGCTCGTGCCGCGGCTTGCCCCGGCGGCTCGCACGATTGCCTCGAGCATCGCCCTGCTGCTCGCCGCCGTCGCCCTGGTCCAGGGAACACGCGCGCCGGTGGTCGAGGAGGTGGTCATCGTCTCGCCAAAGCTCCCCACCACCCATGACGGGCTGCGGCTGGTGCAGATCTCCGACCTGCACATCGGTGCGCTGCTCAATGCGCGCTGGTTGCGGCGCGTCGTGGCGCAGGTCAACGGGCTGGCGGGCGACGCCGTGCTGGTCACAGGCGACCTGGTGGACGGCAACGCCCGGCGCGTGGCCGAGGTGCTCCCCGAGCTGCGCGCCCTGACGGCGCCCCTTGGCGTGTGGGCGGTGAGCGGCAACCACGAGTACTACGCCGGTCTCGACGCCTCCGTGGAGGTGCTCCGCCAGGCGGGGTTTCGCGTGCTCCGGGATGAATGGGCGGAGCCTCTCCCCGGGGTGGTGATCGCCGGCGTGGACGACCTCACCGCCCGGCGCCAGTTTGGCGACGCCGGCGACCCTATCCCCGCGACGCTCTCCAGCCGTCCCGAGGGGTTCACGGTGTTCTTGAGCCACACCCCGTGGCGCGTCGAAGAGGCCGCCGCCGCGGGAGTCGACCTCATGCTCGCCGGCCACACCCACGCCGGCCAGATCTGGCCTTTCGGCTACCTCACCGGCCTGCAGTACCCCTACCTGGAAGGGCGATACGCCGTGGGAGACATGACCCTGTACGTCTCCCGCGGCACCGGCACCTGGGGTCCGCGGATGCGCCTGCCCCGTCCCGCCGAGATCACGATGATCACCCTGCGAAGCGCTTCTCAACCACGGTAGCGGGCGGCCAGGATGGTGACGTCGTCGTCCGGCTCGCTGCCGTGCCGGTGGTTGGAGGCGGCGATCATCAGGCCCTCGGCGATCGCCCTCGGCGGCTGCCCGGCGCGGGCCTGCAGCGTCTGGTGCACGCCCTCCTCGCCGAACATTCGTCCATCCGGGGCGAACGACTCCAGGACGCCGTCGGAGTACAGCACGAGGGCGTCGCCGCGCTGGAGATGAAGGGCGGTCGTGCTCCACTCCACGCCTTCCACAATCCCCAGAACTGGCCCGCTGGCCGGAACCGTTTCCAGCTGCCCGGTGCGCCGCAGCACCACCACCGGGCAGTGACCGGCGTTGCACACCTGCACCTCGCCATCGGGTGAGACGAGCGCCGCCGCCAGGGTGAGGAAGCGGTTGCCGGGATTCGATCGCGCTAGGTTGCGGTTGAGTGCCGAAGCGAGTTCGACCAGGGAGAGCGAGAGATCGTGCAGTACGCCGAGCAACCCTTGCGCCATGGCCATGATCAGCGCTGCGGCCACGCCCTTGCCCGAGACGTCGCCGACGGCAAGGGCGAGGGTGCCGTCGTGCCGGCGGAAGCCGTGGTACAGGTCGCCGCCCACGGTGCGCGCCGCCGCGGAGAGGGCGAAGACGTCGCAGAACCGGGCTTCGGGAGGATCTTGCAGGAGTGCCCGCTGGATGGTGCGAGCCAGCTCCATCTCGTGCTCGATGCGCGCCTTGGCGCGGGACTCGCGGTACAGCCGAGCGCCGTCGATGGCCACCGCCGCATCGGCGGCGAGGGATTCCAACACCGCCAGCTCTTCCCGGGCGAAACCGATGGCCGTGCCTCGGCGCTCCAGCAGGATGCCGCCCAGGACTTCCACCTTGGCGGCAAAGGACGAATCCCGGCCGCTCCCCAGATGCCGGCGCGCCACCAGCAGCGGCGTCGCCACCGCCGAAGTGAAACCGCGGTGGATCGCCGACATGTCGGGGTCGGTGCCCTGCTCGGCGGTGATCGTCCGGCGCTCGAGCATGGCGCGGTCGAGCAGAGTACTCTCCTCTCCCCAGCCGGCCTCGGTCTGTCCCGGCGGGTGCACGACGGCGATCCGGCGCTGGCCGGACTCGTCCTTCACGACCACGCACCCCTGGTCGGCGGCAACCAGCGCCACGGCGGAGCGCAAGACCACCTCCAGCACCTCCGACAGGACCGTCGTCGAGTTGACGGCGCGCGCCACGTCCAGCAGCGTGTGCAGGTGGCGTACCGTGTCCCCGCCCCCGGCGAGCGCGGCGCGCCCCAGGGCGCTGGAGGCCCCATCGATCTCGACCACGTACGCGGCGCGCACACCGAAGCGGAGTGTGTCTCCCGGCCGCACCGCGTGGCGGGCCACCCGGGTCCCATTCAGGTAGGTACCTCCGGAGGAGCCGGAGTCCTCGACCACCAGCTGGCCGTCCTCCACCCAGAGTCGGGCGTGGCGGCGGGATACCGTCGGGTCGGGGATGGCGAAGGCACACCCGTGCTCTCGTCCCACCAGCAGCGGCTCGCCTCCGACGCGCGCCGCGCCGAGGGGCGGGACGCCGCGCAGACCGACCAGCAGCGTTTCTCCCGGGCTGTCCGCTGACATTGCGATTGGATCTTAGCAGAGCGCCCGGCGTGGTAGAATTTCGAGGTGCGACGCGCAGCGATGCGGACCGTCAGCTACCTGACCGAAAACAACTTCCCTCACCAGCTACGGGGCAAGCGTTTTCCGGGGAGGATTCTGCGCACCGTGCGGTCGCGGTGGCACGCGGAGTCCGAGCTGCCGCTGGTGCGCATCGTCACCCTGAGGCACCCGTCCCTGCCCGCCGAGTTCGAAGGTCTACGCCTGGTGCAGGTCTCGGACGTGCACGCCGGCACCTACATGCCCCCATCCCGGCTGGCGCGGGTACGGGAGCTGGTGGAGGCCCTGGCGCCGGACATGGCCGTCTTCACCGGCGATCAGCTCGATCGCCGCGACGTCGATGCGGACATCTTCGTGCACGGCTTCGCCGGGCTCGACGCCCCCCTGGGGCTGTACGGCATCCTCGGCAACCACGACCACATGGCCGGCGCCCAACTCGCCATCGAGGCGCTGACCGCCGTCGGCATCACGCCGCTGGTCAACCGCGCCGCTCTTCTCAAGCGGGGCGGGGCGCGCCTGCTCGTCGCGGGTGTCGACGACCTGGATGCGGCGCCCGCGTGGGGGCCGGAGTTCGGCGTGCTCCAGCGCACCGCGGCCGACTTCCGCCTGCTGCTCTGCCACCAGCCCAACGGCTGGTTTCGCGGCGTCGAGCAGGGCGCGGAAATCACCCTGTCGGGCCACACCCACGGCGGCCAGATCACCCATCCTGCCGGCCGCCTCAACCTCGCCCGGCTGGCCACGCCCTTCGTCGTCGGGCCGTACCTGCGCGACAACGCCATCCTCTTCGTTTCCCGCGGCGTCGGGGTCAGCGGCCTGTTGCCGGTGCGCTACGGATCCCCGCCGGAGATCGACCTCATCACCCTGCGCCACGGCCCCGTCGCGGCTGCGGGGTGACGCCGCCGCGCCCTTCGCTCGGGTCGTGACGGAGCGCACGCCGCTGCCTTGGCAGTCTCCGCTTCTGGGGCCTAGATTCCGATCTCAGGAAACCTCAAAAAAGGAGCTTCACCATGCGTCGCCCCCCCGCCATCGTTGCCTGCCTGCTTCTCCTCCCTGCCGTCGCCATGGGTGCCTCACCGGATCGGTGCGCGAGCAGCCCTCGCGACCTGCTGTCGAGCTTCTCGCCGGAGATGCTGCAGCGCGCGCAGCCCGAGCTGCTCGCCGACCTTCTGGCCGGTCGAGTCAGCCTCGACGAATTCGCCGCCACCATCGGTGCGCCGCTCTTCTCGGCCGGTGCCACGGCGGAAGTTGGTGGCCACGCCATGGCTGCGCCCCTGTTTGAGAAGCAGTTCATCACCCACTGGCTCACTCACTCCTACACCCGCCCGAGCACCATCGACGAAGACCGGGTCACTGAGGCCGGAATCGACGGGCGCTGTTCTGGGCAAGGAATGACCGACAACCCTGCGTCGCCGGCCCTCGGTATCTACCAATGGACAGACAGAGCTGGGCGAGTGCAGACGAGTGAGTGGAACGGCTACCGCGAATACGTTCAGACCGCGACCGGCTTCTGCTACAACTACGACACCACCGACCAGGTGCGCTACTTCGTCACCTGGGTCTTCGCGCCCAACGCCCGCGCCGGCCAGGCCTGGGTCGGAGCCCACGACTACTTCAAGCTGTGGGTCAACGGCACCCTCGTCGTGCAGCGCACCAGCGGGGGCTCCAAGACGTTCACCGCCGACGAGTACCAGAGCCCCGTCACCTTCAAGCAGGGGTGGAACTTGCTCGTCTTCAAGCACGCCTTCCCCGTGCTCGGGTACGGTTCGCCGAATCAGGACGACCGGACCAAGTACTTCAGCGTGCGCTTCACCCGCGACACCGCCGGCACTCCCATGACCGATCTGCAGGCGGCGTTCGACCCGCGGTGCACCGACACCAGCTCGAGCCTCGGCTCCTCCAGCCGCGCCTGGGCGCCAAACATCGCCAGAATCGGCGGCGCAGGCGGCAGCCTGTGGAAGAGCCACCTGTCGGTGTTCAACGGCTGGCACATGCCGTGGCGCCTGTTCTTTCAATACTTCAAGGAAGGCAACCATACGGGCACACCCAACGCCACCAAGGAGCTTGTGCTGCAACCATACCAGACCCAGATGTTTCCCAACGCCCTCGAGTCGCTGTTCGGTGTGACCGGCAGCGAAAAGGGGTACATGGCGGTGTTCCAGCAGTATTACTACCACCATCATAACTACCCCAACCGCTGGCTGCAACTCAAGGTGTTCAACCAGGCGTCCTCGGGCACCTTCGGCATGGACGTTCCGTTCCTCTACGAATACAACGCCTGGTATGCCCCCCGCTGGATTTCTGTGCCCGGCGGGCAGGCGCGGATCAACCTGGGGCTGGTGCCACGTCACAACCAGGGGGCCCGCACAGCTGTCAAGGTGACCGCGGCGCCGGAAGGAAGCGCAGCCCAGATCGCCAAGAGCTACGGCCCGTTCTCGGGCTTCTTCCAGATCAACGACGTGCTCACCGACATGGGGTTGACCCCGGCTCAGGCGGAGAACGTCGCCCTGTGGGTGCAGCTCGTCTCGCCGGAGACCAGCACGCCCTACTTCCCCTACATCACGATCAATGACGGCATCCCGGCGCAGGGCAAGCCCGGCACCTCCGACCCGCTCATGCGCCTGC
>JBBINC010000167.1:0-5616 GCA_037444085.1 Acidobacteriota bacterium | reverse complement strand
CGCCGCCGCGCCGGTGACGGCGCCGGGGCGTCCCCCGGCAGGCGCTGCAGCGGCCGCGCGGCCAGTTCGGTGGGAGCGGTCACCGCCTGCTCCGGTCCCCAGGAAGTGCGGGAGAGTTCGTCGCGCACCGCGCCGGTGCTGGTGGTTTCCTTGGTGGTGCTGGGAAGCGAGGCCAGCACCCGCTTGAGATCGGCGGAGAGATCCCGCACCGTGGCGTAGCGGCGCTCCGGATCCTTGGCCAGGCAGCGCAACACGGCGGTCTCCAGCAGTTCGGGGCAGGACGGGTTGCGGCGCCGGGGAGGGAGCGGATCCTGGTTCAAGATCTGATAGATGACGTTGGAGATGTTGGGTCCGGCAAATGGGCGCACTCCGGTCACCAGCTCGTAGGCCATCACCCCCACCGAGAAGATATCGGTGCGGGCGTCAAGTGGCTTGCCCGTGAGTTGCTCCGGCGAGAGGTAGCCGGCGGTTCCCAGCGCCACGCCGGTCTGGGTGAGCCTGGAGTCGGACTCCATCAGCTTGGCGATGCCGAAGTCCATGATTTTGACCGACCCGTCCTCGAGGACGCGCACGTTGGCGGGCTTGATGTCCCGGTGCACGATGCCGCGCGAATGGGCGAACTCGAGACCGGTGCAGGCCTGCACGAGAATGCCCAGAATGCCGGCAAGAGAGAGCCGCTGTTGCTTGAGCAGTTCGTCCAGATCGGTGCCGGAAAGAAACTCCTGGACGAAGTACGGGGTCGCGTCCTCGACGCCGAAGTCGAAGATGAGGGTGATGTTGGGGTGCTGCAAGGCGCCCGCCAGCTGCGCCTCGCGAAAGAAGCGCTTGGTGGCCTCTTCGTCGCTGGCGGTGCAGGTCTTCAGGGCGACCCAGCGCTGGATGAAGGGATCCCACGCCTTGTAGACGACGCCAAACCCCCCCATGCCGATCTGCTCGACGATCTCGTACTTGCCGATCCGCTTCGGCGACTCGCCCATCGCGCGCCACTGTAGCGGTTTTGCGGGTGAGAGGGAAGGTGCTAGCCTCGTCCTCGTGGGTGGGCGTGGCTGGTTCCGGGCGATCGCGTTGGCGGCGGTTGTGGGTGCCGCGGCCTGCAGGCCGTCTGAGCAGGCGGTTGCCCCGACAGTGCCACCATCCCCGCCGGTGGCCACTTCAGCCATGCAGCTTGCCCGCTCTGATCTGGAATCGCTCCTCGCGGTTCGCGGCAAGGCGCTGCAGAGGCTGGAGGAATCGCTGGAGGACGTGCTGCGAACCGGTGGGGACGTCGGCACCAAGGTCAAAGAGCTGTCGGCCGCCGAGCGCGAGGCGGCGGCCGCCCTGGGCGTGGACTGGCGCCGCTACGTCTGGGTGCGGGAAGAGGTGGCACGCCTGGTGACGCTGCAGCGGCAGGAAGAGGATCTGGCGTTGCTCAAGGCGGAGCTTGAAAGGGCCCGGCAAGAGCTGGATCAACAACTCAAGGTGGCCCGCGACCAAGCCAGCCGGGAGTTCCTGGAGGCGCAGCGTGTCACACTGGAGCGCCAACACGAAAAGCTCATCGAATCTGCGCGGCCGTCGCCGGCTCGGGCCGATGCCATGGCCCTGCTGGAGGCGTATCGCGCCGAGCTCGCCGTGCAGCAAAGCCGCCAGGAAAAGTTGCAGCGCCGGGTGCGGGAAATCCTGCGCAGCACCCGGGCGGACCAAGCGCGGAGGCCGGAGTAGAGCGGGAGAGCTTTCCCGGTGCTTGGCTGCTCGCTGCTATCCCACCGAAGCCATGCGGGACGCATGGCTCAAGAAGAACGAGAGCAACTCCAGGTTGATCTTGAGGTCCACTGACTTGAGCTTGACCTCGTTGTGTCCCTTGAGCTGTGCCGGCGCGAAGTTCAGCACTGCCTGCACCCCCGCGCCGACGAGTTCGTCGTAGACTCGCTGGGCGCTGGCGGCGGGCACGGTGAGGACTCCTATGTGCACTCTCCGCTCTTTCACAATCCTGCTCAGCTCGCCGGCCGGCTCAACGCTCAAGCCTCCCGGGATGCGGTTGCCCACCTTGTGAGGGTCCGCGTCCAGCACGGCCACGATGCGGAAGCCGCCCGTGTTGAAGCCGGAGTAGTGGGACAGGGCAATGCCCAGGTTGCCGGCTCCTACCACCAGCACCCGGCGCTCTTCGTTCAGACCCAGGATGTTGACCAGATGCTCGCGCAGCTGCGCGACGTTGTAGCCGACCCCGCGAATGCCGAACTCCCCGAAATAGGCCAGGTCCTTGCGGATCTGCGCCGAGTTCAGGTGGAAGCGGTTGGCCAGCTCCTGGGAGGAGACGGTCATCACGCTCTCCAGCTCGAGCTGTTGCAGGCATCGCAGGTAGACGGAGAGTCGATTGATGGTGAGCTCCGAGATGCTCTCCACCGGGATGTAGCGTTTAAAGGCCATGCGTCACCTCACCAGGGCAGCGGCAGCGGCCTCCGCCAGGCCCAGCAACCAAGCCGGGAGGACGCCGAATCCCACCACCCCTGCCGCGCACCCGGCCGCCACCAACCGGATCGTCCATGGCTCCGCGTAGTCGGGCTCGCGCTTGGGCAGCGGCTTCATGTACAGATAGAATACCACCCTTACGTAGTAGAAAGCTGAGACCAGGCTGTTGAGGACGCCCACCACCGCGAGCCAGACCCATCCGTCGTTGATCGCGGCCCGGAACACCAGGAACTTGGCGGTGAACCCAACCGTGGGAGGAATGCCGGCGAGGGAGAACATGGCGATGCTGAGGGCGAACGCCAGCACCGGCCGCTGCCACCCCTGACCGGCCAGATCGGTGAGCAGGTGGGGCTCGTCCTCGCTCTCCGAGAAGGCGGCCACCACGGCGAAGGCGGCGATGTTCATGAGCGTGTACGCGGCAAAGTAGACGAGCACCCCGGCCAACCCGTCGCGGCCGAACGCCACCAGGCCGACCAGGGCGTACCCCATGTGCGCGATGCCGGAGTACGCGAGCATGCGCTTGAGGTCCCGCTGGGCGATGGCCACCAGGTTCCCCAGGGTCATCGAGGCCACCGCCACGGCGGCCAGCATGGGCAGCCACTGGGGCGTCAGGGTGGCGGGGGCGAACGCCGCCGCGATGCGTGCCAGGACCACCAGTACCGCTCCCTTGGGAACGACCGACAGGAGGGCGGTGACGGGCGTCGGCGAACCCTGGTAGACGTCCGGCGCCCAGGCGTGGAAGGGTACGACGGCGAGTTTGAAGGCGAAGCCGGCGAGGATGAACGCCAGCCCGGCGAGAAGAAGGGGGGTGGGGTGAAGTTCGCGGGCCGCGGCCTTTGCGGTGACCTCGGCGAGGGAGAAGGTGCCCGTGGCCCCGTAGGCGAGGGCGATGCCGAAGAGCAGAATGGCGGCGGCGAAAGCCCCGACTACCAGGTACTTCCAGCCGGCCTCCAGGGAGACGCCGCTGGTCCGGTGAAAGGCGCTGAGAACGTACAGACTGATGGAAAGCAGTTCGAGCCCGACGAAGACCACCAGGAAGTGATCCGTCTTGGCCATTACCATGGCGCCGGCGGCGGCCCACAGCAGCAAACCGTAGAACTCACCGAATGCCTGCCTGGTGCGGTCCAGGTACGGTACGGCGACGAGGGCGGCGAGGATCACGGCGACCAGCACGTAGGTGTCGACGAAGCGAGCGAGGTCATCGATACGCAGTGCCGCACTGAACACCAAGGAGTCAGCGGCCAGGGTCCAGCGAAGTGTCAGGGCGCCGGCGGCGGTGGCGGCAGCCAACACCCCGAAGGCACGCCGCAGCGAGGGAGCAAAGACTTCGGCCAGCACCAGGACACCACCGCCGAGGACCAGCGCGAGTTCGGGAAGGATGGCGAGGAGGTCGTTGGAGGTCACGCGGTTAGCCTCCGATCAGTTGGCGGACAGCCGCCTCAGAAAGAGCAAGGAAGGTGCCTGGCTGGACGCCGATCCAGACCATGAACACGGCCAGGGGAGCAAACGCGAGCCACTCCCTCCAGGTGAGATCTGCGAGCGTGCGGTTCTCCTCGTGGACCAGGGCGTTCCAGAAGACTCGCTGCACCAGGGAGAGCATGTAGACGGCGCCCAGCACGATGCCGGTCGCTCCGCAGGCCACGGCGATCGGGTGCTTGGCGAAGGCGCCAGCGAGAATCAGGAACTCCCCCACGAAGCCGTTCAGGCCGGGTAGTCCGATGGAGGAAAGGGTGGCGAGGAGGAAGGCGAAAGTGTAGGCCGGCATCACCGTCGCGAGGCCGCCGAAGTCCTCGATCAGGCGGGTGTGGCGGCGGTCGTAGATGACCCCGACCAGCATGAACAGCGCGCCCGTTGACAGGCCGTGGTTGATCATCTGGATCAGCGCCCCCTGCGTCGAGGCCACCGTCCCCGCAAACAGGCCGAGAATGATGAAGCCCATGTGCGACACCGACGAGTAGGCCACCAGCTTCTTGATGTCCTTCTGTGCCCAGGCCACGAAGGCACCATAGATGATGGCCACCACCGCCAGCGTCATGAACAGCGGCGTGGCCGCCTCCCACGCCTCGGGAAACAGCGGCCGGTTGAAGCGCATCAGGCCGAAGGTCCCAAGTTTCAGCAGGATGCCAGCCAGGATGACCGAGCCTCCAGTGGGCGCCTCGACGTGGGCATCGGGGAGCCAGGTGTGCAGGGGCCACACCGGCACCTTGATCGCGAAGGCGAGGGCAAACGCTGCAAAGAGAAGCAGCTGCGGCGAGCCCCAGAAGCCGCTGCCCATGGCGATGTCCAGCGTGAGCATGTCGCTGTAGGCGAACGACCACGTGCCGTGCTGGGCGTGGTGCAGGTATCCGAGATAGAGGATTCCGACCAGCATGAGGAGGGAGCCGGCGAGGGTGAAGAGGACGAACTTCACCGCCGCGTAGATGCGTCGCTCGCCGCCCCAGACCCCGATGATGAAGTACATGGGGATGAGCATCAGCTCCCAGAAGACGTAGAAGAGAAACAGGTCGGTGGCCAGGAAGGCGCCCAGCACGCCGGTTTCGAGCAACAACATGGCGGACACGTACCCCTTGACGTGCTTGCTGATCGACAGCCACGACGAGATGAAGACGAGGGGCTGCAACAGGGCGGTGAGCAGCACCAGCACGAGGGCGATGCCGTCCATGCCGAGGCTGTAGGAGATCCCGATCTGCGGCAGCCAGGCGCGCTGCTCCACCAGCTGGAAGCCGGGATTGGAGGCGTCGAAGCGCGCCCAGGCCATGCCAGCCAGGGCGAGGGTCGCCAGGGAGGTCACCAACCCGGCCCAGCGCACGAAGGTGTCGGCGCGGCGCGGCGCCAGGAGCAGGAGCAGGAGGCCGGCGGCGCCGGGCGTGAGGATAAGGGTCGAGAGCAGGGTGTCGTGCATGGCGCCCCCTAGACCAGCAACCACACCGCTGCGGCAACCGCCCCGAGCAGGACCATGAGGGCGTAGTTGCGCACGTTGCCGGTCTGCACGAAGCGAAGAACGTCGCCGGTGATCTCGGTGAAGAAGGCGGAGGCGTTGAGCGTTCCGTCGATGGCCACGGTGTCGATTCCCTTCCAGGTGAAGCGCGCAATCGCCGCAAGCGGGCGGATGATGATCGCCTCGTACGCCTCATCCACGTAGTACTTGTTGGCGACGGCGCGGTACAGGGC
>JBBINC010000166.1:0-5694 GCA_037444085.1 Acidobacteriota bacterium | reverse complement strand
AGGTGACGAAGAAGAGCATCACCGCCGACAGCGGGTCCAACCGCAGGGCGAAGTCCACGGTCAAGTTGGCGAGCAAGCCGTCGGCGGTGGTGGCGAGCCCGGCAGGAATCCAGGTGAACAGGCGGTTCACGTGCACGCCGTGGGTGCCAACCGTGATCGCCCAGTCGGCGATGGCGCCCAACCCAGCCAGCAGCGCCAGACCCGAGCCGGCCAGCGCCACGCGCGAGGTGGCGTGATGGGACCACCCGCGGCGGTTGCCGATCATCCCGTTGACCACGGCGCCGAGCAGCGGAAAGAGAGGGACGAGCCAGAGCAGGTCTTTCATCGCGCTCGCCACCTCACCCGCGCATCACGTTGGCCTGGTCGAGCTGAACCGTCTGCTTCAGTCGCACCAGCGCGACGATGATGCCCAGTCCAATGGCCGCCTCGGCGGCGGCGATGGTGATCAGGAACACCGCGAACACCTGCCCGGTGACGTCACCGAGGTGGCGGGCGTAGGCGATGAAGTTGATGATCGCCGCGTTGATGATCAGTTCCACGCACATGAGCAGGGTGATGAAGTTGCGCCGGATCACCATGCCCACCACGCCGAGCGTGAACAGCACCAGCGATAGCACCAGGTAGTGGGTCACGGTGATCACGCGCGCACCTCCTCGGCTGCGTCCTCCTCGCGGCGGTCCCGGCGCCCCATGACGATGGCACCCAGCATGGCCACCAGCAGCACCAGCGAGACCAGCTCGAAGGGGAGCAGGAAATCGCGGTAGAGCACCCATCCCACCGCCTCGGTGTTGCCCATCACCTGCCCGTCCACGGTGGTGAGCGCCGCCGCATCAGCTGCGGCCAGGTAGGAACGTGCGAACAGACCGGCGGCCACCACCGCCGCCAGGAACCCGCCCGTGACCACGGCGGCGGGCAGCAGGGAGCGCACGTACTGGTACTCGCGCGGCAGGGTGCGCACGTTGACCAGCATCATGACGAACAGGAAGAGCACCATGACGCCGCCGGCGTACACCACGATCTGCACGGCAGCGATGAACTCGGCGTGCTGCAGCACAAACAACCCGGCCACCGCCAGGAACGTGGCCAGCAACGACAGCGCCGCGTGGATCGGATTGCGGAAATAGACCACCCCGGCGGCCCCGGCGACGACCAGCACAGCGGCGGTGTAAAAGACGATGGGCACGACGTTGGCCACCACGAAGTCCATCATCACGCGTTCTCCCCGCCTGCGGCTTTCTTTCCGGCCCTGGGGTTCTCCGGCATTCCCCCGTCCGCCGGCGCCTTCACGCCGGGGAACGGCAGCACCCCGTCCCAGTTCTGCAGCCGCGCCTTGTCGAAGTACAGCCGCTCGTTGCGCTCAAAGGCAGCGGTCTCGTAGGTCTTGGTGGTCAACCAGATGGCCAGCGGTTTGGTGGGACACGCCTCCTCGCACAGGCCGCAGAACATGCAACGCTTCACGTCGATGTCGAAGCGATCGAGCACCTTCTTCTTGCGCTTCTTGCCGTCCACCTCGAACTCCTCGAAGTGGTCGGCGATGTGAATGATGTCGATCGGACAGGCCTTGGCGCAGTTGTGGCAGACGATGCAGCGCTCCTCGGAGAAGCCGAACATGCCGCGGAAGCGGTCTTTCGGCTGCAGGCGCCTCTCCGGGTACTGCACCGTCACCTTCTTCCTGAACAGATACTTGCCCGTCACCCCGAGTCCCTGTACCAGCTCCAGGGGGATCCAGGCGAGGATCCGGTCTTTGAGACTCATCGCGGGCCTCCCGCCAGCAACACGCCCAGCGCCACCAGCATCAGGTTGGCCAGGCTCACCGGCAGCAACACCTTCCACCCCAGCCGCATCAGCTGGTCGAACCGGTAGCGCGGGAAGGTGCCGCGAAACCACATGTAGACGAAGATGAACGCCGCCACCTTGGCGAGGAACCAGAAGGGGGGCGGAATCCACGCCAGCGCCGGTGACGCCCACAATGCCGCCAGCAGATTGGGGAAGGGAGGAAGCCAACCGCCGAAGAACAACACCGTGGCCATGGCCGAGATGACGATCATGTTGGCGTACTCGCCGAGGAAGAAGAACGCCCACTTCATCCCCGAGTACTCGGTGTGGAACCCCCCCACCAGCTCCGACTCGGCTTCCGGCAAGTCAAACGGATTGCGGTTGGTCTCCGCGACGCCGCACACGAAGTACACGAACAGGGCGACGATGCCGGGCAGGAAGAACCACACCCCCAGCTCTCGTTGCACCTCGACGATGCGCACCAGCGACAGGCTCCCCGCCATCACCACCACGGTGACCACCGCGAAGCCCATCGGAACCTCGTAGGAGATCAGCTGGGCCGCCGACCGCAACCCTCCCATGAACGAGTACTTGTTGTTCGAGGACCAGCCGCCGAGGATGATGCCGTAGATCCCCACCGACGACACGCCGAGCACGAACAGCAGCGCCACATTGACATCGGTCAGACGCCAGATATCGCCGGGACCGAAGGGAATCACCGCGAACACCAACAGCGCCGGGACGATGATCAGCACCGGGGCGAGCAGGAAGACGAACTTCTCCGACCTGGCCGGGGTGAGATCCTCCTTGACGAAGAGCTTCAAAGCATCGGCGATGGCCTGCAGCCAGCCCTTCGGACCGACACGATTGGGCCCCAGACGGATCTGGATGTAGGCGAGGATCTTGCGCTCGAAGAAGGTGAGGTAGGCGGCCCCCAGGATGAGCACCAGCAGGATCACCACGATCTTCACCAGGGGGATCACCAGGTAGGTCATCAGTGGTTCAGGCATCGTCCCTCCCCCCACCCCGCCGAGCCGCCTTCCTGACTCCAGCCGCCATCATCGGTCGATCTCCCCGAGCACGATGTCCAGCGTCCCGATCACCGCCACCAGATCCGCCACCAGCTGCCCTCGCACCATCTCCGGCAACGCCTGCAGATTGATGAAGCACGCCGGTCGCACGTGCAGCCGGTAGGGGGTGTCCCCCCCCTCCGACACCACGTAATACCCCAGCTCACCCTTGGGGGCCTCGACGGAGAAGTACACGTCGCCCTTGGGTGGCTTGATCACCTTGGGAACCTTGGCCATCACCGGCCCGTCGGGAAGGCGCACCAGGCACTGGCGGATGATCCGCACCGACTGGCGCATCTCCTCCATGCGCACCAGGTAGCGATCGTAGGTGTCGCCGTTGGTGCCGATGGGCACGTCGAACTCGACCTCGTCGTAGCGGTCGTAGGGGAAGACCTTGCGGATGTCCCAGCGCAGCCCCGAGCCGCGCAGCGGCGGGCCGGTCAGCCCCCACTCCACGGCATCGGCGGCGGAGATCACGCCGACGCCCACCGTGCGCTCCCGCCAGATGCGGTTCTTGGTGAGGATGCGTTCCCAGTCCTCCACCTTGGCGGGAAATTGCTCGACGAAGACGCGGCAGCGGTCGGTCCAACCGTCGGTGAGGTCGAAGGGCATGCCGCCGACGCGCATGCAGTTGGTGGTCAGCCGCGCGCCGCAGTACTCCTCGAACAGGTCGAGGATCTTGTCCCGCTCCTCGAAGCAGTAGAAATAGGGCGTCTGGGCGCCGATGTCCAGCGCGTGGGTGGCGAGCCACACCAGGTGAGATGCCAGGCGCTGCAGCTCGGCCAGGATCATGCGCAGATAGGCGGCGCGGGGTGGAATCGTCACCCCCATGAGCTTCTCCACCGCCCCGACCAGCCCCTGGTTGTTGGTCACCGCCGCGGTGTAGTCCATGCGGTCGGTGTGCGGGATGCAGCCATTGTAGGTCTCCCGCTCGAACAGCTTCTCGGTCCCCCGGTGCAGGTAACCAATGATCGGCTTGACGTCCAGGATGCGCTCCCCGTCCACCTTCACCATGAGCCGGAGAACGCCATGGGTGGAGGGATGCTGCGGTCCGAAGGAGACCTCCATCTCCTCGGCGTCGGCGAAGGCCTTCAGTGCGGCGGTCTCCATGGGCTACGCCTCCCCCCCACCGGCCGCCGGCCCGCCCCCGGGCGGGAACACGTCGGGGTAGATGGCGGCGCCGGTATCAACCCCCTCGATCGGGAAGTCCTTGCGCAGGGGGTGACCTGAGAATCCCTCCCAGGTGAGGATGCGCTCCAGGTTCGGGTGGCCGGCGAAGTAGACGCCGAACATGTCGAACGCTTCTCGCTCCATCCAGTCCGCCACCTTCCACACCCCGGTGACGCTGGGCACGTCCTGACCCTCGGCGGCGGCCACTTTCAGACGCAGCCGCGTCTCGTCCCGGTGCCGGTGCAACCAGTAGACGACGTCGAAGCGTCCCGCCTCCCGCGCCTGCCAGTCGACCACCGTGAGATCCACGAGAAAGCCGTACCCCAGCGTGTCCTTGAGCGCCCGGCAGGCCAGCAGCAGCATCTCCAGCGGCACCATCACGGTCACCTGCCCGGCCATCTCAACCGCCCCCACCACCGCCCCCGGCAGCACCGCCTCCAGCTCCGCCACCGGCGCGTGCGAGGCGGCGTCCTGCGGCACCGGCGCCACCGGTTTCTCCTCCCACGGCGGCTTGGGGGCAGCCGGGGCGCCGGCGGTTGGCTCGCCGGCGGTCTCGCTCGCCCTCGGCGCTACCTTCTCTTCGTCCGCCATCGCCAACTCCTAGCCGGCCTTGCGCGCGATGCTGCGCCGGTCAATCTTCTTCTGCAGCTGCATGAGCCCGTAGATCAACGCCTCGGGACGCGGGGGGCAGCCAGGCACGTAGACGTCCACCGGAATGAGCCGGTCCACCCCCTGGGTCACGGCATAGGTGCGGTAGGGCCCGCCGGACATGGCGCAGGAGCCCATGGCGATGACCCACTTGGGCTCGGCCATCTGGTCGTACAGGCGGCGGACGATGGGGGCCATCTTCTCGGTCACCGTGCCGGAAACGATCATCAAGTCGGCCTGGCGCGGCGAACCCCGGAACACCTCGGCGCCGAAGCGCGCCATGTCGTTGCGGCTATCCAGCGCCGCCATCATCTCGATGGCGCAGCACGCCAGGCCGAACTGCAACGGCCACAGCGAGTTCTTTCTCGCCCAGTTGAAAATCGCGTCATAGGTCGAGGTGAGCAGGTTGGGCTGGAAGCGGTTCTCGATCAGACCCATTTCAACGCTCCCCGCCGCCACGCGTACACGTAGGCGACCACCAGAATCCCGAGAAACACGAGCATCTCGATGAAGCCGAACAGGGCGAGCTTCTTGAACATCACCGCCCAGGGGTAGAGGAACACGGTCTCCACGTCGAACACCACGAAGAGCACGGCGATCAGGTAGTAGCGGATGGAAAAGCGCGTATCGAACGCCTCGCTGGCCGGGATCACGCCGCATTCGTACGGCTCGGCCTTCACCGGGTCGAAACGGCCTGCCCGGATCGCCTTGGCGATGAGAATTGTGATGATGGGAAAAGAAAACGCTACCGCTGTGAAGACGAGTATGGGGATGTAGTCGGCCACTCCCCCCTCCTTCCCGGCTCGGCAGTATAGCGATGGATTTCACAAAGTCAACGGAAAATACGGTCTTTGCGTCTCTTTCGCAGCTCTTCGCCTCCCCCTCCCACCTTGGCCCTCGACCGCACCAATCGCCCTCCGCGGGCACCGGCACGGCCACGGACAGTCGGAAAATGAGCATTGCTGATCACCCCCTCCTCCCCCGGCCCACAGTTTCCTTCAAGGACACTTGATTGGGGCAGGATGGGGCC
>JBBINC010000165.1:0-5819 GCA_037444085.1 Acidobacteriota bacterium | reverse complement strand
CCGCTGGGGCGATCTGGCCTACGAACCCTGGCGCGGGGTGAACAGCTCCGGACGGGTCTCGACAACGTAGCGCCGCTTCAGATTGTCGACCACGAGCCGCAGGCGGGCCTGATAGCGCTCGGCGAGTTCCTTCTGGTAGAGCTGCTCCTGAACCTCGGGAGTGAACGGCTTGACGGTGGGAGGCGTGCGGGAGACGAGCTGGAGCACGTGGACGCCTGCCGAGGTCGCGAAGGGCTCGCTGATCTCTCCCGGCTGCAGCGCCTGCACGGCCTGGCGCACCTCGGACCGCAGGTCGGGAACGGCCAGCTCCCCCAGGTCGCCACCCGAGGCGTTTCCCTGCTCCACCTCCGCGGCAACGAGAGCAGCGAGGTCGCCGCCGCTCGCGGCCGCCGCAGCCAGGCGGCGGGCGCGGGCAAGCTCGCGCTGGCGTTGCTGCTCGTCGCCGGCGGCAAACACCGCGTGGACGATACGCACTTTCTCCGGCGACACAAAGGCGTCGCGCTCGCGTTCGTACCGGCTTCTCAACTCCTGCTCGGTGATGGGAAGTTCCCCGACTTCCTTCTGCAGCGCGCGGTTGATGGCGATGGTATCGCGCAGCCTGGAGCGAAGGCCGGGCAGAGAGAGCCCCATCTCGCGCAACATGGCGTCGAACGCTGCCTCGGTCTCGATGCGGTTGCTCTGGCGAAGCTGCGTCACCGCCTGGTCCACTTCCTCGGGAGCGATCTCGATCTTGAGCTCCTGGGCTCGCTCGAGCAGGCACAGCTCATCGGCCGCCTCCTGCACCAGCGCTGGGTACTCCGTGGCCGGGATCGGTTTCCCCAGTTCGGCTGCCTTCTCGAGGACGCGGCGATGCATGTCACCGATGGTGAGGATCCGCTCGTTGACGCGAACGACGATCCCCTCGACCACCTCGGCGGAGGTGGGCACGCCCACCAGAGCGGCCGCGATGCAGGTGGAAAGAAGTCTCCTCATGATTTCTCCTCGAACGGGTTACGACAAGGGAAGGTCGCATCCCGGCAGTCGACCTGGATCTCGAGAGCGGCAGCGAGACGCGCCAGGCAGGCGCGCTGCGCTGCCTCGGCCTGGCGGGCGGCGAGAGTCAGGCGGGCGCGCTGCCGGACCTCCTCGGCAGCCACTCCGGTGCGCCTCTCGACGACCTGGAAGACGTGCCAGCCGGCGTCGGAAACCACCGGTGCACTGACGCCTCCGCTGGGGAGCGAGGCCACCGCCGCCTCGAACTCGGGTGGCAGCTGCCCTCGGTCCATCCAGCCGAGCATGCCGCCGGAGGCGGCGTTGGGAGCACGGGAGACGGCCCTTGAGACATCCTCGAAGTCCTCGTTGCGAAGCACGCGTTCGCGGGCCGACCTGGCCGCAGCGGCGTCGGGAAGGATGAGCTGGCGTAGCAGCAGTCGCTCCCCGCCAGCCGGCACCGCCGGCTGCTCCGCGGCGTGGGCCGCAAGGGCCTCGTCCGAGGGAAGCGGAGGAGGCGGGCACAACTCCCCCAGCCGCTGTCTCACCAGCGCGCTGCGCGCCTCGCCCGCCAGGGTCGCGGGAGTGGGGCGATCGCTGGAGGCGAGCAGCACCTCCTCGTTGAGGTAGAGCTCGAGCAGCGTCGCAGCCAGCGCAGGCGCCAACGTGTTCGGTTCCCTGCCGGTCTCGCGGCGGAGGTAGTCCTCCACCTGCGCCACGGTGACCACGCGGGTTCCCACCCGGGCCAGGGGCCGGGGTCCGCGGTGGCAGGAGGCGGCGACGGCGGCGGCGATAAAGACGCACGCGACAGTGCGCACGGCGTTGAGTCTAGCACGCAGGGAGGGGGCGAGGAGTCGCCCTGGATCGTGTATGGTGCCGGGTATGAGCCCCTGCGGCGCCTATGTGTTCAAGGACTTCCCCCACTCCTCCCACCGTCGCGTGTTGGCGCTGATACCGCCTGCGCCGGTCAGGGTGCTGGACGTGGGAACGGCAGAGGGATACCTGGGGGCGGCGCTGGCGGCGATGGGGCATACCGTGGTTGGTATCGAAGCGGACGCAGACGCGGCCCGTGTCGCCGCGCCGGCCTACGCCGCCATGTATCACGCGGATGTTGCCTGCAACCCGGTGCTCGCCGAGGCGCCCTTCGACATCGTCGTGGCGGCTGACGTGCTCGAACACCTGGCGGAGCCGGCAGCGGCGCTTTCCTGGCTCGCCGGGCTGCTCGCTCCCGGCGGGCTGGCAGTCGTCTCGGTCCCCAACGTGGCCTTCGTCTCGGTGCGGCTCGGCTTGCTGGCCGGTCGCTTCGAGTACCGCCCGCGGGGCATTTTGGACAGCACCCATCTGCATTTCTTCACCAGACGATCGCTGCTTCGCCACCTGCGGGCCGCGGGGCTGCGGCCGCGGCGCCTGCTGGGCATTCCTCCACCGCTGCCGCTGGTGCTCGCGGCGACCGCTCGCTGGCCCCTGCGGCTCGTGCTGGAGGCGGCGGCACTGGCGGCGCGCCTGTGGCCGGGGCTGTTTGCCTACCAGTTGGTCGTGGAGGCGCGGCGGTGACGCCGCCGCAGCACCCCAAGGTCACCGTCGTCATGCCGGCGTACAACGCGGCTCGCACGCTGGCCGCGTGCGTCGCGGACATCCCGCGGGAGATCGTGGATGAGGTCATCCTCGTCGACGATGCCAGCCAGGACGACACCGTCGCCATCGCTCGCCAGCTTGGGCTGGAGGTCGTTCGCCACAGCTCCAACCGGGGGTACGGCGGGAACCAGAAGACCTGTTACCGGGAAGCGTTGTCGAGGGGGGCCGAGATCGTCGTCATGGTGCACCCGGACCATCAGTACGACCCCCGCATCATCCCGGAGCTGCTTGAACCCATCGTCGCCGGGCGCGCCGACGCCGTCTTCGGCAGTCGCATGCTGGGCGGCCGGGCGCGCGAGGGGGGCATGCCGCTATGGAAGTACTGGGGCAATATCGCCTTGACCAAGCTGGAGAACGTCGTGCTGGGGCTCGATCTCACCGAGTTTCACTCGGGCTTCCGTGCGTACTCGAGGCGCTTTTTGGAGTCGGTCAGACTTGAGGCGAACTCGGATGCCTTCGTCTTCGACTCGGAGATCATCGCCCAGGGCGTACTGGCGGATCTGCGCATGGTCGAGATCCCCATTGCCACGCGCTACTTCCCGGAGGCATCGCAGATTGGGGTGCTGGCCTCGGTTCGCTATGGGCTGGCCATCCTGCGGCTGCTGGCGCGCTACCTCGGCCACGCCCGCGGCGTATGCCGCTCGACGTCGCTGCTGCCACGCTGAGCGCGGGGAGCGGTGAGGTCCGCGGCTTCATTCCGCGGGCGGCGAAGGGCGGAGGCCTTGCACTGGGGAGATGCCAGAGCTTGGCGCTTTTCCCCAGCCCTGACCACAGCGACGTCAGGGGTCGAAGCGGACGGGTCGCGGGGGCTTGAGGTAGCGGGCGAGGAAAGCATAGATCTCGCGCCGGGCAGCGCGGGCTTCCGGGGTGTCCAGGCGATCGTGGGAGTGGCCGCCGGTGCCGGCGGGCCAGACCTTGTACTCGAACTTCTTGCCGGCCGCCTTGAGGGCCTGGATGAGGTGCTCCACCTCGATGTAGTTGACGTCCTCGTCGTCGGTGGCGGTATGGACGAGCAACGGGATCGCGAGCTTGTCGGCGTGGTAGACGGGGGAGCGGCGCTTGTACTCCTCGATGTCCTGGCGTACGGTCGTGCCCACGTGGTAGCTGGCCGAGAAGAGGTCGCGGTAGCCGGAGTCGTGATACCCGAGGCGCATCACGAGGTTCGATACCGGCACCCCGGCGAAGGCGCAGGCGTAGTCGCCAGGGTGGGCGAAGCTCGCCATCAGCGCGATCAGCCCTCCGTGGCTCCACCCCACGAGGCCCACTCGCTTCGGGTCGAGGTCGCCGAAGATGTCGAGGGCCCACTGCGCGGCGGCATGGACGTCATCCACCTCGCGGCCGCCGTAGTCGATGAGCTCCCAGAAGGTCCGCCCGTATCCCGTTGAACCCCGGTATTCGGGGGCCAGTACCATGTAGCCCTGGCTCACCAGCTCCCGCACGATGTGGGCGTAGTAGGTGGTGAAATCGGCGTGAACGCCGCCGTGGGGCAGTACCACCAGGGGCATCTTCTCCCCTGGCGCGCGCTCCCGCGGCACGAACGTATAGGTGTAGAACTTGATCGGGTTCCTGGCCCCCGGCGCCTTGGGGTTGGCCGGGTTGGCGTCGGGGGGGCCGGTGATGCGCCACTTGTCGACCACGGCCACGTCCCCGAGGCGCTCAAACCACGCCACATCGTCGATCGCCTTGGCGAGCTGGTCCAGCCGATGGTGCAGCGCCTGCTGCTGCCGTTGCAGGTCGGCGATGGCGCGGGCGAGATCGGCCGGGGTCTCCTGCGCCGTGGCGGCGGAGTCAGACAGGCACACGAAAGCTATGACGATGCACAGTGGACCGCTGCGTCGCATAGGACCTCCCTTGCGCCGTCATGCCGGCGACGACTGATTGTAGCGCGCGATCAGGTCTGTCCCTTGCCCAGGCCCGGGGGCGGCCGGAGCACTGGGAGCTGGGGCTGGGAAGATGGTGACGGGTTGACGAACAGCGCCGCCGCCTCCTCCGATCTGGTCCGGGTCACCGCGACGCGGTCCGATCGGGTGTGCGCGTTCTCCTGGCCGGCGGCGTCCAGCCCGATGACCCGGAGGAGGGCGGGGAGGCGGACACCCTCGACCATCTGGATGCTGGGCCAGGAGATGCGCATGCCGTCCGCGACGATGCCGCGTCCCAGGTCGGTATACGGGCTCTCGGCACGAATCACCTGGAAGGTCTCGCGGTCCAAGGAGACCAGCCATTCGTTGGCGATCTGCGGCGTGTAAAAGAAGGTGCGGCTGGTTTCCACCCGCAACTGCCACACTGCCTTCCCATCGACCGTGCCGGGCCTCACGGCGGTGACGGTGACACCGTCCCAGGTAAGAGAGAAGGGCAGCAGGAGCGGGAAAAGATCGGTGGTGATCAGGCGTTTGACCATAATAGGAGTGTTGGCGCGGGTGTCGGCGACACCTCCGACCTGTGCCCAGCCGCCGGTGCCGTCGTCACCTGCGATGACTCGGGCGGAGGGAATCTCGAGCCGGCCCGGGACGGGGCCGGGAGGCCGGACATAGAGGACCAGCTGCGTCTGCGTGTGCTTGCCATCGAGGGTGATCTCCTCGCGATCGACGACCATTTTCAACACCGCCAGGCGGCGCAGCGCATCCATTCCGCCCGCCGCCTCGAGCGCCCGTCGCAGCGCCGTCACCGGGCTTGGCGCGACCGGCTCGGCTGCGGCGGCAAAGCGGGGCACCACGAGTGTGGGGAGCAGGAGTGCCCCCGTGATCGTCCACATCAGTCGCCGCATCGATCCTCCTTCACGTCTTCAGCGCTCTCGTGCGGCGGGCACGCGGTACCCGCTCGGCCGGCCATCATGGCACGGCTTTCGCCTGTCCGCGACCGCGCGAGCACGCACCAGCTTGTTCGTCAGACCCTGGCGAGCGCCGCACCAACCGGCATGAAGCGAAATACGTGCCAAGGCTGACGTAGTTCCCGACGACACCTCCTGCGCCCCTCCATGCCGGTCTGGCAGGTGGGCGTACGCGGGGGCCGTGACCGTGACCATGCCCGTGTCTTCCTGTCGGGGGGTTTCGCCGGCCCCCCAGGCTTTCGTGGGCGGGGGGCTCCGCTCTCCGCCCACCCAACCGCCCTCGCTCCAGCCCCCCGCGCCCCCACGCTCCGGGGAGCAAAGCTCCCCTCCGCTCGCCTCCGCCGCGAAACCCCCCGTGCCCAGCTTCCCTGTCTCGGGGGGCCGCGCG